>JBMLRK010000296.1:0-3579 GCA_049241065.1 Spirosomataceae bacterium
AAGAGTTGGAGAAGGAAAAAGGAAAAACTGTTCTTATTGGTTTAAGTACTACAAAAGACGTACAATATGCGATTTTGGCAGATAAAGAACGTGCCAAAACCATTGACCTTATCGACATTCGCTATTGGCATTATCAATTCAATGGTACGACCTACGAACCCAAAGGCGGGCAAAATTTAGCACCAAGACAACACGCTCGTTTACTAAATCCAAAGCGTTCTTCTTTTGAACAAGTCTATCGTGCCGTAGCAGAATATCGTCAGAAATTCCCTACAAAAGCGGTAACGTATTCTGGAGATAGCTACGATAGTTTCGGATGGGCAGTCTTCATGGCAGGAGGTTCTCTAGCGAATTTACCGCAAGGCTTACCCAAGGATTTCTTGAAAGATGCTTCTGAAATGAGTCCATTAACCTTGTCCAATAAACCAAGTAATCAATGGGGACTAGGGGTTTTAGACAAAAAATACATCTTATATAAAGAAGGCAGTGAGGACATCACCCTAGATTTAAGCAATGCAAAAGGAACATTCCAAGTAAGTTTCCTAAATCCTAAAGACGGAAAAGTAATAGAAACCACTACCATCGCAGGAGGAAGCTTAGTGTCCTTACAAGCTAAAACAAAGGGGGCTTCTGTAATCTGGATTCGGAAATAATTAAGTATGGAGTTTTGTAAAAGTTGAAGGTTAAAAGTTCAAAGCAATCTATGCTGAATAATCATTCTTCTTGGATTTTTAACTCATAAACGTTAAACTTTTATACTACTCCGACATAAACACTCATATCACATACAACGAATGACACGTAAACTCTCTATTTTTTTCTTGCTGTTGTTAGTACTTTTAGCAGATAACAGTTTCGCACAAAACGTACCTGACTTAGTGGTTTCAGCGAATAAACGTTACCTACAAACCAAAGACGGAAAACCCTTTTTCTGGTTAGGCGATACAGGCTGGTTGCTGTTTACCAAACTAAAACGAGAAGAAGCAATCCAGTATTTAGACGACCGTAAAGCAAAGGGATTCAACGTGGTGCAAGTAATGGGCTTACATACCTTGAGTGTCGTTAATATGTATGGCGACTCAGCATTAGTTGCTCGTCAGGTTGCAAAACCCAACACAACGCCAGGTACTTCTTTCAGTAATCCACAAGAATATGATTTCTGGGATCATGTAGAATTTGTGATTGATGAAGCAGCCAAACGAGGCATTTATATTGGCTTTGTACCTGTTTGGGGTGGCAACGTAAAAGAAGGAAAAATTACCCCTCAGCAAGCCGAAACTTATGCTACTTTTTTAGCTAACCGTTTTGGAAAAAAATCGAATATCATCTGGTTAAATGGAGGCGATATTAGAGGAAGTGAGGCGTTGGATGTTTGGAAAGCCATTGGAAATACCATTAACAAACTGGATACCAAGCATTTAATCACCTACCACCCAAGAGGGAGAACCTCTTCTTCCGACTGGTTTCATAACGAATCGTGGTTAGACTTTAACATGGTACAATCGGGACATAGAAGCTATGCTCAAGATACCTCTGCCAACGAAGAACGTCATTTTGGAGAAGATAACTGGAAATACATTGATGTCGATTATGCCTTAAAACCTACAAAACCCGTTATCGACGGAGAGCCTTCTTATGAGGGTATTCCTTATGGCTTACACGATGTGACCCAACCTCGTTGGACAGCCGCAGACGTACGTCGTTATGGATATTGGTCGGTATTGGCAGGAGCATTTGGCTATACCTACGGGCAAAATGCAGTGATGCAAATGTACAGAGGCGATAAAAATGAAGAAAATTCGTACGGGCCTTTAGAGCTTTGGAATCAAGGACTTAATGCTGCTGGAGCATCCCAAATGCAGTATTTGAAAAAATTGATTGAGTCTAAAAAAGACTATGTAAATCGTCAGCCGAGCCAGAATCTTGTCTTAGACCAAGGGCAACGCTATAACTATATTGTAGCAAGCAGTGGCAATAAATTTGCCTTATTTTATACGTACACAGGGCGTAATTTCAAGGTGAAAATGGGGTCAATTTTAGGTAAAGAAGTGAAAGCGTATTGGTATAATCCAAGAAATGGCTCAACAACCCTGATTGGAAAATTCAAGAACACGCATTCCAAAGAATTCAATCCTCCTGCCACACCTCAAGCGGGCAACGACTGGGTTTTAATCTTAGAATCGGATTTGTAACACATGGAAAATCAGTTATTACTAGCCTATTATGGCGACGATTTTACAGGGTCAACCGATGCCCTAGAATTTTTGAGTAGAGCGGGTGCAAAAACCGCTCTATTCATGACTCCCCCTAGTGCGACAACACTTGCAAAGTACCAAGGTTTAAAGGCGATTGGCGTTGCAGGAATGTCCAGAGCAATGTCGCCAGATGCCATGGCAAAATGCTTAACTCCTGATTTTGAAGCACTCAAGCACTTACCCGTTCGGCATATTCACTACAAAGTATGTTCAACCTTCGACTCCTCTCCCACTATTGGTAGCATCGGAAAAGCCATCGAAATCGGTTTAGCCGTTTTTCAAACAGCGTTTGTGCCTGTGTTGGTAGCTGCCCCGTCGTTAGGACGCTTTTGCACCTTCGGAAATCTATTCGCTCGTATGGGTATTGGCAGTCAGGGAGCAATTTACCGACTCGACCGCCATCCATCCATGAGCAAGCACCCTGTTACTCCTGCCGATGAAGGAGATTTGCGACTTCATTTGGCAAAGCAAACGGATAAAAAAATAGGCTTATTAGATATTTTGCAAATCGTAAAACCATTTGATCAAGTACAAAAAGCGTTGCAGGAATTAGTCGAAAATAAAACCGATATTGTATTGATAGATGGACTTTATCAGGAACAATTTCCTCAGATTGGTCAATTATTGGATGCTCAGGTAAACGATTCGGCTCTCTTCTCGGTGGGGTCATCGGGAATCGAGATGGCGTTGGGTGGTTTTTGGAATGCACAACAACAGCTCGTTCCGCAAGAAACATGGGAAGAGGTGGAAGCAGTGACCAACCTTTTGGTGATTTCGGGTAGCTGTTCGCCAGTAAGTAATGCTCAGATTGATTGGGCAAAAAACAATGGTTTTTCAGAAGTTATCTTAGACGCTCAACGCTTGTGCAAACAAGAAATTACGCTTGCGACGCTGACACCTTATATCGAAGCAGGTGCAGCATTCATTCAAGCAGGTAAGCCCTTGGTTATTCATACCGATGGCGGTAATGCGAATCAAAACAATAGTCACTTTGAAAGCCTTTCTTCTGAAAAACTAGGAACGGCTTTGGGCTTAATTGCCAAGCATACTATTGAGAAAACAGGGATTAAACGCTTGCTTATCGCAGGGGGAGACACCTCTAGTTTTGCGGCTCGTGCCTTAGAAATTGAGGCGATTGAAATGATTAAACCGCTCGTCCCTGGCGCTCCTTTGTGTAGAGTAAGCTCGCCAAATCCTGCTATCCAAGGCTTAGAAGTAAACGTAAAAGGCGGACAAGTAGGTGCTGAAAACTACTTTGGGGTTGTGGCTTTAGGGAGGAGTTGAGTTTTGGAGGCAAAGAGGCTGCTAGGCAAGGGGCAAGGAG
>JBMLRK010000297.1:0-4606 GCA_049241065.1 Spirosomataceae bacterium
GGAGTTATAAAAATTATAGTCTCATCGAGACGAGCGATTTTGTAAACAGGGATTTTAATCCCTGTATTGTGGACGCTCTAAAACAAAAAAGCGTTACAAGTTTTAAGAACCTGTAACGCTTTTTTATGTCAATTTGAGCAAGAAATGCTTACTTTAACGAAGCAATTAATTTTTCGTTTAACGCAACGTAATCGTTGTTTTTAGCTTCTTTTGCCAATTCGATAGACTTGTTAGCCGTAGCAATTGCACCAGCTTTGTCACCCGATTTTGCTTGGATTTTTGCTTTTAAGTGAACCATCCAGAATGCTTTTGGATTCATCTCAACGGCTTTATCAACCCAAGTTAATGCCTTTCCTAAATCTTTACCAGTTTCTAAGTAATAACTAGCCGCTTGGAAGTACGGACGGTTATCAACGGTCATTGCAGTTTCGATAGACTTGCTGATTTTCGTGTCGATGTCAGCTACTACAGGAATATTTACCGAAGTTTTTTCCCAAGAAATCTGAATGTCAGCCGTTGAAGAAGTAACGTTCGCTACTTGAATTGTGAAGGATTCAACTAATGAACCTAACATCGCAGTTTTTACTTTGAAACGAGCTACATCGTCTTCTGTTTTGTAGCCATCTAAGCCACCGATTGTGATGTTTTTGTTTAAGATGATTTCCCACTCATCTTTGTTAGGAACACTGAAAAGCGAGTAAGTACCAGCTTTTACATCAACGCCACCTACTTTTACATCCTCACCAAAGGTAAGTTTAGTACAGCCATTAGCTCCTGTTCTCCATAATTTCCCGAAAGGAACGACATCACCAAAAATGCTACGTCCTTTCACGCCTGGGCGAGAATAAGAAACTTCGATAGAAGAAAGTGCGAAATCTTGCTTGATAGATTGTGTTGGACTTGGAGCAGGAACTTTAACCGATTGAGCGTCCATGCTCATGTTAGCGAACAAAACGGTAGCTGCTGCTAGAATAAATTTTTTCATAATGGAATAAGAAATTGGATTTGTTGTCGATTTGATAACACTCAATAAAGATAGAAGGTTCTTTTTACTTAAAAAAATAAAGGGTGTCTGTCCTGATTGGCTTCTATTGAAGATTATCTTAGTTTTTTCTCTAAGTAGTGAATGACAACACCACAGTAAGGCTTAAATGCTAATTGTTTTTCTCCTTGAATGTCTCTGGGTGTTTTTTGCTTCCAGTCTGCTAATTGTTTCTCACATTCACTTTTTTTCCAATTTTTTAGATTTAATACTGCAATTATACCATTTATAGCCTGCAAACGATTCGCTTTAAGGAGTTGATTGTTAAGATTTAAAACCTTATTTATCTCATCTTCAATGACTGGTTTAGTTGATTTTATAGTACCATCTTTACTACTGTATGAGATTGATTTTATGTCAGGAATACTAAAGAGAGAAAAATTAATATCTTTTGCTCCCACTGATTTAGACTTATCACAATGAGCATCATCATTAATACTCCCTGGACAACCAATTACCATGTTGGTATAGTCAAGTTGTAAGTCGGGATGAGTAGCTCTTGACAGTGTATGTTCAATTTTTGACGTTTCTTTTTCAGACTTATCCTTAACAGGAATTTGTCTCATGCAATAAGCACAGATATACCCCTGTTCTTCTAGTAAGGCTTGACGAAGTTCTGGAATGGAACTATATGTAAAGCCCGGTGTCTTTTTCTTAGCCGTCCATTCTTGAGGTTCTTTACCTTTTGTTATCTTAATCATCGTTATCACTTAGAAAATTCAACATCGTTTCTGCTTTGGATAATTCGGGTAGGCTATCACCAAACTCTTCTTTCATCTCATTTAGATAGTCTCTTGCTTGGAGGTAATCATCTATATCAATGAATGAGAATAGCATATTTAGTCGGTCGTCAACCTCCTTCGTTCTCGGAGTAACGCCCAAAACAGCTTCAATAATGGTGGAGGCATCTAAACCGTAAGCCTGTACCTCTTTTGCAGAGTAACCATTTGCCTCTGAGTATGCTAGTTTATAAATAGCATTGCGTTTATTCATAGGAATGCCAGACATTACTAAGGGACTATGAGAGGTAATTATAAACTGAAGTTTTGGAAACGCATTCTGTAAGCCCTTCATAACGACTGATTGAAGGCTTGGGTGTAGGTGTAAATCTACTTCGTCAATTAATACAGTTCCTGTTGTATTGAGGCAAGCTTCTTTTCCAAAGATTCCTTTATTAAGCAACATACATCTAAAGGATAAATCCAACACAATATTAACTAAACGAGTAAGACCATCAGAAAGATAGCTTGTTTCAACTTCTCTTTTATCGGTTAAGATGTAATAAACTTTACCCTGATTGTGACGAATTTGAATATCTTCGATCACGTTACATCCGTTTATTCCAAGTGCATTCTGTATCGCATTTTTTACTCCTTCTAACTCAATCTCTCCTCGTTGTGCTTCTTTCAGTATTAATAACCGCTTAGTCCAATAACTTAAAAAACCATCCCCTTGCAAACACTCATAATAACCAAATGAAGGTTTATGTTCATAGCTATTGAATTTACGACCGTCAATTTTTCTATTCGTATGAATATCTGAGGTGGAAAAGCTTGCGAAAAGTGGTAAACTTTCCTTTTGTATTTTTTCTTCAAACAGATTTTGATATAGTTGCTTCCCAAGTTCTTTGATTGGGCTAAGAGACTTTTGAAGAGTCCTTCCTTTTTTAGAATGTAATTCTAAAGAAGCATCTGTTTGCAGATTTGTAAAATCGACTTTGATAGATGGTTCATTCGCTAATCCCGTAGAGGTGGTAATAATTCTGAAATCATTTAGGGTTAAGCCAGAAAAACGAGTATTTTCGTCACTAAAGCCTGTGAAAAAAGTACTTAGTACGGTACTTAACGCTCGAATAAGTGTAGTTTTACCACTGGAGTTATCGCCAATAAAAAGATTAATTCCATCTTTGAAACTCAAAGAAAGTTCTTCAAAGCATCTATAATTATGTATTGTTATCTTTTCCATAGCGTAAATATAATAGCTTGTTGTGTGATTTTTTAGCAAGTTTACAATTCAATATTTCCAATTTCTTTTAAAACACAAAAGGAAACCTTCTTTTGAAAGTCTCCTTTTGTGTTTCTATTTAAAGTGTTTTCTAACTTACTTCACTTCATTCTTCGCATCAATCCATTTTTTCGCATTAACGAAGGCTTCTAACCAAGGAGAAACCTCATCGTTTTTGCGGTCAGCAGGGTAGTTTGCCCAGTTCCAAGGGAAGGTCGAACGCTCAATGTGTGGCATCATTACTAGGTGTCTTCCTGTATTGTCGCATAGCATAGCCGTGTTGAAATCCGAACCGTTTGGATTCGCTGGATAGCTGTCGTATCCGTATTTTCCTACGATATTGTAACGAGCTTCTTCGTAAGGCAAGTTAAATTTACCTTCTCCGTGTGATACCCAAACGCCTAAAGTCGTACCTGCTAAGGTTGAAAGCATGACCGATTTGTTTTCTTGAATGGTTACAGACGTAAAAATACTTTCGTGTTTGTGCGAAGTATTATGGTGCATTTTACCGTGTACTTCGTGGTCTGGGTTGATTAATTCTAATTCCATCAACAACTGACAACCGTTACAAATACCTACAGAAAGGGTATCTTCACGAGCGAAGAATTTCTTCAAGGCGGTGTTTGCTTGTTCGTTGTATAAGAATGCACCCGCCCATCCTTTGGCAGAACCTAATACGTCGGAGTTAGAGAAACCACCAACTGCTCCGATAAATTGGATGTCTTCTAGGGTTTCACGACCCGAAATTAAGTCGGTCATGTGAACGTCTTTTACATCAAAACCTGCCAAGAACATTGCATTTGCCATTTCACGTTCTGAGTTACTTCCTTTTTCACGGATGATGGCTGCTTTTGGTTTTGGACCTGCTGCAATGCTAGGTTTTTGCCCTGTAAATTGTGTTGGGAACTGATAGTTCAATGCTTGGTTTTTGTAGTTCGCAAAACGAGCTTCTGCCATGCCATTTCTTGATTGTTTGCGGTCTAACAAATACGAAGTTTTGAACCATATATCTCTCAACTCGCTTACATTCAAGATGATTTCGTCTGTTTGGTGTTTAATTGTAACGGTTTCACCTTCTACAACCTGACCAATATTGAATAAGCCAATTCCTTCATTTACAAAGGCTTCTTCAACTGCTGCATCTGCTTGGAATACAATACCGATGTTTTCGTTGAATAATACTTTTACGAAATCTTCTTCTCCTAAACTACTCAAATCGTAGCTTGCTCCTAAGTTGACATCTGCAAAAGACATTTCTAATAACGTAGTCACTAAACCACCGCTACCGATGTCGTGACCTGCTTTGATTTGTCCTGCTTTAATTAAGTCTTGAACAAGGTTAAATGCTTTTTTGAAGAATGCCGCATCTAATACGCTTGGAACGTCAGTTCCGACTTTATTCAAAATTTGAGCGAATGAACTACCGCCTAATTTAAAGACATCTTGCGATAAATTTACGTAATAGATGTTCCCGCCATTTCTTTGTAAAACAGGTTCTACGACTTGCTTTACATCAGAACAGTTTCCTCCTGCCGAAATGATAACCGTTCCTGGGGCAAT
>JBMLRK010000298.1:0-1702 GCA_049241065.1 Spirosomataceae bacterium
TAACGAGGTTGTGTAAAAAGTTAAAAGTTTATAAGATTAAAGCAAAAGGCAGACGTTCTGTTTTGTTAAATAGTTAATTTTAAGATAATTTTTCTTAAAATACGGTTTGATAGAATATTATTTGGTGAAAATACTTTAGGCTTTAAACTCTACACTTTTTACACCTCTGAGTTAAATTAAGCAATTCCATAAAGGACATAAAAAAATGTTGGATTTTAGGTTTTGAAATTATCCAAAATCTAAAATCCAACATTTAAAATTTAATTTTCTTCTTATGCTACTGGAGGAATACGAAGGATTTGACCTGGGTAAATCAAATCTACACTTTTTAACATCGGCTTGTTAGCTTCAAAAATAACAGGGTATTTCATCATATCTCCATAATATGTTTGAGCAATTTTAGACAAAGTATCGCCTTTAACTACTTCATGGAATTTAGCTTCTTCAGCAGGTTCTGCAACAACTAAGTTGTTATCAACCACTTGAACACCTTCAACGTTACCAACTGCTAATGCAATTTTCTCAGAATCTTCTTGTTTTGCAACTTCACCTTCAAGAATAACCGTGTCGCCAGCAGTTTTGACAGTCAAAGAGTTGTAAGGCAAACCTAATTGCTTCACGTGTGCCAATAAAGCACCTGCTCTTAACGGTTCTACTTCAGCAGCTTTAGCTGGTTCTACTTCTTTGTGTCCACCGAATACTTTCTCGCCGACACCTTTAAAAAAAGACATTAAGCCCATAGTTGTTGTAATGGTTTTAATTAAAAAATGATATAAATGAAACGATTGTTCAGTCTTTAAACGAATATGTTCTTTAAAGTCACATTCTTTTCCGCACTAAGATACAATTTTTTATTAAACTGTCTCTGTTTTTGCTAAAATACTATCAACCCAATCGTTGGGTAATACATCAAGTGAATTCTTCAATAAATCATTCCATTGGTCAGAAACACTACGCATATCGTCTGCTTCTAAACGATGTTCGATTAAATGGAAACTGTTTTTGTGATATACAATAACATCAATTGGATAACCGACATCGTTGGCACTTACTTGAGTGGCATCGAACGATAAAAAACCTAATTTTATCGCTTCTTCAATCGAAGATTCATACGATAAACTTCTGTTCAATAGGGGTTTTCCGTAATTTGAGTTACCAATGATTTGGTATTTTAACCCTTCGCTGATTTCAATCCAATTTCCTTCTGGAAAAACAAGAAACAACTTATGCTCATCATCTCCAGCCATTTGGCCTCCAATAATTGAATGCAGATTGAAATTGTAACCTTCTGATTTTAAGGCTTCTTTGTCTTCTTTGGCAACCTTCCGAATAATGTCTCCAAAAGAATTGACCGCTTCGTACATGTGCTTAAAGGTAACGCCATCGTTATCTATAAGTGTATTAAAGTAAATAACCGCTTTGTCTCTAACCGAGCGTAAACCAGCAGTCATGATAAACAATGAATGTTTCCCTACCTCATGTACGGATACTTTTTTATTCGAATATACTTCTGAGCCAGCAGTAATACGGGTATCTGCAATGGCAACAAGCCCACCACGAACTTTAATTCCTAAGCAATAAGTCATCTGATAATAGTTAGCGTTAGTGATACTGACAAACAAATAGGTGTTCAGTAACGCACAAAGATAAAAAAACTAATTGTTTACAACTGAAAATAACCCTAATATTAATATCATAAAGT
>JBMLRK010000299.1:0-1048 GCA_049241065.1 Spirosomataceae bacterium
ACTATGTTTTCTATGGTACTATGTGGTCAAATATGTCAAAGTACTTACTTAACTCATTAAAAATTACAACCACCGAATTTTCATGCTTCAGAACAAGAAAATCTTATTGGGCGTTTCAGGAAGTATTGCCGCCTACAAAATTGCCTCTCTGACCCGTTTGTTGGTAAAAGAAGGAGCAGAAGTACAAATCGTGATGACAGAGGCTGCTCAGGGGTTTATTACTCCCTTGACCTTAGCAACTTTATCGAAAAAGCCAGTATATAGTAATTTTGTAAAAGGCGAATCTGGCGAATGGAATAACCACGTTGACTTAGGTTTATGGGCAGATTTGATCCTTATTGCACCAGCTACTGCTCATACGCTTGCCAAATGTGCTAACGGTATTTGCGATGATTTATTGACAGCCGTGTATCTTTCTGCAAAATGCCCAGTTCTTTTTGCTCCTGCCATGGATTTAGATATGTATCGCCACCCAAGTACCTTGGAAAACCTTCGGAAGTTAACATCATTTGGGAATGTGATTGTGAAAGCTAATTTTGGTGAACTCGCTAGTGGTTTGGTCGGTGAAGGACGTATGGCAGAACCAGAAGAATTAGTGGAAGTATTGAAAGCAAGTTTTAAAAAAGAACTTAATCCTGAGTTTTTCCCTAATCTTATCGGTAAGAATATCTTAATTACCGCAGGCCCTACCCAAGAAGCAATTGACCCTGTACGTTTTATCAGTAATCATTCCACTGGAAAAATGGGCTATGCGTTGGCGGATAAATTGGCTAAATTAGGGGCAAAAGTGACGCTTGTGAGTGGACCCGTACAAATTGCTTTGCCAGATGAACGCATTCAATTAATTAAGGTACATTCGGCAAAAGAGATGTTTGAAGCGGCTCAATCAGTTTTTCCAGAAGCCAACGTGACCATTTTGGCAGCAGCCGTGGCAGATTATACGCCAACAACGGTGGCTGATAAGAAAATAAAAAAGAAAGAAGATTCGTTTACGATAGAGTTGACCAAAACAATTGATATTGCTAAGACATTCGGACAACAGAAAAAA
>JBMLRK010000300.1:0-3238 GCA_049241065.1 Spirosomataceae bacterium
TCTATTAGTACCAATGAAGGAAGCACTACACGTCTGAGTGAAATTGCTAGTTTTCACACAGCAGACATGACGATTAGCCAAGTTTTTGGAAAAAATTATACCCTTATCGGCGGTATTAAAAACGTTTTTGACGTTACTACCATCCAAAATACTGCTGGTACAACGGACACCGCCCATAGTACGGGCGGAGCAATACCTATGTCTTACGGGAGGTCTTTCTTTCTAGGATTATCAGCAAATTTATAAAGTCATCAGTTTAACATTTAGTGTTCAAATAGTTATTTAAGTCATCATTATACAACAACCCAACAATCATTTACAACATCATGAAAAAAGTATTTCATACGCTCATCATCGGGCTTAGCCTGCTAACTATTGCCTGCAAAGAAGAAGTATCCTTACCAGATAACTTAGCCAATTTTGCTACCAGTCAGCAAGGACTTGAGACAGACGAAGCAAGCGTTCAAATTTCGTTAAGCAGAGTCACCGATGTCGCCATCCCGATTAGCATTCAAGTAACACCAAGCTTACTGACTTATAATCAAGAGTTTGTAACCGAACCTGCTGCAAATAATAATGTCATCACTGCCACGATTCCAGCGGGGCAGTCAAGTGTGAGCGTGAAGGTAAAGAAGAAAACGGGGATTTTCTTAAATGGAGATGAAAGCCTAACGTTCAAAATGACATCTGTGGGGAATCCTGCCCTTATTGGTTTAACTACTGAGACAAAACTAAGCTTTTCTGCCATCACCTCTACTGGAAGTAAATTAACCCTCGAAGGTAAAACGAGTGAGTCTAATTATGCGAATAATGTGTACGCAGATTTCAGTGCAAATGCCACAACTCTTTCCGCAAGAAAAAGCTGGAATCTAGGATTCTATCATGGTGGTGCATTTAGGGTTATCTTAAATCACAATTACCAATCATCGGCGGCAGCTACTTCTAAAACCGACATCACCGCTGTTACGTTGGCTGATACCGCTAGTGTTACCAATCTAAATTTTTCTCCTGGTAGCGAAGGAAGTCTTGCTTTGGTTGACTATTGGGATGGCGATTTATCTAAAACTGTTTTTGCTGAAGTCGCTGCAACTGAATCGCAGAATAAAGTCTATTTAATCAGTTTCGAAGGAAGTAAAGCCAAAAATCAATGGTATAAAGTAAAGGTAAATCGCAATGGAGAAGGCTATAAAGTGCAGTTTGCTCGCATTGGAGAAACAACTATCCAAAGCATAGATATTCCCAAAAATGCCGATTTTAATTTTAGCTTTTTGTCTTTAGAAACTGCCAAAGTTGTTTCCGCAGAACCTCGTAAAATCAACTGGGATATTCAATGGGGTTATAGTACCTCTAATGCAGGAACAAGCCCTCCTACTCCCTACTGGTTTCAGGATTTTGTATCGCTGAATTATGCCGCAGGAGCAGAAGCAGCAGAAGTCTTAACATCAAGTGTTAGTTATGCAGCTTTCTCTGAATCTAATTTGGCGAACCTTACTTTCTTAAAAACTCGAGATGCAATCGGTAGTAAATGGCGTACTACTTCGGGCAGTCCGTTGGGCGTAAAACAAGACCGTTTTTATATTGTGAAAGACCCTTCTGGCAATATCTATAAACTCAAATTCATTAGTATGGGCTTAGGCAGTGACGGAGGCGAACGAGGCAAACCTGTAATTGAGTATAGCTTGGTCAAAAAAAAGTAATCTAATATCAATTAATATACTAACAATCAACATTATATACCAATGAACAAATTACTAATTACCTTCATTTTTATGATTATGTCAATCATCAGTTTTGCCCAAAAAGCAGAAGATATTAAATCCATTAAAGGGCAATGCGGTTGTTTTGATGTTTCGTTCGGTTATGCCGAAACCTTTGCACCTGACAAAAACTATAAATTCCATGAACGATACCTCACAGGGGGGCGAGAATGGGTCTTTGTGGACGAAGAGTCTAAAGATAAATTAGTACTCATGCACTTACTTGTGATTGGTGACACCATGGTAATTAAACACTGGCGAGAAGACTGGGTTTATGAAAACACCGACTTACTAGCTTATGACAAAGGCACAAAATGGAATCCGTTAATTTTACCTAAAACCCAAGTAAAAGGACAGTGGAGTCAGCAAGTGTTTGAAGTAAATGATATGCCTCGTTATCAGGGTTCTGCCTCTTGGAATCATAAAGATGGACAACATATTTGGGCAAATGTAACTGATGCTCCCCTACCTCGAAGAGAGTACACCAAGAGAGATGATTATCAGGTATTAAGAAGAAATAATCGTATCCATGTCACTGAAAAAGGGTATTTACATGAACAAGATAACGACAAAGTTGTCCGTAATGAATCGGGTGATAAACTTTTAGCTCAAGAAAAAGGAATCAATGATTATGTAAAAATTGATGATGCTAAGTGTAAACTGGCTACTGAATTTTGGAATCAAAATAGAACCTACTGGGTGGACGTTCGTACCGTATGGGGACAAATAATCGCTCAAAATAAAGGCTTGAATCTTAAAAAGAAGTCAGATGATGGCAAGCGTTTATCCAATGAAATAGATGAATTAGTAGAAGATTTTAAGAAAAAAGATAATCGAAATTCCCTAAATCGTCAAGAGCAAATCCGTCAACTTTTAACTAAATACATCATCCAATAGTAAAGTTATTTTGCATGAAATATGATAGAAGAAACGAAAGATACCTATCTTTGGATTCATCTATCATATTCATCAATATTTCCATGAGAACTATTCAACGTATTCATAAACCAACGCATTCGTTAATTCGTGAGTTAATTACTTATACCGCTCTGCCAACTCGCACGATTGATTATTTAGATCCGTTTCTTTTTCTAAATCATCATGGCTACCAAAAATATCCAACTAATAATCAAGGACTTCCTTTCGGGCCTCATCCGCATAGGGGTATGGAAACGGTGACGTTTATTTTGGAAGGAGACATTATGCACCAAGACAGTTCGGGTCATGCAAGCGTTATCGAATCGGGTGGAGTACAATGGATGACGGCAGGAAAAGGGCTTATTCATGCCGAAACTTCTTCGGAAAAATTTAAAAAAGAGGGTGGTCCTTTAGAGATTTTGCAATTATGGCTCAACTTACCTGCTCGTGCTAAAATGACAGAGCCTTTTTATGAAGGACTTCAAAAAGAGGCTATTCCAAGTAATACACTGGACGAGGGAAAGGTAACTATCAACGTAACTTCGGGGGAAATTGCTGGAACG
>JBMLRK010000301.1:0-2610 GCA_049241065.1 Spirosomataceae bacterium
ATGGTTGTATTTTAACAAAGAGTAATGCAAGAAGAAAAGGAAGAGCAAATAGCTTTTTAGTTAAGCTAAAAAGTGGATAAAATAGTGTTTTCATTATTACAAATGTATATTTAATTAAAAGGTTGCTGTTTTGCAGGGAGGAGGGTAAATCCTAGTCAATCGGTTTTGTGTGAGCAAGTTGGTAAAAATACTTATAGGAGTCAATAGGTCAGAAAAAGATGACTACTTTTTT
Organism: Spirosomataceae bacterium; assembly: GCA_049241065.1. Lineage (GTDB taxonomy): Bacteria > Bacteroidota > Bacteroidia > Cytophagales > Spirosomataceae > JALRIJ01. The sequence goes on from JBMLRK010000301.1 coordinate 233, forward strand.
AGGTAGGAGGTTGGAGGTTGGAGGTTGGAGGTAAGTAAAGGTTTATATCCTCACAAACAAAAAGCTAATTCATTAGAAATTTGGATTCCACCCTGACAGGGTCGTTGACCGTCAGGGTGGGGAACTTCTAACGATAGAAAATTCAATAGTACTTACCTCTTCAAATGTGCTGGCAAAGGAATATTCACACTTAATTCATCTGGAATGGGTGTGAGACGATTATTGGGGATTGGGATTAATCCCGACCAAATAGGTAATTCTTGATCTTCTTCATCGTCGCTTGGCATTCCTGTACGAATTTTGGCTGATGCTTCCTTGATGTCAAAGACCAGCAACATGGTTTTATCCACTTCTTTAGCTTTCATCGGACGTAAATAATCCCAACTATCGGGTACAATTTTCTCGGTTAATTCCTTGAAAAAAGCAGCTTTCATTTCATAGTCATCAATGCGTTGTGCCTGAGAAAAAATAATGACCGAACGAAAATTGACAGAATGATGAAAAGCCGATTTTGCCACCACTAAGGCATCCGTCAGCATCACCGAAATACAAACGGGAATTCCACTTTCAATTCCTCTTAAAAAATGGCTTCCTACAGAACCATGAATATACAATTTGTCCTCTTTCCGAACAAAAGCCGTGGGAATACTAAAAGGCTGTCCATCAAGGGCATAACTGATGGTACAAAATAGAGCTTCATCCAAAATTGGAAAAACGACTGCTTCGTCGTAGTGCATTCGCTGATTGGCATAGCGACTTGGCGTGGTGCGGGGTGTTTTTTCTAACATACGCTTATCGGGTTTATGATGTTATTTCTTGATACAAACTTATATCTTTACTGGATACCTGTTGTGTACCACAATTAAACCATTAAGTAGTCCAGATGAGCATCCCCTTCAAAACCCTACTCGAAATCAACAAGGAATCATCCTTACCCATCTATGTCCAAATCGCTAATGGCATTAGTCGGCATATTCAGGCAGGGAGACTCAAAACGGGAACAAAATTGTTGGGTACTCGCCAAATGGCAACCCTTTTAGAAGTCCACCGCAAAACGGTCGTCGCTGCTTATGACGAACTCTATGCGGAAGGATGGATTGAGGTTTTCCCGAAAAAAGGGACATTCATTACCCAGAAATTACCCACTGTACATCCAATCGCTTTTTCGGAAGGGATAAATTCGGTAAAAGAGTCGATACCCAAGCTACTTATTCCCGAAAATACCATCATCAAAATTCCTCCTGTCATTACGCAACGCTTGGCATTCAACGACGGCTTACCCGATGTGCGGCTTGCTCCTCGGGAAGAACTCGCTCGTTTGTATGCACACTATATTAAATTTGGCGACTCCTCCGTATTTCAATATACGCATACCAAAGGACAACCTCGCTTCCGAGAAGTATTTGCCCAGTTCTTGAATGAAACCCGTGGCATGGCTATTTCTTCCGAACATATTTTAACGACTCGTGGCAGTCAAATGGCCTTCTTTTTGGTGGCCTCAGCACTGTTTCAACCCAATGACACCCTACTCGTTGGCGAATTGAACTATCCTGCCGCCAATATGACCTTCCAAAGTTTGGGTTTGAAACTGGATACCGTTCCCATCGACGAAGATGGGATTATGGTAGATGTAATTGAGGAAATCTGTGAACGAAAGACCGTGAAAGCAATCTATATTACGTCGCATCATTACCACCCGACTACCGTAACCCTCAAACCAGAGCGACGCATTAAGCTCTTGGCTTTGGCAGAAAAATATGGTTTTTATATCATCGAAGACGACTACGATTATGACTATCATTATGCCAATCGCCCTGTGTTGCCCCTCGCCAGTGCCGACCGACATGGGTTAGTCATTTATCTAGGCTCTTTTACCAAACGAATTGCCCCCACTTTTCGAGTAGGCTATATCGTGGCCAATCCTGCTATTGTGGATGAATTAGCCAAATACAGACGCATCATGGACAGACAAGGCGACACCATTTTGGAACTAGCCTTAGCCGATATGTTGGAAGATGGAACGCTAAAACGCTATACAACCAAAGCCCTAAAAACCTACCGAGAACGTAGAGACGTGACTTGTGAATTACTCAAAAAGACCTTAGGAGATACCATCAACTTTGCTATTCCCGACGGAGGAATGGCGATTTGGGCAAGGTTTGACAAGCGTATTCCATTGATGGATTTATCGGAACGAGTGCATAAAAAGGGGCTTTATTTATCTAATGGTTCGGCATACGACGGCTTAAACGCTTGCCGAATGGGATTTGCCTCCATGAATTTAAAAGAAATGGAAGAAGCCATCTGGATTTTACAATCCTGTATCTAGTCCTTAACCCTGACGGCGGTCAACGACCCCGTCAGCGGTTAAGGGCTAG
>JBMLRK010000302.1:0-1085 GCA_049241065.1 Spirosomataceae bacterium
GAGCGAAGCGTTCGGCATTAGCTTGAACAGGAATATCCAATTTTCTCACGAAGGCTTGTTCTTGGTTAAAGGCTACCTCACAACAATCCAAAATACAGTCCTGAGTAAAGACGTAAATGTGTTGATAGCCATTACCGTAGTCGGCTATACGAAAGCTACACGGGATATTCCAGTACATAAGAGCGGCAGCGATGAAGATGGAATAATCCTCACAATCTACGCCATTGCGTCTATCTTCCCACGTGCGTTTAGGCGTTCGGATTTGCTCCGTACCAGCTTTGTCGAGATGATACTTAATGTTATTTTTGACGAAGTACCAGAGATTCTTACAAGTTTCAAGGGCTGTTTTTCCCTCCAGTACTTCAAGTGGAGCAAGTAGCTCGTGACTATTATCAAGGGATGCCGAAAGAATCAACTTGATAATGCTTTGGAAATTGACCTTTTTCATGTGTTTGAGGAATACGAAATAATATTTTGCAAAGTGGTTTAAAAAACGCCTAATCGTTGGTGATAAGTTGTAGTTTATCCAATACATTCAGTAAGAAGAAAGGACAATTTGCTTCGTCAGAAACCAGCTCTAAGCTAAAAGGATGTAAGAGGATGGAGGCAGATTTGGCAAAGAACTCAAGAAGCAGTGGTTCTTCGTCAAAGTGCTTTTGTTGCAGCTTGACCAGCTGCTTTTCATCTTGAGCTTGCTTGTCTTTATCGGCTTCTGCTTGCAAGTCTGCGATGGCTTGTTCGTACTTCTTTTTGAATTCGTTTTGAACAGTTTCAAAAAGGGTTTCGTGTTCTTTTTTGATGCTTAACAGCGCTAGATAGTTACGAGTAGCTGCCAGTTTATCGGCAGGACTAGCCGTTTTTAACGCTCTTACTTCCGCTGAGAAATTGAATACTTGAACGGCTTCCAAGTAAGAAAGTGTGTGGGTGTTATTTTCGATTTTTGAGGGTTGTTTTGTTGCTTGCTTTGCCATTTTTCTTGTGGGGAGTGGATTAAATTCACAAGCGACGGTTAATCGCTTGTGAATAAGACAGCTATTATAATTCTACGGAAACAGTCCCGTTGTTTTCGGGATTTTGGTAATCGT
>JBMLRK010000303.1:0-9668 GCA_049241065.1 Spirosomataceae bacterium
ACCTCTACTGTAAAGTCAACGTGACCTGGAGTATCAATAATGTTGATATGGTATTGCTGATCTCTATAAGTCCAGTCCACAGTAGTAGCTGCTGAAGTAATTGTGATACCACGCTCCTGCTCTTGTTCCATCCAGTCCATAGTAGCAGCTCCGTCGTGTACCTCACCAATTTTGTGGCTCACACCAGCGTAGTAAAGAATACGTTCTGTCGTAGTTGTTTTACCGGCATCAATGTGGGCAGCGATACCAATGTTTCTTGTGAATTTTAAATCCCTTGCCATTGTAAATGTTAATTAATTTAGTTTATTCGTTAGTCTGTTAAATGTCCGTTTGTTCTTGCCGAAGCTAAACCACTCATTATCAAAACCTCAATAGTTCGACAAGATATGCTGAACACCTATTTTTAGGACACTCCATTAAGGGTGCAAAATTACTCAATCTTACTTAAATACAAAAATTTAATATTAATTATAAAACAAAAAACGTCCGACGCAATCGCTACGGACGTTTTAATATCACCTAACCACTAAATATATTCTTGAAAATCGTCTTTTTTTGACTCAAAACGATTTTTTAAAGTCTTGCTCTGAATTTGGCAGATTCGATTCTTGCCTTCTTACCTTCTGAATTATTTCCAAAAAGTACTAGTTCTCCTTCTACTTCCTTAGACGTAAGTTTTGTAATATTTACACGACCCACTCCATCTTGTAAACCCGTTATATTCGGTAAGGTAGCCTGATAAAAGTTTGTAATATCTCTATATTGATTAATATCTTGAATTAAGTTCCCTACATTTTTAAGTTCCTTATCTCCTGGAATAAAAAATGTGCCTGAGTGAAGCACGTCATATAGCTTAACATATACCGACTCATGTGTTTTTTCATCAACCACTGATAGTATAAGGGTTGATTTACCTTTCTCCTCGATAAGATGGGCATCCACCGTAAACGTGGTCAACTTATGCACGGTAGAATCATTGAAACGGATATCTCCAGTAAAAAATGTCTTTTGCAATTTATCTGTTTCTTCTAAGTGACTACTAAAAGAAAGCAAACTCACAACACAAAAAATGGCAGCGGAAATATAAGCTAGTGGATTTTTGAAGCGTTTCATTATTTGAAATTTTATTCGCTAAAACAATTTGTATTCGTTAGACCTACTTATTTCTAAAAAGTAACAGAAAAGACATATTATTTTTGCTAATACTTGATTAACAACTACTTTTAGGAAAACATGGCGAGTATCAATACAAAAATATCATGGATTTATGAGCAAATCAACATAGCTATCTTCTTTTTTCTGCTTTCTTTAGAATAAGACACAACGTTCTTTATTTTAACATATTTATCAGTGTAGTTGTTGTTTTTAGGTTTATATTGAGCAATCCTCTAACTAATCATTTTAGGTATCAAGGAAATTTTAGTACGCAAATATATAAAGAAAGACCTCCTTCACCAAACCTATATCAATATTTATTTACTACACAAAATCCTTTATTCGAATGTCACATCTGAAGGGAAAAAATCTTATTTTAAGACATTGATAACCAAGTTATTTAACAAAGACCTACCTTTTTTATTAAGGGCAGCTAAAATTTCATGTATATTTGAAAACTGTTAAGCAAAAAACGAGTTTTAATAAATGGAGGCAATCATGAATACTCCCGCTAAGTCATCTCTACTGATAACTGTACCTGAAAGAGAATTGACAGAGGTTGATACGCAACAAAAAAGGGGCAATGCCCGTATGAAAAAAATGAAATCTTTTCAAATTCCAGACTTATACAAGAGTAGTATTATCGGAGGTATCAAAGAACAGCGTAGGCTGAACGATAAATTAAAGAAAGATTTCTCTCCTACACTAGTAGATTTAGGTAGTGTTCGTTTCCTAATTTCTCGTCATTTCGGCTTTTGCTACGGTGTAGAAAATGCTGTAGAAATCGCCTATCGTACCATTGAGGAGAATAGTGGCAAACGCATTTTCTTACTCTCTGAAATGATTCATAATCCCGACGTAAATGCTGATTTACAAAGTCGTGGGGTTAAGTTCATTATGGATACGCATGGAGGACAATTAATTGATTGGTCTGAACTTACCCCAGACGATGTAGTAATTGTTCCTGCGTTTGGTACTACGGTTGAAATTCAAGACCGTCTGTTAGAGATTGGCATCAACGTGTATCAATACGATACGACATGTCCATTTGTTGAAAAGGTCTGGAATAGGGCTACCGCAATTGGTCAGAAAGATTATACGATTGTGGTACATGGAAAACCTTCGCACGAAGAAACTAGAGCGACGTTTTCTCATGCAAAAGAAAATGCCCCGACGATTGTCGTGAAAAATATGAAGCAAACAGTGGAGTTAGCTAAATATATTACTGGCGAAAAAGAGTCTTCTCTATTTTATACTGAATTTGCGGGTCAATACAGTGATAACTTCGATGTAACGAAAGATTTAAAGCGTATTGGTGTAGTGAATCAAACGACGATGTTGGCATCGGATACACAAGCCATTGCTGATTACTTAAAGCAAATAATGACCTTACATTTCGGCATCAGTGGTTCGGATATTTCTGCCCATTTTGCCGATACTCGTGATACGCTTTGTTATGCTACCAACGACAATCAGAGTGCTACTTATGGTTTGTTGAAAGAAGAAGCCGATTTGGCAATTGTTGCAGGGGGATATAATTCGTCGAATACTTCGCACTTGGTAGAACTTTGCGAGCAACAATTATCAACTTACTTTATTTCTTCCGCCGAAAAATTATTGACCTCTGATTTAATCAGTCATTTTGACTTACATAGTAAAGAGGAAAAAATAACTCAGAATTATCTTCCTGATAAAGAAGTCGTAACGATTATGCTTACTTGTGGAGCATCTTGCCCTGATGCAGTCGTAGAATCGATTTTATTGAAACTGGTTTCGTTCTTCCCAGAAAGTAAGTCGGTGGAGAGTGTACTGAGTTTTTAGGAATTCCTGAGTAAACGTAAAAAATCCCAACAGGTGTAACATCTGTTGGGATTTTTTACGTTTACTGTATCGCCATTTTCACTAAGTCGGCGGTATTTTTTGCTTTTGTTTTCTTCATCATGTTGGCACGGTGATTATCTACCGTACGGATACTCAAGAAAAGTTTGTCTGCAATTTCCCTTGAATTATAACCTTGAACGATAAGTTCTAAGATTTGGCGTTCTTTTGGCGTAATTTTTTGGAAGAAGGCTTTACTTTCTTCGCTTATTCCTGGAGCGTTATTGCTATTTTTTGCAAGAAGTTCGTCGATGATTACTTCTGATATTTCTGGTGGAAAGTATTTTCTACCTTCTGACACCACTCGTAAGGCACGCATTAATTCCTCTTTGCCTGTATCTTTTAGTAAATAACCATTCGCTCCGTTTTCTACAGAGTTAATGATATATTCACGGTTATTGTGCATGGAGAATATTAAGATTTTGACCGAAGGATATTCTTCTGAAATGATTTTGGCGGCTTCGATACCCGTCATTCTAGGCATGGTTAGATCTAAAATAACGACATCTGGCAAAAGGAGTTTTACTTTTTCCACCGCTTCCTGACCGTCGGCAGCTTCACCGATTACTGCAACTCCTTCTTCATCTTCTAAGAGCATTTTCATCCCTTTTCTAACGACATCATGATCGTCGGCCAGTAGTACACGTATAGGATTCATATTTTTAAGTTTTTGTTAATGCACATCTAATATTTGGTAATTCAACTATACTATCATATCAAGCAATCTCTTTTTTCCGCTTTACCTTAGTGACTTTTTTGTCGGGTGATAAGGGAATTCTCACCATTATTTTAGTTCCTTGCTCTGGTTTTGTCTGAAGTTTCCACTGACCATTAAGTAGTTCAGCTCGTGTTTGCATATTTTTCAAACCACTTCCTGTTAAACCTTTCTTTAAATTACTCAAATCAAATCCTTTTCCGTCATCGTCTATAAGTAAATTTACATAATTTTCGGATATGGAAAGCTGTATTTTGATTTTAGTTGCTTCTGAGTACTTAATTGCGTTATGCAATGCTTCCTGACAAATTCGATACAAGCAGGTCTCTATACCTTCTGGTAATCTTTTTATTTTGATTTCAACAAATTCTATTTCAATATTTGATGCCTTTGAAACTTGTTCTGTTAAGATTCGAACGGCTGGACTAACGCCATAATCACTTAACACAGATGGAGCAAGATTGAAAGAAACCGTTCTGGTGGCTTCAATCGTTTCTATAATAAGCTTCTGAAGTTCCAGAAAGGATTTCTCTTGCTTTTCATTGGCAAATAGGAAGCTTTTTACCTTTTCTCCATGCAAACGCAATCCTGTTAACATCTGCCCTATTCCATCGTGTAATTCACGAGCAAGGCGTTTTCGTTCTACTTCTTGTCCTTCCATTAGGGAAGCAGAACGTACTTTTTCTTCCGCTAATTGAAGTTTATATTTTTCGGCCGTAGCTTGTACTAGAGCTTCTTGTGTTTTGATGAGTGTATCGTTTGTTTGTCGAAGTGCTTGCTCTGAGTCAGTAATTTTTTTGATTACTTCTCTGATATAAATAGCGATTGGTCTAAAAATTAATATGCCCTCTAAAAGTAGTACGATAAACAGTAAGACAAACAGGATTAACTCTGTTCTTTTGATATTATCAACACGTTGGGTCGTTTCTACATCGTACTGAAGTACGATTTTATCCATCTGCTTTAAAAAACTGCGTTCGTTTGCTAAAATGTGTTTTAAAGCTGCTTGTAGGGACTCTTCTTTGTTGACTGCTGGATGTTCAATTTGTTCACTAATGATTAAGGCATTATTGTACATCAATGAAAAAGTAGGCTCAATACGGTTGAACATACTATCTATCTTTGCACTGTTACGGGCTTCGTACACTGCACCATCAATATCAAGATGTCCATTTCGTAAACCGTCGTGACTTTGCTTCCAGAGTTTAACAATGTCTTTAATATCTTGAGAATAATGCTCTGCATCAGCCTGATAGATATTTCTTCGACACAAAAGAATAGCCGTTTTCGATAAGCGTTGACTAAGCATACGCTGCCTTCCCGCAATGTTCACCACATGCGAGTCATCTAATAACTGACGCAGGAATAACTGGATAACTAATTGTCCAGACATAGACAAAACAGCCACCGTTGTTAGAGCGATGATATATAGACGTGTTAGTCTGTTAAAAACTTGGCTATCCAAAGGTTTCATAACTTTGAATATACCAAGTTTTTGAAAAAAATTGCCAAGTCGTTCCAAGTAATTGAATGGTTGTTTGATAATTGAAATTTATTCTTTTTCAAGTACTATTACAGTCCTATGAAAATGTTGTCATTTTCCACTTTAATCGGATACGTCTTGATTTCGTACTCATCGCCACTCATACATTCTCCTGTTTTTAAAGAGAAGGTCTTTTTGTGGTACGGACAAGCAACTTTAGGTTCTTGCTCTGTACCTGTCGAACCAATCATACCTCTTGAAAGCACCATTTGCTGACGGTGCGGACAAAGGTTTTGAGTTGCATACCATTCGCCACGTCTTGTAAAATTAAAGATGGCTATTTGTTGTCCTTCAATCAAGGCACATCCTCCGCCATTTTCTGGAATATCTGCTACATTGCACGCTAAGTGCCAAGTAAGTGTTGTTGTCATAAGCCCCCTAACCCCCAAAGGGGGAAATTGTTAAGATGAATAGCTCTCTAACCCCCAGAATTGGAATTTAGAGAACCTGTTTGTTTATTTGATTTCCTGATTAAGAAGTATCTTTAATTCAAAATTTTGAATTGACTCTTTATTTCCATTCTGCTGCTTTCACTTGTCCACGCATGGTTTCAAATTTAGCATAAGGATCTTTTTGTTGTGGAGCGTTCACGAAGTGAGTAAAACGTTTACGCAATTCAGGGTTTTCGACTACCTCTTTCCACTCACATTTGTAAGCATCAACCAAAACAGCCATTTCTGCTTCGAAGGCTTCGTTCATCCCTAAAGCATCGTCGATAATTACAGATTTCAAATACTCGATACCGCCTTCCATTTTGTCTAACCAAGTGGCAGTACGTGTTAATGGTTCTGCTGTTTTGATATAGAACATCAAGAAACGGTCTAAATACTTGATACACGTTTCTGAGTCGATGTCCGAAGCGAATAAATCTGCATGACGAGGTTTAACCCCACCGTTTCCACATACGTATAAGTTCCAGCCTTTTTCGGTAGCAATAATTCCAAAGTCTTTTGATTGAGCTTCTGCACATTCACGAGTACAACCCGAAACGGCAGACTTGAATTTATGCGGCGCTCTTAATCCTCTATAACGTTCTTCTACTTCAATAGCAAAAGAGACCGAATCTTGTACCCCAAAACGACACCATGTAGAACCTACACATGATTTTACGGTACGAAGAGCTTTACCATAGGCATGACCCGACTCAAAACCTGCGTTGACTAATTCTTCCCAAATAGCTGGTAGGTCACTTACGTGCGCACCAAATAAGTCGATACGTTGTCCTCCTGTGATTTTTGTGTATAAATCATATTTCTTCGCAACCTGACCAATGACAATTAATTTATCAGGTGTCAGTTCTCCTCCAGGGATTCTTGGCACAACTGAATACGTACCGTTTTTCTGAATATTCGCTAAATAGCGATCGTTAGAATCTTGAACGGTATCATTACCTTTCGCCAAAATCATATCATTCCACAAACTTGCCAAGATAGAAGCTGTTGCTGGCTTACAAACCTCACATCCATCGCCTTTACCCAAGTTATCTAATACTTCATTGTAAGTCTTATAGCCTTTGATTTTAATTAAGTCGAATAGTTCTTGACGAGTATAATCAAAGTGTTCACAAATGATATTTCTTACAAATACGCCTTGCGATTTCAAGGTTTCGCTGATTAAATCTTTAATCATTGGCACGCAACCTCCGCAACCAGTACCTGCTTTACAGCATTTTTTGATGGCATCAATGGTATCATTTCCTGCTAAAACCTCCTCACAGATTTGTCCTTTTGTAATGGCTTCACAAGAACAGATTAATGCATCGTCAGGCAATGACATTACTCCCGAACTAGCTCCTTCTGCCCCACCTCTTGAACCCAACATCAAATCTTCTGGATCTGGCGGAAGAAGTGTTTGATTTTTCACATTTTGCAATAACATATTATATTGGTCGGCATCGCCTACCAAAATACCTCCTAACAAGTACTTGCCATCTGTTGAGATATTGATACGTTTATAAACCCCTTTTGATGAGTTTTCATAGACAATCGTTTTAGCATTTGGCTCTTGTATAAATGGGTCGCCAAAGCTTGCTACGTCTGTACCTATCAATTTCAACTTTGTTGACATATCGAAAGGTTTGAATTCTTTGCTTCCTCCTAACAATTCCGTCACGACCACATCAGCCATTTCGTAGCCCGGAGCAACCAAACCATAAATCATGTGATGTGCCAAGGCACATTCTCCGATAGCAAAAATGGCAGGGTCTGATGTTTGTAGTTTTTCATTTACCACAATTCCTCCACGAGTACCTACTTCTAAACCTGCTACTTTAGCCACTTCGTCACGAGGTTTGATACCTGCCGAAATCACGAGCATATCCACTTCCAACTTAGTACCATCTGCAAACGCCATTGACGTGATTTTGCCATCGCCTACAATTTCTTGGGTATTTTTATTTAAGTGTATTTGTAAGCCCAAGGTATTCAACTTTGACTCTAACATCTTAGAACCAGCCTCGTCGATTTGTCTTGGCATTAAGCGTGGAGCAAACTCAATTACGTGCGTTTCTTCTAAGCCTAAATCTAACAATGCTTTTGCGGCTTCAAGTCCTAATAACCCTCCACCAATGACTGCTCCTTTTCTAGCTTTTTTGGCATGAGCCGCCATCATTTCTAAATCCTCAATCGTACGATACACAAAAACTCCGTCTTTTTCTACCCCAGGAATGGGCGGAACAAAGGCACTTGAACCCGTAGCCAATACTAAATAGTCATAGCTTTGAACTAGTCCATGGTGTGAGCGTACCGTTTTGGCTTCACGGTCAATATCAATCACAGGGTCAGATAAGATTAATTGAATGGCATTGTCGGCATACCAACTGGCAGGGGCCATTGTCAAATCCTCCGCAGTTTTTCCTGCAAAAAATTCAGACAAATGCACACGGTCGTATGCAGGACGAACCTCTTCGCCAAAAACAATTACGTCAAATTGCTTTTGGGTATCTTTTGCAACAAGCTTTTCGCAAAACTTGTAACCAACCATGCCGTTTCCGACTACGACAATTTTCTTTTTCATAATCTATTACTATTAAATATTAGCCTTGATTTCTTTGTTTTTAACTATATATACTTAGTTCACTTGCCAATTACCGTTCCTATTCGAGCATTTTCCAGAAAATACTCATATCTCAGAAAAATACTTAATCGTTTATTAAGCAAACTTTTAAAATCTAGTCATTTATTACTATTCTTAGATTAAATATAATCACATCACTTTTGGACTATATTTATACGTAAAAATTAATAAAAAACACAAATACTCGCTTTTTATAGTTCAAATTTAAACCTATTTTTTGCGTTTTTGCAACTTTTTTAAAAAAATTAATTAAAAAACACACTTATATTTTGGTTTTAAACATTTTTGTTCCATTTTTGTATCACAATTAACACTGAGTAGTTATATCCATAACAAATCAGAGTAAAAAGAACTACAATATGAATATTCCAAGAATAACTTTAATTGGTGCTGGCCCTGGAGATGTTGAGTTAATCACACTAAAAGGAATTAAAGCAATAAAAACAGCGGATGTTATCTTATACGATGCCTTAGCAAATGAAGAGTTATTAGAATATGCAAAACCGAATACGCAACTTGTATATGTGGGTAAACGCTTAGGAAAATATGTTTACACACAAGAAGAAATTAATTACAAAGTAGTACAGTTAGCATTACAATATGGACACGTAGTAAGATTGAAGGGCGGTGATCCATTTGTATTCGGAAGAGGTTTTGAAGAAATAGAATACGCAAGAGCTTTTAATATTGAATGCGAGGTAGTATCTGGGGTAACGTCGGCCATTGCGGCACCTGCTTCGATAGGGATACCCGTAACAACAAGAGGATATGCAGAAAGTTTTTGGGTAATCACAGGAACAACCAAAACGGGAAGCTTATCGAAAGACATTGAATTAGCAGCCCAGTCTTCGGCAACCATTATCATTTTGATGGGCATGAGTAAACTAGCTCACATTTGTAATTTATTTAACAAACACGGCAAAGCAACAACACCAGTTGCCATCGTCCAAAACGGGACAAAAGAAAATGCTCGTTATGTTCTCGGAACGGTGGAAGACATTGCTTATAAATCGAAAGTAGAAGAATTGAGTAACCCAGCCGTGATTGTGATTGGAGAAGTAGTGAGTTTGCATCCTGAGTTTGTCAAAGAATATGTAACCAGTGGAAAGTGGACTAACCAAAACGAAGGTTGGGCATCGTAATAATTTTGGATGTTGAATGTTGGATTTTGAATTAATTACTCCGACATATTTAACCACATAATTATATAGAAAGCATCGTTGTTTAAAATTACATTCAAAATTTATCATCCAAAATTCAAAATTTATCATTACCGATTTGTAGTGTAGAAAAAGAGGTTCA
>JBMLRK010000303.1:9768-28854 GCA_049241065.1 Spirosomataceae bacterium
CATCCAAAATTCAAAATTTATCATTACCGATTTGTAGTGTAGAAAAAGAGGTTCAAACTGTGGGGGCAGTTCTCTATCGACTTCATTACAACGCTCTTTAAAGTAACTAATCTAACCCTTCAGCTTTGAGTTGAAAAAAGTCTTTCGTGGGGGCGATTGATTTCTTTAAAACTCAGTAAAACTTACTGAGAAAACAACCAAAAAATGAATAGTACAAACAAGCCGTTAGAGTCGCTTAACATTTTCTCTTTGAAAGGGGTACAAATGAAAACCTTTCATATTACTTGGTTAACCTTTTTCTTTTGTTTTTTCGCTTGGTTTGGAATGGCTCCGTTAATGAAAATTGCAAAAGAGCAATTGCACTTAACAAAAGACCAAATCGGTAACATTCAGATTGCATCAGTTTCTGCTACGATTGTAGCTCGTTTATTAATCGGACGTTTGGTTGATAAATTTGGTCCAAGAATTATTTACACTTGGTTATTAGTGATTTGTTCATTTCCAGTGATGTTCATTGGTTTGAGTACTAGTTACGAAAGCTTTTTGATGTTTCGTTTAGCCATAGGCGTTATCGGTGCATCGTTCGTAATTACGCAATTTCATACCTCTGTCATGTTTGCTCCAGTCATTAAAGGAACAGCCAATGCAGTAGCAGGCGGATTCGGAAATGCGGGTGGTGGAGCTGCCAATTTCTTTATGCCAATGATTGCTTCTGGCTTTGTTGCATTAGGGTATTGTACCAAAGAAGACAGTTGGAGATATGCCATGATTTTCCCAGGAGTAATGCTATTAGTTTGTGCAGTTTTATATTTTAAGTTTACGAAAGATACGCCTGCTGGAGACTTTAATGAGATTCCTGCTCAGGTAAAATCAACTGAAAACACCTTCTTATTAGCCTTAAAAGATTACCGTACTTGGATTTTGACGATCTCGTATGCAGCGTGTTTTGGAGTAGAAATTACGGTTGACAACTTCGCTCCTATCTTCTTTACCGACACGTTTGGAGCTAGTCTAGCAGTAGCAGGAATGGCAGCAGGAATTTTCGGATGGATTAACTTATTCGCTCGTCCATTAGGTGGATTTGTGGCAGACAAAGTTGGAAAGAAATACGGTTTCAATGGAAAATCATTATTGTTAGCCGTTTTATTAATCTTAGAAGGTGCGGGGATTTTATGGTTCGCAACCGCAGGAAGTATCTCCATGGCAATTGCGATGATGTTCTTCTTCGGATTAAGTTTAAAAATGGCAAACGGAGCAACGTACAGCTTAGTACCCTTCGTGAATCCGAAAGCAGTAGGTAGTGTGGCAGGTATCGTGGGAGCAGGTGGAAATATTGGAGCGATGTTAATCGCCTTCATGTTCAAAGCAAAATCATTGAAGTTTTCGAAAGAAGTGATTGAAGATGAAGTTTCTAAAACCAAAGATTTAATCAACTACACAGAAGCTTTCTACACATTAGGAATAGCAACCTTAGTCATCGGTATTGCGGTATTAATCTTCAGAACAATTACAGCAAAACAAAACGACGATATGGTGAAACCAGCGTCAGTACTCGAAAAAGAATTAGTTTAAAAATAGACATACTGTAGCACAAGCGAGTGCTACAGACGATTCTCAGAAAATTGAGAAAAACGTTATTTGAAATACTGTGCTAATTATAAAGTAAAAAGCGTGATTGAACTTAATCAATCACGCTCAGAGAACTCACTCAAGATGGGGGTCTTGTTTGAAGCGATAAATATAGTAAAAACAAGTGAATAATGATAAAGATGGGGGTCTTTACCATTATTAATTCAACTAATCTGTTAAAATCTTACAATCAAACACAATTATGAAGAAATCGTACATGAAAAAAGCTGGTTTAGCTGTATTAATGGGCTTAGCCTCACAGTTTACCGCAGATGCTCAATTTACGTTGACAGGTACAATGAGAACTCGTACCGAAGTTCGTAACGGATTAGGGAATTTAGTAAAAACAGGCTCTGATGCAGCTGTTTTCACGTCGCAACGTACTCGTTTAAACTTCGGTTACAAATGGGACAGAGTAGTATTTGGAGCAGCGATTCAAGACGTTAGAGTTTGGGGACAGGATGCTTCAACCATCACTCCAGCAGATGGTGCAAAATTAATGCTGCACGAAGGTTGGGCTGATATTACACTTGCTAACAAAGCAGATACAACGATTAAATTTAAATTGGTTGATTTGTTATCAATCAAAATTGGTCGCCAAGAATTGATTTATGATGACGTTCGTTTAATCGGTAACTTAGACTGGTTACAACAAGCTCGTCGTCATGACATGGTTTTATTAAAAGGAATGCACAGAGGATGGCAATTTGACATCGGTGCAGCATTCAACCAAAACACAGACGCATTCAACTACACAGGAACCGCTTACGCACCAGCGAATACGCCTCAATACATGGCAAACTCAAAAGGTGTTTTAGTAGCAGTTCCAGCAGGAACGATTCCAAACGGAGCTGTTTTCACGAGCCCTCCAGGAACAAACGCTGCTACACAAGATTACAAATCATTCAAAAGTGTGTACATCAGCCGTAAATTCAAACAAACGAAATTCTCTGGTTTGTTCTTTAACGATGATTTCGGTAAATACAAAAATGATACCTTGGTCGGAACAGCAGGTACGGGTTACTTATACGGTAA
The DNA here is from genome assembly GCA_049241065.1 of Spirosomataceae bacterium. GTDB lineage: Bacteria > Bacteroidota > Bacteroidia > Cytophagales > Spirosomataceae > JALRIJ01. The sequence continues at coordinate 12,433 of JBMLRK010000303.1, forward strand.
AAACTTTAACGGTCAAACAGGAACTAACTCACGTTATACTTATGGTTTAATGGTCAACCACACAATGGGCAATGCTTCTGGATTTGGTAAAATTGCTTTCCAAGGTGCGTATTATGCACAAACAGGAAAAGATCGTGATGGTAAAGATATGAATGCATATCACTATACCTTAGCTGCTACTTACCAAAAAGGAAACTGGAGCTTCACGCCTGGTTATGATGTACTTTCAGGTAACGAAACAACAATTGCCGCAACAGACAACAATCGTTTTGACCCATTATACGGAACACCACACAAACACTGGGGATATATGGACTACTTCTACGTAGGAACAGGCTCACCAGTTGGAGGTTTAAACAACGGTTATTTCAAAGTGAAATACGCAACCAATACCTTACAAGCAGGAGTTGATTTCCACACATTTGCATTGAATAAAGACATGAAAAAAGCAAATGGTACGGTAATCGACAAACAATTAGGTACAGAAATTGACTTCTTATTGAACTACCAAATGAACAAGTTTACCAACTTAGAAGTAGGTTATTCAATCATGAAAGCAACAGATTCAATGCCATTTGCAAAAGGACAAGCAACTGCGGATGCCGTTGCTAATACGTATGACAAAACAGGAACGTGGGCTTACTTAATGGTAAAAATCACACCTGATTTCTTCTACGCAAAACCAGTAGCAATTAAAAACTAATTTCAGTTCTTAGGGATGAGGTTTTAGGTAGTAGGTATAAGGTCATAGGTTTTAGGTATAAAGTCGTAGCTAGTAAGTTTCTATCTACAAACTACTACCTCATACCTACAAACTTAAACCTACTACCTACAAACTCATACCTAAAGCCTACTACCTAAAATCATACCTAATAAAATTAACCAGAATTCTCCAAGTATTTCGATGGGGGTCGAATTGGAGTGTTCCAAAACAAATTTACTGTTATGAACACAAAATCACTGTTAAAGTCAATCTTGTCATTATGTTGTGTAATGGCATTCGCATTCGCTGCCTCGGCAGGAACAGACAATCCTACCAAACCAGCAGGTAGAAAAATTAGATTAGGATTTATTCCTCTTACAGACTGTGCTCCACTGGTAGCGGCCAAAGAATTAGGCTTGTTTGCCAAATATGGTGTGGACGTAGAATTATCAAAAGAAGCTTCATGGGCTAATATTCGTGATAAAGTATTGTTAGGTGAATTGGATGGTGCTCATTGTTTATTCTCATTACCTCTATCTGTTTACACAGGTATCGGTGGAAAAGCAGGTTCAGAAATGAAAATTGCCATGGTGTTGAATAACAATGGACAAGCAATCACGCTTTCAAAAGACTTTTGCGGTTTAGTTGGATATAAAGAAATGGGTAAAGTAGCGGCGGCTGTTAAATCGGTTAAGTCAAGAAAGGAAGTAACCTTTGCGATGACATTCCCAGGTGGAACGCACGACATTTGGTTACGTAACTGGTTAGCAGCTGCTGGTGTTCCTCAAAAATCAGTTGGTATCATCACGATTCCACCGCCACAAATGGTTGCCAACATGCGTGTTGATAATATGGAAGGTTTTTCAGTAGGTGAACCTTGGAATGGTGTTGCAGCGGCTCAAAACGTTGGTTTTACGCAAATTGCATCACAAGACATCTGGCAACATCACCCAGAAAAAGCATTAGTCGTTAACTCGAAATTTGCGGCGGAAGATAAAGAAGATTTGAAAAAAGTAATGAAAGCGCTTATTGAGGCTTGTAAGTGGTTAGACAATTTGGGAAATCGCAAAAAAGCTGCACAATGGTTAACAAAACCTTATTATGTAAATGCTCCATTACAAGTTATCGAAGCAAGATTGTTGGGTTCAAGTGATTTAGGCTGCGAATTGGGCGTTCAAAAATACAAAGGTGATTACATGACATTCTACAACAATGGCATCGTAAATACACCTAAAAAATCTCATGCAATGTGGTTCTTAGCTCAATACGTTCGTTTCGGATACTTAAAAGCTGAACCAAACTATAAAGCCATTACGGAGAAGTTGATTTTGGATGATTTATTTGCAGAAGTAGCAAAAGAAATGAGCGTACCTGTTCAACCAGATATGAAACCTTTCAAAACTACGTACGATGTGATGTTCAACCCAGCAGATATTGATGGGTACTTAAAGACAACTAAGAAGTAATTGTTTATTTATCCTTTCTGAAGATTGAAAATCCCAAGAGGGTAGATTTTGAATGTTGAATGTTGGATTTTGGATGTTGGATTTACTCACCCTGAAAGCGGTCAACGACCCTGTCAGGGTGGTATCAACAAATTACTACTGACTAGTCTATTAAATAATCAGACACATCTACTTTAAGAATCATATTATAACAAACAACTATGTTTTCTATGGTGCTATGTGGTTAAATATGTAGGTACTTAAATCCAAAATTTAAAATCCAAAATTCAACATTACAACCTATTGTTTTCATCCTTCAGTATGTTATAATCCCGTAGCTTATGAAATCTATATCACTAAAAGATACCGTAATAAATTTAGCTTACTTCATCGGAAGTATGACTATCCTAGTAGGCATTTGGGCTTTGATTTCGAAAGTTACAGATGGTGAAATCCCTGGTCCAGTTTCCACTTGGGCTGTTTTCAAAGAATTAATGGTAGAACCTTTCTACGACCGTGGGCCAAACGATAAAGGTATTGGCAATCAATTAACAAGTTCATTACTTCGTGTATTCACAGGTTTTGCGATAGGCTCACTCATTGCCATTCCGATGGGTATTATCATGGGATCTTCTAAAATTGGAATGAAATTATTAAATCCGATTGTTCAAGTTCTTAGACCTGTATCACCTTTAGCATGGTTTCCTTTAGGCTTATTGGCGTTCAAAGCAGCAGAAGGAGCAACAATTTTTATCATTGCCATTACATCACTTTGGCCAACAGTTATCAACACGGCATTTGGAGTAGCAAGTATTCCTCAAGACCATAAGAATGTAGGAAAAGCATTTGGCTTTTCAACTTGGAAATATATCACAAAAATCATGTTACCTTATGCAATTCCACACATTATCACTGGTTTAAGATTATCAGTAGGTATCGCTTGGGTTGTAATTGTGGCGGGCGAAATGCTTTCAGGTGGCGTAGGTATTGGATTCTTTGTTTGGGATAGTTGGAATGGCTTATCACTCGAAAAAATCTTAATCGCTATCCTAATCATCGGTACGGTTGGTCTTTTATTAGACAAATGTTTTAACGCATTACAAAACGCTTTTACTTGGGAAAATAAAAAGTAAGCAAGTAGCACCATTTGTTTCACTCGCAAAAACACAACAGGTATGACAAGTATTGACAAAGCAGTCCACTACGAAGCGGACGTTAAAAATAAAGTAAAGGAAGTTACCATCGACATGAAAAATGTAACGGTTTCTTTCAAAGGGTCAAAAGGTACTTTTACCGCAGTAAAAGACATTGACTTACAAATCAAACGAGGTGAAATTGTAGCCATCATTGGTCACTCTGGTTGTGGAAAATCAACCTTAATGAACACGATTTCGGGTATGGTTCTACCTTCAGAAGGAGAAGTAATTGCGAATGGAAACGTGGTAAAAGGTCCAGGGCCTGACCGTGGTATCGTTTTCCAAAACTACTCTTTACTACCTTGGCTAACTGTTTACCGCAATATTTTTGAAGCCGTTGACTCCGTATTCAAAACTAAATCAACAGCCGAAAAACACGAAATCGTAGATCATTTCATCCAAATGGTAAACTTGACTCCGCATAAAGATAAATTGCCTAGTCAATTATCTGGCGGTATGAAACAACGTGTTGCTATTGCTCGTGCATTTGCCATTAACCCAAGCATTCTTTTACTAGACGAACCATTCGGTGCGTTGGATGCTTTAACAAAAGGTTCTATGCACATTGAGTTATTGAAATTGTGGAACTTAGATAATCGTAACAAAACCATTGTAATGGTAACGCACGATATTGAAGAAGCTATTTTCTTATCGGATAAAGTAGTAGTTATGAACAATGGCCCTGCTGCAACGATTAAGGAAATCGTAGAAATTAATATTCCTCGTCCTCGTAACAAAAAAGACATTGCCCATGACCCTGAGTACATGAGAGTACATGACCAGTTATTGAGCTTATTATTCGATAAATTCTCGATTGAAGACGAATAACAATAAACGTATAATTAGCACAGTGTTTTAAAGATAGTGAGTAATGATGTAAAATTTTGGATGTTGAATTTTGGATTAAGTATCCTTGGAACGAAACCTTATAGGTTTTTTGCGAATTGGACTTCTACTAAGTTATGTAGCACTATACATGCACAGTTAGTTAATGCTTATTTTTCTTATGAAAGACTGATAACTAGCTTATTAAATTTAAAATTCATAATTTTTAATTCTTACTCCAATTCACTTTGTTTTCTCTTTAAAAGACGAATCCCAAAGCCTCTGAAAAGCTTTGGGATTCTTATTAAGAAAGTAAGGATTGAAATGTGGCGGCATTTCTCATCAAAGATCCAGAATACAAAAGATTCTGGCATATATGTCTTTACTTGAGATTTGCAAATTTTGTCAGCTCTTATGAGGAACTTTCTGTATCGAATATACAAGCTTTTATTGATATACGCAAGCACTAAAAACAAAATAATAGAATAAAATCGAAAAAAAATACCACATATAGACATTTGTCAATTTAGTAACCTCCTAGCATTTTGGTATTTCATTCAGTAACAGCAATTTAAACATATAATCCATGAGCGGTATCGTAAATCATAAAAAGCATAAATCTACTTGTTCTTATTGTGGAGTTGGCTGTGGGGTAGTTGTAACAGATTTAGGTAATGGTAAACTGCAATTAGAAGGCGATAAAGACCATCCTTCTAGCAAAGGAATGCTTTGTTCAAAGGGTATGAATTTGCACTATACCGTCATGGATAAATCAGACCGTTTGCTGGCTCCTCAAATGCGGTATAATCGCAATATGCCACTCGAAAAAGTTTCATGGGATACAGCTCTGGATCGTACAGCGGCAATTTTTAAAACCTTTATCAACAAATATGGCCCTGATTCGGTAGGTTTCTACGTCTCTGGACAATGCTCGACAGAAGAATACTATGTAATCAATAAGCTCATTAAGGGTTTTATTGGTTCTAACAATATAGATACTAACTCACGCCTATGTATGTCATCGGCTGTGGTTGGGTACAAATTAACAGTTGGCGAAGATTCTGTTCCTGTTTGTTACGACGACATCGAATTAGCAGATACGTTCTTCGTTACGGGTGCTAACCCCGCATGGGCTCACCCAATCATTTGGCGACGAGTGGAAGCTCACAAACAAGCTAACCCAAGTGTCAAAATCGTAGTGGTTGACCCTCGCCGTACGCAAACGGCTTCGCAAGCAGATTTGCATCTTCAATTACACCCAGGAACCGATATTGTATTAACCAACGCTATTGGACGGGTCTTACTTGAAAACAACTGGATTGACTCCGATTTCATTACTAATCATACCGATGGTATTGATGCCTACAAAGCTCAAGTTCTCGAAAAAACACTGGAAGAATCCTCTGCTATTTGTGGCATTTCGGTGGCAGATATTATCCTTGCTGCACAGTATATTCACGAAGCAAAAGGCTTTTTGTCGATGTGGACAATGGGCTTAAATCAGTCGGTTATTGGAGTAAATAAAAACTTATCCTTAATTGATTTACACCTAATTACGGGTAAAATCGGAAAAGCAGGCAACGGCCCTTTCTCCTTAACAGGACAACCCAATGCAATGGGTGGTCGTGAAGTAGGTGGTTTGGCGAATATGCTCCCTGCTCACCGTGATTTGCTTAACCCTGCTCACCGTGAAGAGGTGCAAGCATTCTGGGGTGGCACAAAAATATCGGACAAACCTGGCTTTACGGCTACGGAAATGTTTCAGGCATTGGCAGATGGGCGTATGAAAGCTATCTGGATTATCTGTACCAATCCGATGGTGAGTTTACCCGATATAAATGCCGTAGAAAAAGGACTGCAAAACGCAAAATTTGTCGTGGTGCAAGATGTTTCCAACTTATCGGATACCGTAAAATATGCCGATGTAGTTTTACCAGCGGCTGCTTGGGCTGAGAAAAACAGCGTTTTCACCAACTCTGAAAGAAGAATTACCTTGTTACCCAAAATGGTAGATGCTCCTGGCGAAGCAATGGACGATACCATGATTATCACCAAATTTGCTCAGAAAATGGGCTTTGGAGATGCTTTCCCTTATACGGATAATAGCCAAATTTATGACGAGCATTGCCGTTCTACGAAAGGTACAAATATTGACATCACGGGGTTAAGCTACGATGTGTTAAGAGAAAAACGCTCTGTACAATGGCCTTACCCTGCTGAGGTAGCAGCCACTACAGAAAATTATAAAGGAACTGTTCGTTTATTTACCGACCATCAATTTTATACGCCAAATGGTCGTGCCAAAATTCATGCAGTACCCGATATGAATCAGTCGGAGGCATTAGATACGGATTTTCCGTTAATTCTGACCACAGGACGTATTCGTGACCAGTGGCATACGATGACCAAAACGGGGAAAGTCAATAAGCTAAAACAGCACATTGCTCAACCTTATTTGGAACTCAACCCAGACGATGCAAAAACAAGAAAACTAACAGATAATCAACTCGTTGAAGTTACCTCTCGAAGAGGAAAAGCCTTGGTGAAGGTAAAAATCACGACAGATGTAAAACAAGGTGTGTGTTTTATGCCCATGCACTTTGGTAAAATTTTAGGTCAGGATTTCGGACGTACCAACAACTTGACCAATACTCTTGTTGACCCTCGTTCTAAAGAACCTGATTTCAAATTTTCGGCTGTAGAAGTATGTGCTTACGTAAAAACAAAAGAGAAAATTATCATTATCGGAGCAGGTTCGGCTGGTTTAGGATTCATCAACTCCTATCGTCAGCTCAATCAGGAAGACGAAATTCATGTATTCTCGAAAGAAATTTATCCTTTCTATAACCGTGTAATGCTTCCCGATTATATTTCGGGGGCTCAAGACTGGAATCAGTTGGTTAAACTCAGAGAAGATCAATTTCAAGAGGCAAATATTCACGTTCATAAAGGTATCGAAATTGTCAACATTGACCGTGCGAATAAAGTCGTCACCGATTCAGAAGGAAACGAACATCATTATGACCGTCTAATTTTAGGAATGGGTTCTCGTGCATTTATGCCACCCAATGTGCCTCGTATTCCAGGTATTTTCAATATGCGTTCTCGTTTGGATGCAGATAGCTTAATGCCTTATTTGCAAAAAGAAAATCCACATGCTCTGATTGTTGGTGGTGGCTTGTTGGGACTAGAATTAGCAGCGTCACTTCGTGAAATCAATGTAAAGGTAACAATCGTTCAGCGTATTAGCCGCTTTATGGACAGACAGTTAGACCAATTAGGCTCTGACTTATTACACCAAGAAATTATTGATTTAGGAATTGATGTTTATTATAACGACGAAGTATCATCCTTCTACGGAACTGAACAATTAGAAGGTGTTCGCCTAAAATCAGGACGTAAAATAGAAGCTCAAGTAGCCGTTTTCGCAATCGGTACAACACCAAATGTTGAAATCGCTCGTGCTGCCAATATTGAAGTTAATCGTGGGGTAGTCGTGAATGATTATTTACAAACATCTGACCCTGATATTTTTGCAGCAGGTGAAATCGCTCAATGGCGTGGGCAAATGTGGGGAATTACAGCCGCTGCCGAGCAACAAGCAGATACCATTGCAAAATACATAGCGGGCGATTATGCAAGTTATTACACGGGTTCATTATCCGTGAATATCATGAAAATCCAAGGGGTTCAACTTTGCTCAATGGGCATGATTGAAACACCTTCTAAAAACCCTGAATACGAAGAGATTATTTTTATAGACAAAGCGAAACGTTACTACAAAAAATGTATCGTTCATAAAGATAAATTAGTCGGTGCAGTGCTTATTGGCGACAAAACGGAATTCCTTGAGTTTAGAGACCTAATTGCCAAAGGAATAGAGCTTTCAGACAAACGCTTAGAACTACTCCGTTCGGGCAAAAAAGCCGACCCTGTAATGGGTAAATTAGTTTGTTCTTGTAACAACGTAGGCGAAGGTAATCTTAAAACAACCATACAAAGCGGTTGTAAAGATTTTAGCACCCTCTGTGCCACTACGGGAGCAGGTACGGGCTGCGGAAGTTGTCGCCCAGAAGTAAGAGCAATCTTAGAAAATGTACTCAAAGAAGCAGAAGCAGCCGTTCTTGTATAATTTATAAGGATTTTGAATTCTTATATGATTTATACAGAAGTAAGTATTAAGAAACAGAAATAATTGATTACCAGACTTTCACGTAACTATGTTCTCTATGTTGCTATATGGTCAAATCGGGTACTTATTTCATAATAAACGCATTATGAAAAAAAAATAGCTAAGTTTGGTTTATGTATATCCAAGCCTAGCTATTAAGAAAATTTTGAAATTGTTAACCATGAAACTGGTTAGTGGAGCAACTCGAAGGGTTTGTGTAAAACAAATTATGCAAGACTGAAAGTTAAGTCTTTCGTCAGGTTTAGTATCAGTCCCTCAGTATTCAACAAGTTTGTTAATTGCTGAGGGGCTAATACCAAATGACCTAACATTTGTGGACTTAAAAATCTAATCATATACATGCAGGGGGATTAGTTGTTCGAACCTGCAGCTACGATGTTACGACTTGAAACAAAGTTTGTTTTGATTTCGAAAGATTTCGCATCAACGATTGAGTTGTTATCTGCAACTACTTCGATAGAATACTTACCATCAGACAAGTTAGACAAATCGAAAGTTTTAGCAAATTTACCAGCTTTACCAGAAACGTACTCACGGTGGATTTCGTTACCATCTTTATCAGTTACGATAACCATCACTTTCTTACCTGATAAGTTTTCTGCCCAAACGTTAAAGCTCAAAGAGTTTTCAACTTGTTTGATTTTAGATTTAACTACCGCAGTTGCTTCGTCTAAATTGTTTGCAGATACGTTGATGTTCGATAAGCAAATCATGACAGCGGCCATAACGATTGCTTTGATTGAATTGTTTTTCATGATATTAATGTTTTATATTGAGAGTGAAAATTTTGAGTACCGAAACCTATTAAATCTTAAAATATTCCTATTGAGTCTTTTAGGGTAAAATCGACTTAATCTGAACTCATATTATAAAATCTTATCAAGGTTTCTAACTCATTGCGTCTGTTTGACGATGTAAACTTATAAAATCATTCTGATATGTCAATGCGTTTAGTGAAAAAATTTGTATAAAATCAAGAAAGTTCTTCTAAAGAAAATTATATTTATTAGAATTATACAATTTTAAAAAATCAATTTATACTTTATATTGAAATAATCATACACCATTGAAAATCAGAATGTTAACGAAATGTTAACGAATTTGCACTCTCCTAATACAGAAGAGTACTTTCCACAACAAAATTTGAGAATCAAGACAAGATATGACCATGCGAGAAAATTCATCCCGAGATTATTCACTCTTAAAAATAAATTTGATGGGCGGTATTGTATCGCCAGGAACATTACTTCATGTCCTAGCGGCAGCACGCCAAGCGGGGGTTCGTAATGTCAGTTTTGGAGCAAGACAACAACTACTTATTTGGGTGAAAGCAGAAACCGTTAGAGGTAGTGGACTGATTGAGTTCACGAATCAACTCAAGGAATTAGAAATTGACTTTGAAGTTGATTCAGAAGTGTATCCCAACATCATCTCTTCCTATTGTGCAGAAGAAGTTTTCCCAACAGGTGCATGGCTATCAGAAGGTATCTATCGAGATATTTTTGATGGGTTTAATTACCAACCCAAATTAAAGGTCAATATCTCTGATTCGCATCAGTCATTTACTCCGTTTTTTACAGGTAATTTAAACTTCATTGCATCAGAGATACAAAACTTTTGGTATCTATATGTTCGCTTCAAACAATCTAACCGTATCTTCTTATTTCCAATCTTAGTATATACCTTAGAAATCCCCAAGGTATGTGAACGCATTGAAGCAGTAATTCTCGACAATGCCAACCTAAGTGAAACCGAAGTATATGAGCAAGTGATTGCCAAAGGTGCTATCATATCACAAGTATTCAAGGAGGATTTGAAACTGCCCCGATTTATGTTGCCCTATTACGAAGGCTTTAACCGATATGGCGATAAAACGTGGTTGGGGATTTACCGTAGAAATGAGAACTTCTCCATTGATTTTATGGAAGATATTTGTCAGTTATGTTTAGACACTAAAATTGGTCAAATCTGTACAACTCCGTGGAAATCTCTTATTATTAAAGGAATCGAAAATAAAGATAGGGGTCTTTGGGATGCTTTATTAGGCAAACATACCATTAATGTTCGCCATGCTGCCAATGAATTAAACTGGCAAATTGAAGACAATTCTGAGGAAGGGCTCGAATTAAAGAAAAATATCATTCGTGAATTTGACGATGACGACGTTCGTACATTTGGACTTAGTTTTGCAGTTCAGACACGAGCAAAATCAGAAGTATTTGGCTCTGTAGTGATTAAGAAACGAAAAATATTTGCAGGAATGTCTAGCGTCTATGACATTTACCACACACCAGATTATAATCCAAACACCCGTGAGTTAGTTCTATTCGAAGCGGACATTAACAAGGCTCACGTCCCAGAAATTCTGCAACGGTTATCGAAACGCTATTATTTACAAATGGCTCAAAAAGAGGCAACCACTACCAAAGTCGCTATTGGACAAAACCTTTCAAAAGGAAATGTACTGATGACGACGGTACATCAATGTAAATCGTGCTTAACTAGGTACGATGAACGTTTTGGAGATGAAGTAAACAACATTCCCGCTGGTATTCCTTTTAATGAATTACCAACATCATATACCTGTCCTGTTTGCGAAGGTGCTATTAGCGACTTTACTCCAATTAATTTATCTATGACGGTATCTGTATAAAAATAGCATAATCCCCAACCCAATTACGAGGTGTAGAAGACAATTTCTACACCTTTTTTTTGCTTAAAAATGAGCATTAACAGGAAATTAACAAATTGGCGTGAAACTTTTGAGTAATTCTCACGTTTAAAATTCAACTATATAAGGTCAAACTTCTATAAAATAAATTTTAAGAAAATGAAAAAACTAATCGCCCTAATTGCCCTTGCCTTCATGGCCACTTTTACTACTAATGCACAAACGGTAGAACTAAAAGCTGGATATTCTTATACCAATGTCATCCTATCTCCATATAGTGGTTTTATTGATGGAAAAAGTGGTTTCACCGCTGGGTTAGTTGTCAAAGATTTGATGCTTTCAGACAATATCGGCTTTCAACCAGAATTACTTTATTCTCAAAAAGGAGCGAGTGTAGCAGGGTTTAACATTTCGTTTGATTATTTTTCATTACCACTATTATTGAAATTTCCTATGGCTGAAAGTGGCGTTTCTATTTTGGCAGGACCTGAAGTAAGTTATCTAGCCAACACTCGTTTTGGTGGATTATTTTCTTATAATGGATTATTCAATAAAGTAGATGTTGGTCTTGCAGGTGGGTTAGAATATCAATTGGCAGAAAACATCGCCATTGGCGGAAGATACACCTATGGTTTATCAAATGTAAACAAGGATTTTGACTTTGGTATGACCAACTTAAACAGTATCATCCAAACAAGAAATACAGCAGCCCAAGTTTATTTAACCTTCGGTTTTGGAAGTAATAAATAGACCTTAATACATAAAAAAGAAAAAGCCTATCCATGTATGTGGCTAGGCTTTTATTATTAATAAGGATTATAACTCAGTGTTCTAAACTGTATTAATTTTACAGCAACAATCATACCGCTTTTTCAGAAATATCAAAAAAAGTATGGTTTATCCTTCATTTTCATAAGTTACCCACATTTTATAGGCAATTTATTTAATATTCGTGGCTAACATTAATCAAAAATGCAGCAATTGCCTTCCGAATACTACTGAGCGGCTCGCTAACATTATTATTCATAAAACTAAAAGCCAAGCGTTTTCCAGAGCGAGTGATGAGGTAGCCACTCAAATTATAAATCCCTCCCATCGACCCTGATTTTGCAAAAATATAAGGATGATTTGTCGCTGGAACAAGCTTCTTAATCGTTCCTGATTGCCCTGCTGCGGGTAATAATTTAAAGAGCCGTTCTTCAGGAACAAGTTGATAAAGTTTTTTCAGAACTGAAATTAAAGTTCTTGGTGTAGCTAGATTATACCTCGATAAACCCGAGCCATCAACCCATCGAGGCGTATCTGGTAAATCAGTCAGATATGCTTTTTGTGCTTGCTCAATCCCTTTGCTCACATTTAATACTCCCAACGAATCATTCGCAAGCATCAACATCAACTGTTCAGCAACAAAATTATCGCTCTGAAAGAGCATTTGTTTATAAAGGCTATCGCCAGAAGTAGCATAAAACTTTTTTGCCTTAGTTGACAATGGTGCGTCTAATAACTGAACTTCCCGATGTAGGGTATCGCTTAGTAATTTGGCAGTTAATATAGGAGATGTCTTAAAAGGTATCCATTGTGAAAAACGTGCAGGAGGTATCGGCGACTTAGGTATTCCGAATAGATTTTGCTCCAACTGTCTTATGATTTCAAACTTTTCGCCTCCTTCAATCAGGCTTGTCTTATCCGCAAAGAAAGAAGGCATAACAGACAGTTTATTGGGCGTTTTAAAAGCAAATTGAGCTAAATTTCCATAAATAGGAAAAGGAGAAATCTCTGCCATATAATCGTCATTATAATCATCCCAAGACCAACCTTTGCCATAAAAAGTACCCGAAAAGTTAGCGGGCGAAAAAAACACCTTCCCCTGATGCCCCATTAAAAAATGATAACTTTTTTTAGAAGAAAAGACAGGATTTAAAAAGGAAGGATCACCCGTCCCCCAGACAATCAGGGAATCGTTCCGAACTTCGTACATAAAAGATGGGATAGAATCGCCAAGAGCTTTTAAACTCGCATAAAAAGTGAATAACTTTGTATTGGAGGCAGCCACGAAATTCTGTGACTCTTGATAAGTAAGCAACATCGTATCTTTTTGTAAATCATACAAGGCAAAGCCTACATGATGCTTGGCAAATACAGAATTTTTATCCGAAAAAATACTCGTCTGTTGTGCATACGTGTTCATGGCAAAAAACACAATCATCAAGCAGACAATGAAATTAGTAGTTCGTGACATAAGGACTATTAGTTAAATACAGCAATGCTAATTTACACTACTATTTACATATAATATTCAAAAACATGGCAACCATATTTACCAAAATCATTAACGGAGAAATTCCTTGTTATAAAATAGCAGAAGACGACAATTATTTAGCATTCTTAGACATCATGCCTTTAGCAGAAGGACACGTATTGGTAATTCCTAAAAAAGAGGTTGATTACATTTTTGACCTTAGCGACGAACAACTAAGCGGATTGATGCTTTTTGCCAAAAAAATTGCTCCTGCCATCGCTCAGGCTTGTCCGTGTAGAAGAGTTGGGGTGTCGGTAATTGGTTTAGAAGTACCTCATGCTCACGTTCATCTTATTCCGTTGAACAGCATGAATGACATCAACTTTACAAGGGAAAAACTAAAACCTTCGGCAGAAGAATTAAAAGCTACTGCCGAACGTATTTGTTCTTTCTTGTCATAAAAAAGAATCGGGCTGTTCCAAGATAGGAGCAGCCCGATTTTTCAATCCTTAGTAGCGTTATAATTCAACATCTAACATCCAAATGTAATTATTCTCTTAGTCTAATAAACTCCATTTAATACCCCATTTTGCAAGGCGATAAAGAATCGAAACTCGTAAAACACCTAAGCCGTATTTAGAGCTACGCATGAAGTTAATAGAAGAAGCTTCATCAAAGTATTTCGTCGGACAAGTTACTTCTGCAATATCAAATCCTTTCCAAAAAATTTGGGCAATCATCTCATTATCAAATACAAAGTCATCATCACATTTATTGAAAGGTACTTTTTCGAGTACTTCTCTCGTAAATCCACGATAGCCCGTATGATATTCTGATAATTTCTGATTCAACATAATGTTTTGAAAAAGAGTCAAGAAACGGTTTGCAATGTATTTATACATGGGCATTCCACCCTTCAACGCTCCTTTACCTAAAATTCTTGACCCAAATACGACAGGATATAAATCCTCTCCCATAATCGAAATCATGGCTCTTAATAACTTGGGCGTGTATTGATAATCAGGATGAAGCATAATAACAATATCTCCACCAAGTTCTAATGCCTTCGCATAACAACTTTTTTGGTTTCCGCCATACCCTTTATTTTTATCATGACGAATAACGTGCTTGATCCCTAAAGATTTAGCCACTTCTACGGTATTATCTGGACTATGATCATCCACTAATACAACTTCATCAACAAGGTCAAACGGGATTTCGTTATAAGTGGTCTCAAGGGTTAGTGCTGCTTTGTAAGCAGGCATCACAACTACGACTTTTTTATTATTATACATCTATCGAAAATTAGGGGAGCATTTCAGCTAACAAATTTCCAAATAAATTGGATATAAATCGACATATTTGTACAAGATAATTTCATACCATTCCTTTTAACTCATAAAAATCGAATGAGTTCAACCCTTACCTCCTCAGTTTGTACTAGTTATTGATAATACTAAATAGTTATAGAAGTGTCAGAAGAATTACATCAACATATTCTCAAAAATTCCATCGAAGAACAAGAATCGTCTCAAACCAACCATAAACATTCATTTATTTTTGCCGTAAAGAACGACTCGTTTTTAGATGTTCACGCTCTTGATTTACCAAATCAAGCAAACCCTTTTGCCCTAATAGACCAGCTTATCGCTCATAAAGCCATTATTCCAATCAGTGAATCTATCGCTTATGACGAAACCGAAATCCATCCAACGGCACATCAACTGGCACAAATTGCTCAGGCTGAACAACTGCTTAAAACCGAATTTGGAAAGGAAGAATTATACATTGGCTATCCTATGGTGGAAGGAACATTTGCCGATGGAACGGTAGTGCAGAGTCCATTGCTCTTATTTCCTGTTAGCTTATCGAAAAATCATCAAGAAAAGGGATTTGTTTGGCAATTAGTACGTCGAGACGAAAATGTGAGTTTCAATCGAGCTTTATTGCTGGATTATGCTCAACATACCAACATTCGCATTTTTGACACCCTGCTAGATTACAACTTTGACGAACTACCGAAAAGTACCAGCCTTTTCGAGGCTAAACTTTTTGAATTATTACGGGTTTCTCCTCTCAATATTACCGTCAATCGGGACTTGTTTACGAATACGTTATCCGCTATTTCTCCGAAAGTAATCAATAACACTGAGACAACTACCGCCGAAGAGGAACTGCAACTAATACCTAATGCAATACTTGGCTTATTTGAGCAAGGCAGTAGTTTTCAAGTGAACGATGAAGAAGCATTTCTTCAAGATCACTTTGGCAAAACAATTACCACCAATGCACAACTCTTCGAGCATCTAAATAAAGATGTTTTAAAAAAAGCCATCAAAGCCGAAGACTTGATGTTGCCTTTAGCTGCGGATAACATACAAGAAGCCATCATTCGAGAAATAAAATCAGGACGTTCACTCGTGGTTCAAGGCCCTCCAGGCACTGGCAAAACACAGTTGATTAGTAATGTCATTGCTGATTTTATTGCTCGTCAAAAATCTGTTTTGGTCATTTCAGAGAAAAGAAATGCCTTAGATAACATCCAGCATAGACTTTCAAAAATTGGAATAGGAGCATTTATCGCCAATATTCATGATTTCAAAAACGATAAGAAAAAAATATTTAAGAATCTAGCCAAACAGATAGATGCGTATAACCGCTATGTAGTAGCTAATGCTGAAATAGATATTATAAATCTCGAACATCGCTACAATGAATCCAGCCATGAAATCGAACGGATAATTACACAATTAGACGCTTACGAAAATGCCCTTTTTGACACGTCGATTGCAGGAATCACCGTTCAAGAATTATATCAACGTACCCCAAGCAATTCATCTCCAATTGATTTGAGCGATTGCCTAGAAGCTTTTCGTTTAGAACACCTAAAGGAATTTTGGCAAAAACTAGCAGCGTATTTAACCTATCAAGAAGCAATATTCACCACCTCTCCCGACGAAGAGTTAGAGGAAGATGCTCAATTTTGGAATTTCAGACCCCTTTATGACCAGATGGATAAAGCGGACATCAGTCTCATTGCTGAAGCCATTGAAGAGGTCTGTATCTTTACAAACAACTTACGTCAAACTGCCCCACAGCTAACATCCATTGCTAGTTTAACGGCAATGGAAGATGAGTTGCCCACCTTCAA
>JBMLRK010000303.1:28954-30052 GCA_049241065.1 Spirosomataceae bacterium
GATTTAATCAAGCTAGAAGAACGAATCCAGAATCGAATCAAACTAGAAGCATGGTGGGCAAATTGGGCATATTTGTTTACCTCAGATACGGGTTTAGAAACAGCTAGTCAAGCACCCACTTGGTTACGCAAAGGCTACAGATGGTTTGAACGTAACTTTAATGACCTCCGTTTAGCCCTACAAGCGGAGCAACATTGGCGAGAAATCCACAGTATTTCGCTAAGTACTTGGCGTGACCTCTCATGGAGTGACTTTAACCAGAAAAAGAAGCAACTGCATGACTTAATCAACCATTGGACAACTCATAAAGCTGAATGGACAAGCTATTTAAGTACGTGGCAATTAGACTATCTAATTAAAAATCAAGACATTGATTTAATTAGCATTACTTCATTTTTGATTACAAAATTCAATCTACTACAAGAGGCTGACACCATTCGTCATTCATTTAGTACAGAAGAATGGACAGCAATTGAACGTTCACTCGACTATAATAACTTAGAAAATACACCCACAATTCTAGCAAATGCCATTAATAATGCGTGGATAGAGCAGATTGAATCACAACATCCCATTCTGAAAAAGATTGGAATCAATCAGCTTATTCAATTTCAAGAAAATTTGAACGGTTCAATTACAGAAAAGCAACAGTTAAGTGAAGATATACTCCTCTATCTTTTACGAGAATATTGCTACAAACAAATCGAACATCACGAAGAGACTTACCGAGAACTCAAACATCAAGTTTCAAAAAAGAGAAATATATGGTCAATGAAACAAGTTTTTCAAGGCCTTGCCTCACCGATTTTTTCATTGAATCCTTGTTGGTTAACAACACCAGCAAATATACCCAACGTCTTTCCAATAGGGAAAAATCCGCTTTTCGATTTAGTTATTGTGGATGAGGCATCTTTATGCGATGCGGGTGATGCCTTATCAATTTTGCTAAGAGGAAAACAGGTTATTATTGTGGGAGATTCACAACAGTTAGGTACAAATTATGCGAATCCAACTACCGAGAAGAAGACATCTTTACTCGAACTGGCAATAAAATACCTTCCTCAATACCAACTAACCAACCATTACTTGTATCGTAGT
>JBMLRK010000303.1:30062-30624 GCA_049241065.1 Spirosomataceae bacterium
AACCATTACCGTAGTCATGCAGCAGCACTAATTAGCTTTTCGAATACTCATTTTTATGACGATGAATTGCAATTAATAAATACCAGCGACCCACTCGTTCGGGCAATTCATCACAGTAATGTAAGCGGTAATTATCAATATGGAATAAATAAAGAGGAAGCACGTCATGTAATCTCGATTATACAACACATTTTAGACACGACTCCAGAAAAAACAATAGGAGTAATTACGTTCAACGACCAACAGCGGCAATACATTCAAACGTTGCTAGAGCAAACCTTTGGTAAGGCAATTAACAAGGACAGAATTAGCGTAACAACAGCCAATCTTGCACAAGGAGACGAATACGAGATAAGCATTATATCCTTTGCTTATGCCACTACAGGAAGTCATTCATTAGCACAGCAACTCGAAAACCTAACAGGTTTAGGGTCTGCCCTATTGAATGTAGCCACCACCAGAGCAAAAGAACAAACGTATCTTCTAACAAGCTTTGAGCCAAACGAACTTCCCACGATTCATAATGAAAATGTAGAAGTTTACTACCTCCAAGAATACTTGA
>JBMLRK010000304.1:0-1900 GCA_049241065.1 Spirosomataceae bacterium
TCTGAAACAAAAAGTAACCGCAGCGGCGGACCGTAAAAAATTCAAGAATATATAATCGGAGTGGCGTACCACCTCGCTGCGCTCAAACAGTATATATTCATTGCTTACGCACGTGGTTCTACGAAAAGTAAAACAGGTTCAATATAACTAGTCCCTGACCAACGATTCCACTTAGCGGGTGAATTTATTCACCCGTGATGAGAAAGTTTAAACAGCTTTAATATGTTGAATATAATCATAAAACCTCATTAAATAAAGAACACTTATTAATTATCCGATAAGGTGTAAGTAACAGATAACGTGACTGTTCCGCTCACAAGATTACCATAAGTACTCGCAGAAGTTAACCCAATAGCATACGTCAATTGATGACCTTTGCTTACTCCTGTATCTGTCCAGCAGCTTCCAATTCCCGTAATCAAATCTTGGTCTGCTGTTGTCAAGGTAACTGCACTTCCCACAGGAGTACCCATTGTTCCTGCTCCTGTAGCCGTAGCTGTAGCAGCAGTTACATTTACATTAACACCTGGAATTACGGCACTTGCCTTTACCGTAACCTTACGAGAAGGATCTGCTCCTCCAGATGGCGTTACAATTGATGAATAATTCAACCAAAGATCTGTATTATTTACTGGAGCCGTAATTGGGCTACCTGCTTCTGTTGGTGCTACAAAAGCAGCTGTAATATTTTTTGCTGTAGCTTCAATATCTAATAGGGCAACTTCTGGAATGGTAATAGCAACCGTGTGATTGTCTGTTTTAGTGTCTTGAGCGTTAGCGTTGAAAACTCCGAATGTGATGATTGAAACTACTAAAAGGGAGAATTG
Source organism: Spirosomataceae bacterium (assembly GCA_049241065.1). Classification (GTDB taxonomy): domain Bacteria; phylum Bacteroidota; class Bacteroidia; order Cytophagales; family Spirosomataceae; genus JALRIJ01. The sequence goes on from JBMLRK010000304.1 coordinate 828, forward strand.
ATTTACTATCTTTTGCATGATTATAGAATTGTTATTTGTAAAGATTATTTTAAAATGAGCAGTCGGACACAAAGTTATTTTTATTCTTCTCTAAGAAACTAAACTCAATGTTTAGACTACATTTTAAAAATAAGTAACAGCATTACTTTAGAATAGTCATTTAATGAAGATACTATTTCTTTAAATCTTGAGTCAAAGTTAAGTTCAGCAATAGCCTCACAAGGTTCAAATTCGACAAAGTGCGGGTTATGTTCGATGAATAGCAAAAAAGAGAGGGTAGCCAATTCGACCACCCTCTCTTTTTGTTATTCAATTTACAGTTAACTAACCCAAAAACGGCAAAACACTTTCTAGTCCCATCCCTCGTGAACCTTTTACTAAAATATGGGTATCATGCACAGGATTATCTTGTAACCAGTTATGTAGCCCAAATTTATCTGGAAAATAATGCACTTTCATAATAGGCAATACTGCAACGGCACTTTCCATTAATTTTCCTGCCAACAAAATATAGTCAATATCACAGGTTGCTAATAAGTTACCTAAGGCTTCGTGTTCACTTGCTGCCTCCTCTCCCAACTCAAACATATCCCCTAAAATAACCATTTTTTTAGGGGCTTCTAGGTTATTAAAATTCGTAATAGCGGCAGCCATAGAAGACGGATTGGCATTATAGGCATCCATCAACACCTGATTTGTTCCTTTTTCGATAAACTGAGAACGATTATTGGTGGCCACATAATCAGCCACTGCCTGACAAGCAACAGCGGTGTCTATCCCAAAATACTGACCTATCCGAATGGCGGCACACATATTGAAGAAATTGTATTTCCCTGTCAAATGACTTTGGTAGGTATTTCCATCACATTCAAACGTAACCATGGGTGTTTCCTGCAAAAGCGTTGCAACCGAAGGATATTGCTCGTCTTTTTCAGCCGAATAAGTAATCAATTCCTTAAAATTTCGCCCTGTTGCCATGGCTAAGGTCGGCACAGAAGCAACATTCACAAACACCGTTCCGTTATTATTTCCTAACCAATCATACAACTCCCCTTTTCCTATAATAACTCCTT
>JBMLRK010000304.1:2000-3626 GCA_049241065.1 Spirosomataceae bacterium
TGTTCATTCGCAAGGTCTTGAAGGGCTTTTAAACCATCCGCTACCAATAGGATACGGTCATTGGTGACATACTCAGGATTATCAACAACGGCATAACTTGCACCTTTTTCTAGGGCTTGTTCAGCAAAAGAGTTAGCATCGAAGTTCGGGCCTTTTAAGGCTACAAACAGCACATTTTCGTCAATTTTACGGGTATCAGTCGATACTCCTGAACATTCTTTGAATTTTTTATACAAGTCAGTCACTGAAATCATCATCTTTGTCGTTTTATTAGTTGATACAAATATCGGGATGCCAAAGCAGGTTTTCAACTATTTGGGTAGTCAATTAACAAGAAAGCAAAACAATTGAGGCCGTCAAGGCTTCCAAGCATACATCCATGAAAAAAACATTCCTACTTATTACTCTTCTGATTTTTCGTTTTATGGCTTTTGCTCAGGATTTTTCCTATCAATTCAGCACAGATTTAAAACTAATTCAGAACGGAAAAACATTAGCAAACCCCTGGGCAGGTGGGCTAAATGCTCCGCAATTTTCAACCTGCAAACTCAATAACGATGCCGTTGAGGATTTAATTGTTTATGACCGCACAGCCAAAAAGATAAGTACGTACTTGGCGGTTGGTAATACGCAACAAGGTTACTCTTGGAAATATGCCCCTGCATACGAAAGCTATTTCCCGACTATCGAGTATTGGATGTTGATGGTCGATTATGATCAAGATGGGCTAAAAGACCTGTTCACTTATGCTCCTGCGGGCTTAAAAATTTATCGGAACACCAGCACCGCTTCAGGAATAAGCTGGCAACTAGTTGCGAATCCCGTTTACTCGACTGGTTTTTCTGGAAAAATCAATTTGAGTATCACAGCTTCCGATATTCCTGCCATTGTGGATGCCGATAACGATGGAGATATTGACGTTTTAGTCTTTGATTCGTCGGGGGACTTTGTGGAATATCATCGCAATTTTGGCGTAGAAACCTATCAAGATGCCAAGCGATTGGAATTCAAAAAAATGGGTTCTTGTTGGGGTAATTTTGTAAAAGAACATTGCCTTGACTTTACCTTTGGTATCGACTGTGGAGCAAGCAAGCCCGCAGGTGAAAGTATCGCAAAACCTCCTCTCGAAAACCCAAGTGCCGCCAAAGTGCTACACGCAGGAAACTCCATTTTATTGGTTGATTTAGACGGCGATAAGAAAAAAGACCTCCTCTTCGGACACGTAAGCTGTAATAATCTTGCTGCAATGTATAATGAAGGAACGGTCAATGAAGCTATTTTTAAAAAAGCATCGTATTCCTATCCGACCATCAACCCGATTGACTTCCCCGTTTTTCCTGCGGTCTATTTTGAAGACTTAGATTTGGACGGGAAAAAAGATTTAATTGCCGCTCCTAATGGATTCGATAATGCTACACAAACGGTTAATTACCAACAATCCGTTTGGTTTTATAAAAATGTAGGGAACAATACGCTCCCTGCCTTTTCATTTCAGCAAAAAGATTTCTTCCAAAACTCCATGGTCGATATAGGCGAAAATGCCTCCCCTCTTTTTGTGGACTTTGACGGTGATGGCGACCAAGATTTATTAGTCGGTAATGACGGCATTCGTTATGCAAATGGCTA
>JBMLRK010000305.1:0-1112 GCA_049241065.1 Spirosomataceae bacterium
AGGATTTCAAAGTCGATTTCGTGGATTTCTTTGCCTTTTCCGAGTCCTTCTAAGAGGGTGATGGTTAGTTGTCCGCCGAGGTGTTCTCTAAATTCGTTGAGTCCTTTCCAGAGGTTTTCTTTGTCGTTTTCGGCAAGGGCTGGATGATAAATGCTAAAGCCTAGGGTTTTTAAAACGGTCAGAATTCGTTGGGTGTCTGCTTCGCTAATCATGCCTTTTAACTGAGCATACACGCAGTCGAGGGCGATGCCAATGGCTACGGCTTCACCGTGTCGGATTTCAAAATCGGTTAAATATTCGAGCTTATGAGCTGCCCAGTGTCCGAAATCAAGCGGGCGAGCAGAGCCACTTTCAAAAGGGTCGCCACTCGAAATATGTTGTACATGGAGTTCGGCACAACGGAAAATTTGCTCTTGCATAGCCGTTTCGTCTCGTTGAGCAAGGGCAGATGCGTGTTGTTCTAACCATTCAAAAAAGGCTAAATCTTTAATTAGAGCTACTTTTACCGCTTCCGAAATACCCGAACGCCAATCACGGTCGCTCAAGGTGCGTAAGAAATTCACATCGTTAAACACCGCCACAGGAGGGGCAAAAGTGCCTAAGAAATTCTTTTTCCCGAAATAATTAATGCCATTCTTTACGCCAACACCCGAATCGTTTTGCGATAAAACCGTGGTTGGAATCCGAATGTGTTTGACCCCACGGTGAGCAATCGCCGAAGCATAGCCAACCATGTCTAAAAACGCACCACCACCAATGGCCGCCACAAAAGAATGACGGTCGATTCCGTAGGCATCAATGGCTTCGAGGGTTTGATCTAAAGCGGAAGTATCGTTTTTTACCTGTTCACCACCTGCCAAAATAAGGACATCCTCCACTAAGTCGATGTGGTTGAAATGCTGAAAATACGCTCTGATTTCGGGGATTAAATTGGGGTGAGCCTGAGCAACGCCTTCGTCAATCAAAAAGAATATTTTCTTGCGAAATTGTTGGTTGCCATAATTCGCTAAAAAGTTACTAAGGGTAGAATTATCTAACGAAAATAGATGCTCTGTAAAAAGAATGTTGTACGAAAAAGGTACGGCAAAAGTCTGTGTAATCTGTTTCATTTA
>JBMLRK010000305.1:1212-3873 GCA_049241065.1 Spirosomataceae bacterium
CGTTCAATGGCATCGAGTTCGGCATCAAAAACATCGTTGAAGACGATACCGCCTGCATAAAGCATTTTGGTAGCCGCTATAAGCAAGCCGACTTCAATGACCTTGTCTAATTGCCACGAAAAAACGAAACCCGACAGGGAAATCCCTGCGAGAATGTCTGCTACTGCCGTAACAATATTGGCAGGTCGGATTAGCTGAAGGTATGTTTTCATAAGAGATTTTGTGGTTAGTCTTTGTACAAGGAATAACCCAGTTAAACCTATAAGGTTTTGGTTAATAATCTGACAATAAGGTGATTGTTTGCTGAACCTTATAGGTTTTTACACCAAAAATAAACGATAAAAGCTGGGTGAGTTTTCTTCATACGGGTGAATGAATTCACCCGCTAAGGGGAATCGTTCGTTATGGATTTTAAACTTTCCGCTTTAAACTTTTAACTCCAATTAGAACTTAGCGTATAAAAATCGAATCCTTATTGACTCTTGGTTGTTGTCCGCCTCGTAAAATCGTATTTCCATTGTACTTTAAGCTTTGGTCAATAACCACAGGGTTTTCAAAATCCTCTACCAAAATTTGTCCACTTTGGGCAAAAGCTGTAATGGCATTTTGATAAGTCACCAAACGAATATCTTCGTCTGCAATACCTTTGATTTTCATCAAGGCCGCTGTTTTCGGAATGGCCAAAGGGTCAGAAATTCCCCAGTCAGCCGCCGAATTAACCATGATGCGTTCCGAGCCATATTGTTTGACAATTTCTACCATGCGTTCATTACCCATTTTGGTAAAAGGATAAATCGTAAATGCCGCATAAAACCCTTGATCCAACACACTTTTGACCGTTTCTTCGTTGTTATGGTCGATAATCACCATTTCTGGAGCGATGCCATGTTCTAAGGCAATAGCCATACTGCGTTCAGTACCCTTCTTTTTGTCACGGTGAGGCGTATGCACCTGCACAGGCAAGCCAGCCTCTTTCGCCAATTCTAACTGTAAACGATAGTATTTTTCTTCGGCAGGAGTTTGGTCGTCAAAGCCGATTTCACCCACGCCCACAACGCCTTCTTTGTAGAGGTACAAAGGTAAAATCTCCATCACTTGTTCGGCAAGAGCTTCGTTATTGGCTTCTCTCGAATTGAGTCCGATGGTACAATAATGCTTAATCCCAAATTGCGAAGAACGAAAACGCTCCCAACCCACCAAACTGCTGAAATAGTCTTTGAAAGTCGATAAACCCGTGCGGGGTTGTCCCAACCAAAAGGCAGGTTCAATAATTGCCACTACGCCCGCATCTGCCAGTGCCTGATAATCGTCCGTAGTACGAGAGGTCATGTGGATATGCGGGTCAAAGAACTTCATGTCTTTGATGTATTCTTTGTAATCAAGTTCCACCAAATTGGCGGTTGCTTGTTCTTCTTGGCTTCCTTCAAAGTGCGAAGGATTTTGCGTAAACTCGTTATGTTTTTGGCACATGATAATTAGCTATTATGGATTAGTAGGGTCGCTACTTCTCTATCTTCTTGACGATTGCTTTGTAGTAATAATTTTAAATCTTCCAAAATGGTTTCCGTGACAAACCCTTTTACCAGTTGCCATACTTCCGCAGGAACCGTTCTGCCTGCTGCCCAACGTTCGTGAGCAAAGTCCGAAAGCGTATCGGCTAGAGCCTGATTACTTCTTTCTTCCAGTCCGTCAATCAACAAAATTGGCTTATCGTTGAAAATACATTTCAAGACCAATTGATTCCACGCCAATTCGTTGAAATGGGTTTTCGGAAAGGGATTATGAAAGGCAATGGCATCGAAAATAATTCCCACATTCGAGCGTACGGCATCGGTAGCACGCAAGAGCCATCGGTTGGGGTAAGCCAAATAGGGGAGAGCCACGTATAGAGCAACCGCCTCATTCATTTCTGCCGTATCGAAGAGTGTTTCGAGGAGGTCAACGTAGGCGATTTCGTCCGAACTATCAAGGCACATTAGCAAATAAACCCTAGCTAGGCGGTCGAGTGTCCATGTTTCAAAAGGCGTATTTTCGGCTACTAACGGTTTTCTGGAAATGAATCGGGGAGTTGCCACAAAAGCAGTTTGAATGCCTTTATTCGGAAGGGTAGATTTACTGGTTAACCAAACTATTTCTTTTTCGGAAGCATTCTTTTGAAGAATCTCCCAAAGATTATGCTGCTGCATCACGTAGCTATTTTTGGATAATTATTGAATCAAACAAATATTTATTCAAATATACGGGCGAGTGCTTGAACAATTGGCTTGTTTTGCCCTTTGATTCGATTACATTTGAGAATTATCATTTTTTTGACCGACATAACAAAAACTTTGATGTAGCGTTACACTAAGGTAGGTTATTTTAGATTGGGTATAACAGGCTAAAATTTGCTTATTTAGCCAATATACCACTAGTAGATAGCATAAAGTTTTGTATGCTATCTTACCGTATAATTTTGACTCTTCAGTTTTCGTTTCTAAATTACATAAATTTTAACGTTTTAAACTAACGCAGTTCATACTGCCCTTATATTTAAATTAACAAGAATAAATTCATGGAAATTACTTTTAAGAACCTGTTACTTTGCTCTTCTATCGTAGTAGCACCACTTGTATCAAATGCTCAAGCAAAAAAGCCAGTTGTAGTAAAAACAGGGCCAAC
>JBMLRK010000305.1:3973-16680 GCA_049241065.1 Spirosomataceae bacterium
CACTTGTATCAAATGCTCAAGCAAAAAAGCCAGTTGTAGTAAAAACAGGGCCAACCACTAAAACGGTTACCGTAGCTCCTGCTATCAAGTTAACATCGTTACAAGATTCAGCAAGTTACGCTTTAGGTTTATTGGTTGCTTCTAACTTCAAATCTCAAAATGTTAAAATCAATTCAGATTTGATGGCAAAAGCATTTGCAGAAGTAATGAAAGGGGAGAAAACAGCTTTTTCTGATATGCAAGCGAATGGCTTAATCCAGAAATATATGCAAGGAGAGCAGGCGAAACAATATGAGCCAAATCGTCTTGCAGGAATTAAGTTTTTAGAAGAAAACAAAAAGAAAGAAGGCGTAGTTACAACGGCAAGCGGTTTGCAATATCAAATCATCAAAACAGGTGACGGCCCTAAGCCAACAGCTACGGATAAAGTAAAAACGCATTATCACGGAACATTGTTAGATGGAACCGTGTTTGATAGTTCAGTACAACGTGGTGAACCAATCTCTTTCCCAGTAAATGGTGTGATTCAAGGATGGGTAGAAGCCTTACAATTAATGCCAGTAGGTTCTAAGTGGAAATTATTTATTCCACAAGAATTAGCGTATGGCCCAAGAGGAAGCGGTGGCACAATCAAACCGTATTCTGCTCTTGTTTTTGAAGTAGAATTATTAGGAATCGAAAAATAGTGACTTCTGTCAATGTCAAATAAAATGATAAAATATCTCATCGCTCTTGTTCCTGTATCGTTGGTAGCGGGATTTGGGTTGCAGTCGGTAACACATAGTTTTACCGACCACAAAATGGAAACAGTGTATCAGGCAAGCCCAGATGACTTAAAACCTACCGAAACGCAGAAAAAGGTTGAAGAACTCGTAACGCAAATTTTAGGTAACTACCATTATCGTAAAGTGCCTTTGAATGACTCGTTATCGTCTAAAATTCTGGATAACTATATCAAAGAATTAGACGGTAATAAAATGAATTTTACGGCAAAAGACATTGAAACTTTTGAGCAATATCGTACCGAATTGGATGACCAATTGCAAAAAGGTGATTTGTCTGCGGCTTACGAAATTTATAATACTTTCCGTAGAAGAGCAAAAGAACGTTTCACCTTCGTCAATAAGCTATTGAATAAACCAATGGACTTTAACGTAGATGAGGTTTATACCCCCGACCGTGAAAAAGCTGCTTGGGCTAAAAACTCGGTAGAGCTTGATGACGTGTGGCGGAAAGCAGTCAAAAGTACGATGCTCGACTGGAAAATTAGCGGTAAGGTAGATTCGGTAATTGTTAAAGACTTGAAAGAACGTTATAGTCGTACCGAAAAATACTTTGACAAGACCAAGAGTGAGGATGTTTTTCAGCAGTTTATGAATTCCTTCACGGAAAGTGTTGACCCGCATACGAACTACATGATTCCGAAAGCGGCGGCAGCCTTTAACCAAGAAATGGCTCAGTCGTTTGAAGGTATCGGGGCAACGCTTCGTTTAGAAGGCGACTACGTAACCATTCAAGATTTAATCGTGGGAGGCCCTGCTTTTAGAAGTAAACTTTTGAAACCAAAAGACCGAATCGTGGGCGTTGCTCAAGGTGATAATGGCCCTGTGGTGGATATTGTTGGTTGGATGACTGACGATGCTGTGAAGTTAATCAAAGGCCCAAAAGCAACGGTGGTACGTCTTAAAATTCTTTCGGGAGATGCCGTAACAGGAGCGATTCCAAAAGAAGTTCGTTTGGTTCGTGAAAAAATCAAATTGGAAGACGGAAGTGCCAAAAGAGATATTTTGAACATTACCAGAGACGGAAAACCTTTCAAATTGGGTTTAATTACCCTTCCGATGTTCTATCGTGATTTTGAAGGCGTTCGCAAAGGCGATGGTGATTCAAAAAGTACGACGACAGATGTGAAGAAGTTCTTGCTTGAATTCAAGAATGAAAAAGTGGATGGTGTTGTAATTGATTTACGTAATAACGGAGGAGGTTCTTTGGTAGAAGCTGTTAACCTGACGGGTTTATTCATCAATCAAGGCCCAGTGGTGCAACGTAAACAAGCCGATGGAGATATTTCGGTAGAATACGATAGAGATCCATCCGTAATTTACGACGGCCCTTTGTCTGTATTGGTTAACCGTTTCTCTGCTTCGGCTTCTGAAATTTTTGCAGCAGCCATTCAAGATTATAAACGTGGGGTAATTATCGGTGAACAAACTTACGGAAAAGGAACGGTTCAGAGTTTAATTGAATTAAATCGTTTCTTGAAAAATGAACCAGAAAACGTAGGACAATTGAAGATTACGATGGAGAAATTCTATCGTATCACAGGTAGTAGTACGCAACACAAAGGCGTAACTCCTGACATTGAATTGCCTTCTGCTTTCTCGGCAAAAGAATACGGTGAGAGTTCACAACCAAGTGCATTGCCTTGGGACATGATTCCTTCGAGTAGATTCTCGGTATATCCAGACATGAACGAAGCCATCGTAAACAAATTACGTGGTAAATATCAAGATCGTTTGAAAACCGATGTGGACTTGAAGAAAATGGTATTGGACTTGGATCGTTGGAAAAAAGCGAAAGAGAAAAAGACCATTTCTTTGAAAGAAGACAAACGTCGTAAAGAAATTGACGAGCAGAAAAAGAAAAATACGGTTGATGTATTAGAAGACGGAACAATTGAAAAAGCAGATGCAGCAGAAGAGAAATCGAAAGCCGTAATGCCAACCGATTCAATCAGTATTGTAAATGCAAAAATCAAAGCTCAAAAAGAGAAGCAAGAAAAAGACACATTCTTGAAAGAATCTGGGCGTATTTTGGCAGATTATATTTTGTTGAAGAAGTAAGGAATATAAAATCCCCTATCGTAATATTCATGGTAGGGGATTTTTTTAGTTATAAAGTTGTACTAAGAGGCTACTTTTTGTATGTTTGTGCGTGGAAAATACAGAAAAACATAGAACAGTTACTTTTTACAAAGACTACTTTCGAGATTTCTTTGTAAAGCAACGAGAGAAGGTTAAAGATAAAATTATCTGGACTTTACAGCTTATTGAGGAACTTCAGCGAGTTCCAGAAACCTATCTGAAGCACATTGAAAATACAGATGGAATTTATGAAATTAGAGTTCAGTAAGGAAATGATATTTTTAGGATATTTTGTTTCTTTGACGATGGGAAATTAGTTGTTTTAGCGAATGGTTTTCACAAGAAAACTCAAAAAACGCCCAAAAGTGAGATTGAAAAGGCTTTAAAGATTAAACACGAATATGAAAACGAAAAACACTAATACAATGACACTTGACCAATTTAAGGACGAATATTACGGGATTCGTGGTACATCTAAAAGAGAAGAATTAGAGCTTGGCTATGAAAGCTTCAAAATTGGAGCAATGATTCATGAAGCTCGACTTGAAAAAGGTTTAACACAGCAAGAACTAGCTGAAAAAATAGGAAGTACCAAGTCGTATATTTCTAAGATAGAAAATAATTTAAAAGAGGTTCGTATTTCGACCCTTCAAAAAATTGTGGAGATTGGTTTAGGCGGACATTTAGAGTTGTCGATAAAATTATAAGGAGGTTGCTCAAGAGGCACAGCAACAAGAAATCTATACTTGTGCAGGAAACCATCAGAACAACCTCCTTATTCCCTACGGCTTCCAGTCACCCAAAATCGCTTCGTTGCTGTATGCTTTTGCTTCTTCGTCGCTTAATTGGTGAGACCATGTTACTCGTTTATCGGTTTTGCTTCCTACGCCTGTATTTTTGTATTCGGCGTAGTAGCTTGTTTTTTCGTTCGATTCTTTGCCCCAGTTATCCCAGCCTTCTGCTTTTACCTGCTTGTCTAGTTCACATTCCATAAAAACTACTTTGGCAAAAGGTCTCCACGGACGACCTAAGGCAAAGGTGTTTGCCTCGGCACTGCCTGTGATTTTACATTTTTTGAAAACATAGCCATACTTCTTGTTTTCGGGCGTAGAGGCTGCGGTGAAGTAGCCGTTATTTTTACCAAAAATTGTACAGCGTTCAAACAAAGCGGTAGATGAACCAAAGATAAAGTCAACCGTGCCTTCGATATAACAATCTACATAATACTGGCGGCTTTCGTATCCGTAGGTGTAAAGGGTATCTTGAAAACCTAAGAAACGGCAGTGGTCAAATTTTGCTTTATCGCCTTTTACCCAAACCGCAACCGCTTGTCCGACAGGGCCAGCCGTATTTTGGAAAGTGAGGTTTTTTGCGGTAAAATCATTTCCAAAAATAAAGAATCCCGCTGAACCAGTCGTGCCTTTATCTTCGCCAAAGATATTTTTCTTCTGATTATAATCGTCGTAAGAAATAATGGTTTCTTCGTAACTCTCACCGATAAAAGTGACCATCGCTTTCGACTCAGCAAGAACTAATTTTTCTTTATAAATTCCTTTCTTGATGAAAATTGTCGTCGTCTTTTTACGGAAATCAGGCACTGCATTGATGGCTTCCTGTACCGTTTTAAATTGTCCAGAACCGTCTTGTGCGACCACAAAATCGTATTGAGGAGTTTGGGCTTTTATTAAGATAGAAAGCGTTAGGAAAAAGAAAAGAATGATTGATTTTTGCATGATTGAACTGTTTTAGTTTGAACTTCTTTTATCAAAAAAGAGTCTGCCCACAAGTTTAGGCAGACTCTCCGAAATACTCATCCTGTCATAAGGACTTTGCCAGAATATGTTAGTTTTTAATGATTTTAACCACTGTTCTTACCGAATCGTTTTGATATTCTACCAAATACATACCCGTTGGTAAGGTTGAAATATCGATTGTGGTGTTCTCTGTTCCTTTGCTGATTGCTTGTGATTTAAGCGAAATGCCCGAAATACCCAGAATCGAAAGTGTTCCTGTTCCAGTTGGGTGACTTACTTTAATGGTCGATTGTGCTGGATTCGGACTCACTACAATACTAGACGCATCAATTTCTTTTTCGGTTGCCAAAGGAGCTACAACTACCGCTTTTAGATTTAACGTTGCTGTTGTTCCTGCCGTTGTCGTGTGAGAAATTACCCCTGAGTAAGTGCCTGCTACGGTGCTTGTAGGACGTACCGAAATCGTTGTTTGAGCCAATGTTCCTGCTGTTTGTGCAAGCTTCAAACTACTCGTTGAGCCTACCCACGACGTTCCATCTAAGGAAATTTCAAAGTTAGTAGGAGGGGTAACAATCACATCTGCAATCAAATCTTTACCCGAAATGGTATAAGTTTGTTTGCTTACAGCTAATCCCAAGGTCACGGCAAAGTCAGTCATCGTTGACGAAACTGTAAGCGTTGGCATGGTTACTTTACCCGTTAACGGAACAGAAACTGTTGTGACACCTGTTGCCGCAATCGTTAAATTACCTGTGTACGTACCCACTACCTGCGATGCCAAACGGATAGAAACCGTAGTTGTAGCCACTTTTCCAGCCGTTGCCGTTAACTTGATAGGTGATGTTGCCGCCGACCAAGTCGTTCCATTTAAAGACAACTCATAGTTGGCAGGTGCTGTGATTGTGAGGTCTGAACCTAAGTTTTCGCCGGTAACTGTAAAGGTTTGTACACCAATTGTTTGTCCTACAACATTCGTAAAGTCTTTGATGCTTTGTGTAACGTTCAAAACAGGTACAGGAACGGTTGTCACTACTTTCACAGCAATCGTCTGAGCATCTAAGCCATCAGAAGAGTGGACAATATTTCCAGCATAAGTACCTGCTGTACTAATACTAGCGGCTGCTCTTACCGAAATCGTTGCACTGGCAATACTACCCGATGCAGGCGTGATTTTTAATGGCGAACTAGAATTCGACCAAGTCGTTCCATTGCTTGAAATTTCAAAACCTGTTGGAGCAGTAATTGACAAATCGTTAGTCAAATTTGCTGCGGTGAGTGTGTATGTTTGTACTGCCGAAGCTTGTCCTGTAAGCGAGCTGAAATCTTTTAACGATTGTGTAATCGTCAATACAGGAGCTTTAGCCAACAAATCTTTAGTTGTTCCTTTAAACTGTAAATCTTTGATTTTAGCATATCTTCCTGGGCTACCACTACCTGTACTAAAGTATAAGCGAACCGTTAAAGAGTCGCCTGCTGCTAACTGAATACCATCGCTACCTTTTAGGGCAATTTGGAAAAGAGTAGTCGTTGCAGCAGGGTCAGAAGCTAAAATGACAGGTGTATTAAAACCACCATTGGCACTTGCTAACATAGGCGTTCTGTCTGGTAGTAAACCTCCCGAAACATCGGATGAATCCGATTTGAAGCCCGTTTTAGAATAGACAATCGCTAATTTACCCGTAGCAGCTTGGTATAAGGAGTTTTTCAATAATAAAGAATCGACTTTTACCGAATAGCCTGTTTGTGCTTTGATAACAAATTGCTCATAAATACCTCTGTGTAAGTTGTTGCCATTTCCACCCGCTGCAACTGTCCATAGACCACCACCATCTAAAGAAGGAGCGATACACTGGCCATGTAAGCTAGAGTAGGCAGCAATCACAGACCCGTTTGAAATGGCCATTCGCTTTAATGAAGGCGTGGTTGGTGTTACTCCTTTGGCTCTTAACGCCACACTGTCGGTATTTGCAACAGCCATCGACCAGAACGCTAAGGTTTTTGGAGCAACTAAAGCCGTTGTTTGTGTCGTTCCATTAGTTGCGATGGTTTTACTAATAGCCCCCGTACTCGTATGCGAAATCGTACCTGTATAAGTGCCTGCCGCTGTGGCATTTAGGCGAACTTGCATCGTCGTCGTCGTAATTGAACCACTCGTAGGCGTGATTGTCAAGGCTTTTTGACTGTTATTCCACGTCTTACCACCATCTGCTGAAATTTCAAAGTTTGTTGGTATGTTAATTGTGACATTGTCAGCTAAGTTTACAGCCGTTAGGGTATAAGCTTGTGCCGCAGAAGGAGTACCCAAACCCTGTACAAAATCTTTTGGCGTTCCTACAATTGTGATGGTAGGAATACTCGATACCGAAATCGTGTCAGAAAGGAAAGACGTAAATCCATTTTTAGAAGCCTTAATTACGTAGAAGTAATTTTTGTTAGCCAGTGGAGCATCGTCTGTTGTACTATAATTAATCAAGGTATCGGTTGTTGCGGTAATGGTTTTTACAACCGAATAACTAGCCTTGTTGTCGGTACTACGGTAAAGCTCAAATTTTACGTCTTTCATCGCCCAAGCAATGTTCCATGCAAAGTTGGTAGGCACGGTTAAATTTGCTCCCTTTGTCGTTTTGATATTGACCAAGGCTAGTTCAGCTTGTGGTGTTTTACAGAAATCTGAAGTGGTCGTACAAGGATCCCAAGTACCAAAAACAGTGGCGTTAGTGTTGTAAGCAATTACCTCTGCATCCGTCAATTGTTTTGACCAAGCAACACGACTACTTATAGGTGCTAACGTACCATTGAACTTCTTATTTTTATATTCTGCATACGTTATTAAAGCCGTATTTGTTCCTGCATCCCATGTTGACCAGCCTTCTGGTTTAACAAGTTTATCGCCAAACGTACTGTTGATGAAAGCGACCTTATTGTATTTCTTCGCAATGTCAGCCGTAGAAGCATCATTTTGCCACGGACGACCCAAGACATAAGATGTTACGCCTGTGTTTGATGGTAAGATACAATTTCTGAATACATAGCCATACGCCTGATTATTTGGCGTATTAGCTGCTGTAATATAACTTCCTGCTAATTTATCACCACGGTCTTTGGCATAGACAATACACGAGTCAAAAACCGCCGTTGAACTACCAAAAATAAAGTCAACTACCCCGTCGATATAACAGTTTTTCAAATATTGACGTTTACCATCGCCATTTGCCAAGAAGGTATCTTGTCCACCCAAGAAAATACAGCCTTTCGCCACATCTCTATCGGCTTCAAACGAAATGGCTACGGCTTGTGGAGCATCACCTGTGGTGTTTTCAACCGTTACGTTTGATAAGAAACAATCATTTGCTTTAACCGCTAAGGTGACCGAAGTACTTGTTCCAATCGTAACGCCAGCTACAATTTTTCCAGAATAATCATTCCAAGAAATAATCGTTTTTGCGGCACTTTCTCCAATTAAATGGATAAATGTTTTATTCGATGCAATGTTTACTTTTTCCAAATATTTACCGTTTTTGATATAAATACGGTAAGGTGTGGTGCTATTGGTAGGAGCGGCATCAATGGCGGCTTGCACTGTTTTGTGCGTTCCCGAACCATCTAGGGCAACAATTGCTTTAAAGCTAGATAAATCCACAGCCGTAACTGCTCCTAACACATTAATGCTTGTGGTCGTTGCTCCTGTACTGGCATTCGAGATAGTTCCTGAATAAGTCCCCACTGCTTGTGTATTTAAACGCACTGAAATCGTTGTGTTGGCAAGTGTACCCGCAGTAGCTGTTAATTTCAAGGGTGAAGCTGCCGAAAACCATGTTGTTCCATCTTTAGAAACTTCAAAATTCCCTGATGGAGTAATGATTAAGTCGGCGGTTAAATCTGCACCAGCAACCGAGTACGTTTGAATTGGAGCTGCTTGTCCAACCACATTCGCAAATGTTTTTAAGCTTTGCGTTACAGTCACTTTGGGGGTTGCCGTTGCTGCCACGATGACTTTTGTAGCTACATTTACCGTCGTTAAACCTGTGCTTGTAAAGCTGATATTTCCTGTATATGTCCCTGCGGTAGTAACTGAACTAGCCGAACGAACAGAAAGGGTAGTGGCTAAAATCGTTCCGTTAACGGGTTTTACCACGATTGGCGTACTTGACGTTACCCATGTAGTACCATCTCTTGAAATTTCAAAATTACTAGGAGCGGTAATGGATAAATCGCCTGTGAGGTTATCAGCATTGAATGTGACTGTTTGTACTGCGGAGTTTCTACCTACTACTGCATTAAAATCTTGTAAAGTCGTGCTAACTGTTACACTTGGGTTGATGACAGCAGTAGCGGTTGACGTTCCTTTAAACTCTAAGTTTTTAATTTTTGCATAACGTCCAGCACTTGTACTACCTGTACTGAAATAGAAACGAACCGTTAAGGAATCTCCTGCCGCAAGGGCAATGCCTTCGCTTCCTTTTAAGGCTAAACGATATTGTGATATTGTTTCCGCAGATTCATTCACAGGTAAAAATGGAGCTGCAAAACTACCGTTTGCCGTACTGGTTATTAAAGAGCCATTCGGCATAATGCCACCTGTACATTCTGCTGAATCGGATTTGAAGCCTGTCTTAGAATAAACAATTGCAATTTTTCCAGAAGCGGCTGCAAAAAGTGCTGCTTTCATAGCAAGCGAATCTACTCTTAAAGAGAAACCTGTTTTCGCTTTGATTACAAATTGCTGACTGATTGCTCTGCTCAAGTTGTTTGAGTTTCCGCCTTTGGCCGCCGTCCAGAAACCATCTGCCGATGGAGCAACAGCCATACCATGTGCGGTAGAATAAGCAGGAATAGCAGCCCCATCAGAGACAGATAAACGTCGTCCTACGGGTGTCGAAGTGTTTACCCCCGCCGCACGAATTTCTAAACTATCTTGATTAGAAACTGCCAATGACCAGAAAGCTAAGGTTTTAGGCGTTGCTGATGCTGATCCTTGGCTTTGCGTAACAGCATTTAAAAAGACCGATTGTGTAGTTGCATCTGTGCTTGCATGCGTGATTGTTCCCTTGTACGAACCAACGGCTGAGGCATTTGCACGAACTTGAATATTCGTCGAGGCAACTGTACCCGAAACAGGCGTTAATGCAATTGTTTTAGTACTGTTTACCCATGTTTTGCCAGCATCAGAGGAGATTTCAAAGTTGGCAGGAGGGGTGATAATCAGGTTTGAAGTCAAGTTTGTTGCCGAAATGGTATAAACCTGAACTCCCGAAGGTGTCCCAACCGTTTGAAGAAAATCAGATACTGTTCCTGTAATGGCAATCGTTGGTACGCTAGAAGAACCCACAATTTTACCAGAACCTGTATCTGCTGTAATGCTGTTAAGGTAGTTTTCTAGGTTGGTATAACCGTTCGATGCTACAAGATTTCCGTCTGCTGCATTCGCAGGATTTAATCCTTTGGCTGTTTCGTAGGCATCGGGCATTCCGTCTTTATCTGCATCGGCATAAGCGGTATTCGAACCGTAGCTAGGTATTCCACCTACATTCGCAGGACTATCAATAATTCCCGAAGGGTGAGAAATTCCAGTACCTGTTACTAAGGCATAAGCTGCCCCTTCGTAGGTAGCTGTTCCTGTTTTTGTTTCGTTTACAATTCTATTATCAACTAAATCTCTTCTTGGAAGAATTGCCCCTGCACTGTCTAATACGGTCAAATAGGCATCATCTGCGGTTTGTGTTCTTATCGGGGAAACCATCGTGAACGCTTGACTTTGTTTATTCGCAGCAATCAAGGCATCTGCTTTTGCATAACCATCTTTCTGAACTCCCTTCACCCAGTTATCTGCCGCAATGTCGGGATAGCCAGCAACTACATTCCCTGCAATATAGAATTTGCCCCCAAACAAGGTATCAACGCCTGCTTCTGCATAATAACTGGAGTAGTTCAAGATACGGTTTCTTTTATTAGATGCTGAACTTGTCGTTAAACTTCCTGGCGTGGCAGGGCCTGGTTTATAGTAATTATTTACCATATTGATTTTAGCCCCTTCGCCACCATAAGAAGAGTTGATATTTCCCCAGTTATAAAGCACATTATTACGATAATCTACTAATTCTTCGCTCGCAGCATAAGGGATATAGCCCGTTCTTGTTCCACCGAATCGAGGATTTCGGGAAGTGTGGTGAGCTATTAAATTATGGTGAAAAGTGGCATTTGCACCACCCCAGATTCCTGCATATCCATGGTCTCCTTTGTCGTGTTTAGAACGAAATAAGCTTTCAGAAATAATACACCACTGGAGGGTAAAGTTTCTGATTCCATAAAACGTAGCGGTTTCATCAATTGACCAACTCATAGAACAGTGATCAATTATAATGTTTTGGTAAGCTCCATTCCAACAGTTCATGGCATCATCATCTACTGCATTATCATCACCAAAGCGACAGCGAATGTAGCGGAGAATAATGTTGGAAGCAGAAATGTTGAGCGTATAGCCCGTAACACAAATACCGTCACCTGGGGCAGTTTGCCCTGCGATGGTAATGTTATTCTGCTTAATAGATAGACGGCTTTTTAATTTAATTTCTCCCGAAACCTTAAAAATAATCGTTCTGTTGCCCACACTTACGGCATCTCGCAAGCTTCCTGTTCCAGCATCGTTTAGGTTGGTTACCTCATAAACGGTTCCACCACGACCTCCTGTTGCAAAGCGACCACCGCCTTCTGCTCCTGGGAAAGCTAATTGCTGTGCTTCCACCCAGAAGGTGGAACACAGGAGCAATAATAAAAAACTCAATTGTTTAACTAAAAAAGATGGGGAAAGACACTTTCCTTTAAATTGAAAAGGTTTATTCATAGTCTTGAAATTGTTGTTGGTAATCATTCAAATACAAGTAGTTCGATGAAAGGTATGAAACCCGTTATCAATGGTATGTAGGTTATCGTTTTACTTTCCACTACTCAAATAGAATTATTTCTTTAATTTTTTTTGTGAAAAGAAGAAAGTGGGCTTTGGTGAACGATTATCACGAAGAAAGTTCTTTTATTTCAATTGCTAATTCTCGTCAGTATAAATGGTTAATTGGTTATTTTCAGACTCACGAGTGAAATCCATCAATCATGAGTCTGAAAAACAGGAAAATAATAATGACAAAGTATGAAAAGTAGCCTTTATCCAGACCCAAAACCGTTCATACCAAAAGCAGTAGAAGTTTTAGAAAAGATAAGCAACTTTGTTTCAAGATGTTACGAAAAATAAACCTCGAACTACTTTTTTGGATAATGGCAATGCTCTATTTGGCTGTCATCAGTCCAGCAGCAGCTCACTTTAGCTTATGTCCCATCAAAAACTTGGGTTTTGACTGGTGTCCGGGCTGTGGTTTAGGACATTCCATCTCTTATATTTTTCACGGTGAAATAAAAAAATCTTGGAATAGCCATCCGTTGGGTCTGTTTGCTATCTCAGTGATTTTTCATCGAATAATTACCTTATCAAAAACATTTTTTAAACCATAATACCATGAACCAGCATTTGCACAGTATGTTCTCTCAGTTAGAACAAGAAGAATTAGTTTTTATCAAAAACCTAATCAAAGATTTATCAGAAGAAGATCAAGTTCAGTACATGATGATGTACCAAAGTAAACGTAGGGATACTACCTTGATTTTAATTACAACGTTGGTGGGCTTGTTCGGTTTTGCAGGGATTCACCGTTTTATTACGGGACAAATTGGGATGGGTATTCTGTATTTCTTTACAGGAGGATTATGCTTTATCGGGACAATCGTAGATTTGATTAACTACAAATCAATGGCTTTTGAATATAATCAAAAAGCGGCGTATGAGTCCTTAGATTTTATCAAATTAATGAAAAGTTAGTAATTTGTAGTTTAAAGTTTAATGCTTAAAAGTATTAGTAAGTAGCTCTTTTATTGAGTACTTAGTTTATAAAAAGGGTGTGTAAAAAGTATAGCGTTACAAGTTTAAAATATGGATCTCCTTAGAGACTTTTAACTTATAAACTTTTAACTTTTTACACACCTCCTTTTTTATTCAAACATAACTAATAAAGTTACGGTATGTGAATTTAGGGTTTCAATGTTG
>JBMLRK010000306.1:0-2104 GCA_049241065.1 Spirosomataceae bacterium
AGGACAAATATAAACATGGAATCGATATGAGCATTAAAAAAGAGGTTTTTTTTGAACGCTAACCTCACAACATATCCAAATTATCCGCTGCTTCAAATAAGCCTGTTCCGTCTTCGTGGAGTTCCCAACGGTAAGAACACGTTTCGGTACTTTGGCAACGTGGGCAAGTCCAATGCCATTGATTATTAGTCGTTAATTCAATATTGGACTGTTGAATTAACTGGCTAATTGCTTCTCGTTTGGCTACCACCTCTACGGAATTTATCAGGTTTTCAACGGCTAATAGTGCTGAAAGTTTATCTTCTTTCAAATAGTTTACCATGAATATTGGCAAAAAATACCCCGCTAGGTATTGCTCTAATTGTACCTCATTTAAGATGGCATGACCGCAGGCACGACAACGCCAACCGCTTAATATTTCGGATGCACTTCCATAAAAACTAGGGTCTAATGGAGCGGTGTCGATGTTTTTCTGAGCTAATCCATACGCTAATGATTGAATCATGCCGAATACTCGCCCTTTCCAAAGTCCTTGTGTATCGTTTGAACCGATAATTACATCGTTGAATGAACCCATGCCTCCATAAGCTCGCAAATGGTGTTCGGTTGACTGGTTTTCATCCCAAAGGCGGAGGTCTTCGTTGAGCCATGCAATCCAGTTGTCGTAGCCTGCCCCTTCTAAGAGTTGTTGTAAGAGGGTTAAAGAAAGACGATAATAAGCTGTGTTAGGCATTTTATTCATTGGTTAAGAGGGTGTGTAAAAGTTAACAGTTTATAAGATTAAAGTTAAAAGCAGACTATTTGTTAAATAGTGAATTTTAAAATAATATTTCCCCGAATGCGATTTAATAGAATATCATTTGAATAGAAATGCTTTAAGCTTTAAACGCTACACTTTTTACACACCTTCGACAGGAGTTTATTGTTCGTTGTATTCTAACACATCGGCAATCAAAAAGCTTTTGCCTGCTGGAACAACTTTAATATCTCGTTTATAATGTGCTTTCGCATCTAAATCGTCAATTACGACCTTGAAAATAATTGTGTCTTTTAAACTTTCGGTTAAATCACAGGTAGCCACTTTTATCTTCCCAAAATCTTGTCCCGAAATCAAGAAACCCGTTCCCATTCCTGCTAACTTGGTATTGAATTTTCCTTTCCACTTTTTAACAAATTCCTCTTCCGAAAGTCCGCCGTCGTAGCCCACACCTACGGCATCGTTTTTATAGGCTTCATACGTTGGGGTATAAATATGGCGACTCGTATCCGCATAGTTTTCGCCCTGAAAAGTCGTTTCAATGGCTTCAATTAACCACTTTTTTGCTTCATCGCTCTGATTAGCAGCTACTGCATTGGTACTTAAACTATCGGTCGAAGTGCTTGACTCTGCTTTCTTTTCTGTTGAACAAGACGCTAAAATGCACAGTGAAGCAAGGAACATTACGATTTTTTTCATGATGGAGATGTTGTTTGAATGGGAGTAATTCCAAACTTACAAAATAATTGTCCGAAACGTCAAATTTATTCTTGGTTTTGAAATTTGCTTGGTTGTTGGTAGTTTATGTAGCCAATGCGTTTGGGTGGTATCTTTCATGACGAGTAAGCTCCCATTTTCTAAAAATAGCGAAACAGTTTCTTTGCTTTCTTTATGCTTAAAAGCAAACTTACGAACCGCACCAAAACTTAACGAAGCAATAGCTCCATCTTTTTTCAAATCTTTTTCTCCGTCACTATGCCAAGCCATTCCTTCGTCGCCATTGTGGTATAAATTTAGTAGGCAAGAGTTAAAAGTTTCGCCTGTTTTTTCTTCCACGATTTGTTTTAGTGCTAGTAATTCTGGAGTCCACGGCAAGGCTCTTTTTGTGATTTTTGAATAGGTGTATTCAAAAACCCTATCGCCATACCAAGCCACTTTTCGTTTGGTAAAAAGATGTTTTCCGAAAATAATGGCTTCATCGTTTTTCCATTCAATGTTGTTCATTAAGGTTTCGGAATAGTGCTGTATGGCTTCGTTTGAAAAGATAGTTCCATAGTAATACACTGTGCCGTCTTTGGGTAGCAAATTGCGTTGTTCGTTCGTAAATAAATCCATTGTTTATACCGT
>JBMLRK010000307.1:0-14275 GCA_049241065.1 Spirosomataceae bacterium
CCATGATATTCAAACCCTTAGAACCCAAGGCAGGACCAATTGGGGGTGATGGGTTTGCAGCACCACCTTTGCATTGCAACTTAACGTAGCCAGCTATTTCTTTTGCCATTTCTGTGGAATCGTTATTAAGTAAATCTTAATCATTATTCAACTATAGAATAATGTAAAATTGATTTCAATCTGCCAGCAGAGGTGGAAGCTTCTCTACCTGATTTACGTCGTCCTTTTCGCCAGCCTTGTATGTAACTAAACATGCTGATTAGCAGAACCTTGTTGCTTTTAGAAAGCGAAACTTGATTAATGCCCTACGAAACGGACTGCAAAATTACGGCTTTCTTGTTAAGATACAAATAGTTAGAAAGAATTTTGAAGTTTTTTTTTTAGAAAGGTTAATTTACTCCTCTCAATCGTACATCTTAACAGCTATCCGACCATTTATAAGCTTCGTTTTTTTTCAAAAAGCGAGATTTAACAATTTGGTAACATTGACATCATAAACAATTTCTACCTTTGCAAACGAAATACCAATATGAAAAATCATCCAGTAATGTTTACTACTAAATTAAGGTTTAATTAGTGTGATACTGCTTTTTATTTTGCTTCCAGTTTTTTGCAAAACAATCATACAGCATACGCTTAATATCCTTAAAAATTAGTACAATTAAACAGAAAAACCAATGTTCGGATTAGACACTACATTATTTATCCTTCTTTTCTTCTGCCTTTTCTTGGCATGTGCGTTCGAGTTTGTGAACGGCTTTCACGACACGGCCAACGCTGTTGCAACCGTAATTTATACTAACTCACTAAAACCAACTCAGGCAGTTGTATGGTCTGGCTTTATGAACTTCCTTGGTTTGTTGACTGGTGGTGTTGGTGTAACGATGTCCATCATTGGACTCCTTCCCACAGAGTTACTCATCGACCCGAATGTCTATCACTCGATGTGTATGGCAATTGCCATGCTTGGTGCTGCAATTTTATGGAACTTGGGAACTTGGTACTTTGGAATTCCTGCTTCTTCTTCGCACACATTGATTGGTTCAATTATTGGAATTGGAGTTGGATATGCGGTTTTACCAGAAAATAAGGATGGTTTAAAAACAGTTAACTGGGATAAAGCAGTAGAAATTGGACAAGCTTTATTATTATCTCCTGTATTTGGTTTTGCTGTGGCTATTATCTTTATGTACATTATGAAGAAGTCAATTGGAAACAAAGAAATTTTTAAAGAGCCGAAAAAGGACACTCCTCCTCCAATGTGGATTCGTTCTGTATTATTCTTGACTTGTACTTTAGTAAGTTTCTTCCACGGACGTAATGATGGTCAAAAAGGAATCGGTTTAGTGATGATGATTTTGATTGCTTTTTTACCTAGTTATTTTGCTTTAAATACAGATGTTGATCCATTTAAGTTACAAACAGAAGTAACAACAGTTCAAACTATTATTGCTAAAATTGATACAAATGCTCTTTCTTCTACCGAAAAAGAAAGCTATGCTAAAATCATGAAAGCAACCCATGGTCTAACGGACGTTTTAAAACAAAACTCATTAAATCATACATTAAGTACAGAAAAGAAATTAGAGATTCGTAAAGACGTTTTAGCAATTACAAAACATACAAAAAAATTAACTGAAAGTGATGCTGTTACGTTAAGTGCTGCTGATAAAAAAGATTTAAAGAAAGCTACATCTGGCGATAAAGCTCCGTTCTTTACCTTAGGAAGTACTGGAAAAGGCTTATCTTCTTTAACAGATTTCGCTCCTAACTGGGTAATGTGGATGATTGCTCTTTCATTAGGATTAGGTACGATGATTGGTTGGAAACGTATCGTAGTAACTATCGGTGAAAAAATCGGAAAGCAACACCTTTCTTATGCACAAGGAGCTTCTGCTGAATTAGTTGCGTCAATTACAATTGGTTTAGCAACTGCTTACAAATGGCCAGTTTCTACCACTCACGTATTATCTTCGGGTATTGCGGGGTCGATGGTAGCCTCTAAAGGTATCAAAAACTTACAAGGTGGTACAGTGAAAAATATCGTAATGGCATGGGTTCTAACGTTACCTGTAACGATTATTCTTTCTGCTACGTTATTCTATTTACTTCGTACTCTTGTTGGATAGATTCAAGAAAAATGCTATCAATTAGCATTCTGTTATAACACATAATTAAAAGCGTGCGGTTGCGAATTGAAATATACCGCACGCTTACTCTTCAAAATTCGCACAAGTACATTGCAACTACCAATATCGAAAAATCCAGATGAAAACTTACAAAGGACTCCTAGTTCTAATGGCTATCTGTGCCCTTAGTGCAAATACTCTTGCACAACAAAAAACAGAAACAACTTCCAAAAAATGGTTCGAACGTATTTCGCTTAGGGGTTATGCCCAAGTAAGGTATAATCGTTTATTAGAAACTAACGAAAAACTAAAATGTGAACAATGCGATAGATCGTGGGGTGAGAATGGAGGTTTTTTTATCCGTAGAGGACGTTTAGTTTTTTCGGGCGATGTTTCTGAGCGTTTGTACATCTACATTCAACCTGATTTTGCTTCTAACGTTAGTAACTCATTTCAACACAGCTTCCAAGTAAGAGATGCTTATTTTGACTTAGCTCTTGATGCTAAAAAAGAATCTCGCTTTAGATTTGGTCAAAGTAAGATTCCTTATGGTTTTGAAAATATGCAATCATCACAAAACCGTCTTGCATTAGACCGTGCTGATGCTACAAATAGTCCAGTTTCAAACGAGCGTGATTTAGGTATTTTTTATTACTGGGCTCCTGCAACTATCAGAGAGCGTTTTGCTTATCTTGTTAAATCAGGATTAAAAGGTAGTGGAGATTATGGGGTCTTTGCATTGGGGGCTTATAATGGGCAGAATGCGAATAAGGCGGAAACGAACAATCAACCACACTTAGTAACACGAGTGACTTACCCATTTAAACTAAAATCTGGGCAAATTATAGAAGGTTCACTTCAAGCATATACGGGAAAGTTTGTTATCGAAAAAAATGCTGATATCACTAAGAATAAAGCCACTAAAACGGAATTTCTTGATCGTCGAGTAGCTGCTACCTTAATTGTATATCCACAACCATTTGGACTTCAAGCAGAATATAATGTAGGAGAAGGCCCTGAATTTAATCCTATAACAAAAACAACAGAACTGAAACCTTTAGGGGGAGGATACGCCCAATTGATGCACCGCCAAAAAATCGGTGAAAATCACTTGACATCTTTTGTTAAATATCAATATTACAACGGAGGGAAAAAACACGAAATTGACGCAAGACGTTACATTGTGAAAGATTTGGAATTGGGTGCAGAATGGCAACTAAAAGATTATTTTGAACTAACTGCTATTTATACCATTTCCGATAGAACCTTTGAAGATGCTAGTCTAACATCCAATCGTCAAACAGGAAATCTACTTCGCTTACAAGCTCAATTTAATTTTTAATCTTAAAAGCAAAATCCCGATGCCTATTTAATTGCATCGGGATTTTGCTTTTACGCTTTCACTAATTCAAAAATGGTAATTTCAGGAGGCATTCCTACTCTTCCTGGATAACCGATATAACCATAACCACGGTTTACATATAACTGCTGGTCACCTTCTTTATACAGTCCTCCCCATTGTTTGTACGCATATTGAGCGGGTGTCCAAACTTTGTCTTCACCAATCGGAATACCGAATTGAGTGCCGTGTGTGTGTCCTGAGAACATCACGTCAATGTCTTTAAATTGGGCATTAACTTCCTTATCCCAGTGCGTTGGGTCATGCGAAAGGAGTAATTTCACCGCTGCTTCATCTGTTCCTTTAACCGCTTTTGAAAGGTCGCCATAGGTATGGAATCGAGTTTGCCCACTAATGTTTTGTACCCCTACAATCGCTAATTTTTCACCCCCTTGTTCGATAAAACGATGTTCGTCCATCAATAAGTCATAACCCATCACTTTATGAGCGTGCATCAGGTTTTGAAGGTTCTGACGCTTCCCTGCAACATTCGTTCCCCAGTTAATATAGTCTGAATAATCATGATTACCCAATGTACTAAAGACCCCTAAGGGTGCTTTTACCTTGTTAAAAATATCAATATATTCCTGAACCTCGGTAGCAAAGTTATTGACTAAATCTCCTGTAAAGAACACCATATCAGGCTTTTCTTTCATCAACATTTCAACGCCACCCTTTACAGCTACTCGATTGAAAAACGAACCTGAGTGAATATCTGAAATTTGAGCAATCGTCATGCCTTCAAAGGATTTAGGTAAATTCTTTAAGGCTAATTTGACACGACGCACCCGATAATCATGAGCTCCAGAAAGGATGCCCCAAGTCATGGCCAAAGCGGGTACAGTTCCTGCAATTACGGCTGTTTTCATTAAAAAATCAGAACGTGTAATTGGCTGAGTAGCTAAAGAATCCGTATTGGCACTTGTTTCTGATGAGGGTGGGGTTGACTGAAATAAACTAATAATCCAGCGAATCAATCGGATTAAATCATCAATGAGCAGAAATATCAGTACAACCAATTTGGAAGCATAATTGACAAAAAAGCCTGCCATAATGATGGTACGCATATTTTTACCTAATAAATCTGGATTGATAAAATTATACGCCCACATTCCCGAAAGGGTAAGGGTTGTGAGTCCCCAGAAAATATATTTAACCAGTTGTTGGGTCTGTTGCGTCGTTTGTTGGAAAGAAACTCGAACCGCTTGCCAAACATACCAGTCAATTAATAAGAGTATAAGGGTTATTACGGGAATAAGAATAGCTTTTTGCATTTGAAAATATATTATGTCGTTAGTTTGTTAACGATGTTCATTTTCAGAAGGTTTCAAGCATTTCAATTTTACGGATGAATGGTTGATTAAAAGGATAAACGTTCCTTAAAAATCTACTTCATACAAGAAACGATAGGTAGTGTCTTGGAAACTCGCAGGAGTTTTTCTCATCAGAAAATTCCTTAGTTTTATCAAGAAAGGGTTTTCCACCTGAGCTAGTTTACCGATAAGCCAAGAGTGGTTGACAACCTTTGTTGTTCTAGGGATTCTCTTTCGTTCAAAATTTTGTAACGTTTCTGCTATTGGCTTTCCTTCTTGGAGGCAATTTTTCAAGACAATGGCATCTTCAATTGCTTGACAAGCCCCTTGTCCCATATTTGGAGTCGTCGCATGAGCAGCATCTCCCGCTAGTAGGACTCTTCCAAAAGCAAAACGGTTTATTGGTTTCAAGTCGATTAAATCATTCTGAATCAATTCGCTATCTTTTGTAACTGCCAATACTTCTGGAATTGGAAAAGCATAATCTGCAAAATAGGCTTGAAGGTCTGCCGCTTTGAACGTTTTAAAACGAGCATCTTGTTGCTTCGCTTTGATACACAGATAAAAATAGATTCGCTGTTCAGATACGGGAACGAATCCAAAACGTCCTTTACTCCCCCAACATTCAAAAGCTTTGGTAAAATCGCAATTAATCGTACTAACATCGACCATCGCTCTCCAACACGTTTCACCCGAATAACGTTGCTGACTCTGCGGTAAAAGCGTCTTGCGGACTAACGAGTGAATGCCATCGGTAGCAATTAACAAATCGGCTTTTACCTGTGTTCCATCTTCAAAATTGGCGGTTACTTCTGTTGAGTTTTGTTGAAATGAGCTTAGTTTTTTCCCTAAATGCAAGGTATTCCCGTGTAGTTTCGACGCTAAACATTGGTGCAAATCGGCACGAGCAATCGTAAAATTACCAATACCAAAACGGTCAAAAAAACGCTGTGCATAGACTTCACTAATGAGTTTTGCGTTTTGGTCAACAATATTAAATGCTTCCACCACTTTTCCTTTCGCCATGATTTCTTTTTCAAGCCCCAAATCACGCAGGGCTTTCATCGCATTAGAAGCCAAGACAATGCCTGCACCAACGGCCTTAATTTCGGAGGCTTGTTCTGCTAAGTAAACTTCATGCCCTAACTGTTGTAAAGCAATCGCTGTGGTAAGCCCTCCTATTCCAGCCCCAATAATGATAATTTTCATTTGCTTAACTATCTAGTTATTTTTGTTTGAGTTCTTCATCTGTTGATTGCTAGTTAATAGCAATTATAAGGGCATTATACGCTACGCACAAACAAAGAGGAGAATAATAACGAGTATCATTCAAGGCAAATCGAGTTTCTTTGACTTTTTTGAAAAAACCAACGTACTTAAAATCGCCTATTGCCCTTACTAAAAATAAAAAAGCAATCCCTGCATTTATTCGCTTTACCCACTGCTCAGAAAAAACAACAGCATCTGAGAGAATCGCCCAACTAAAAAATGCCATCGTAAATAAACCAATAGCTACAACCAAGGTTGCCAATACAGAGGGTTGAAACGAGAGATTGCCTTCCTTTTTTTCTGGTATCACAGCATTGATAGAATCGAGTGGTATTCCGAGAAGACCAAGAAATGCCCAATATACATGGATTGTACCTACTAGGCTAAAGAATATCGTATTTGTCCAACTAGAAATTTGTATCATTTGCTTTTTGAAATATTTAGAACAAATGTACTAACTCAAAATCAATAGTACAAATGTTCTAAAATAATAATAATTTTACATTAAAAATAGACTATTGAGCAATGACAACAAAGGAGCGGATTTTGGCGAAAGCAAAAGAGTTATATAATCAACAAGGAACTGACAGTATTACTGTTCGGCATATAGCCTCTGAATTAACGATGAGTCATGGTAATCTGTGCTATCATTTTCCGAATACCGACAGCATCATACAAGCTCTTTATATTGACTTGGTAGAAGAATTAAATGGTTTGTTTGCAGGAATGAAAACAACATCCTCCTCTTTGCAAGTACTATATGACACCTCATTCAAAGGTTTCGAACTACTCTATGAGTATCGTTTTCTGATGTTAGATTTTGTTCGAATTATGCGAAGTATTCCAGCTATCAATCAACACTTTAAGCAATTGATGCTCGTGCGAAAATTGCAAATGATTCAAACCTTTAAGGACTTAGAAACAGATGGATTGATTCGTTCACCACTTTTCCCAGACCAATATGAACTATTGACTGAACACTTACTTACTTTTGGTGATTTTTGGATTGCTCGTGCAGAAATTGTTTATGAAGGAGAAGTAAACAAGCGTGTTCAACATTATCATCGTATCTTTTTAAGTTCACTTATTCCTATTTTAACAGAACGAGGTTTAGAAGAATGGAATCGCTTATTTATGTCGAAATAAGATTATTTCTTAAAACTAAAAAACGCTGATAAAACGGTTTTATCAGCGTTTTTTAGTTATGATGACTAGTTAAACTTACCCGTCACGGGTGAATAAATTCACCCGCTAAGTGGAATTGAACAGTTTGACGATATATTGAAGCATTTTTATTTTACAAAAAATACTTTGTGCCTATATTCTTTGCAAACTTGACACCTTTTATGATAACATTTTTCTAATTCCTAATTCTAAGCCTCTCAGTTCTGCGAGTCCTCTCAAACGACCGATGGCAGTATAGCCAGGGTTTGTCAATTTATCAGGATTCAAATCGTCCAACATACGGTGTCCGTGGTCTGGTCTAAAGGGTAAACGATAGTCTTTTCTTCCTGCTTCAACTCTGCTATTTTGTTCAATTACTAAGGCTTTCATCACACCAAACATATCGACATCTCCATCTAAATGGTCAGCTTCGTAGAAATTACCATCGGCATCACTTTTCGTAGCACGCAGGTGAATAAAGTTAATTTTATTTCCCAAACGCTCAACCATTCCTACTAAGTCGTTATCAGGACGAACGCCATAACTACCTGTACAGAAGCATAAGCCATTATTCGGGCTGTCATAAGCATTTAATAATTGAACCGCATCTGCTTCGGTGCTTACTACCCGTGGAAGTCCTAAAATTGGGTAAGGAGGATCATCTGGATGGATGGCTAAATTGATACCCGCTTCCTCGGCAACAGGGGTAATTTCACGTAAGAAATCATATAAATTATTACGCAATTCTAAATCACCAATTTCGCTATAAGTATCCAACACAGTAGCAAATTCTGCCACCGTAAAGCTCTCTTCACTGCCTGGAAGACCAGCAATAATGTTGCGAACTAATTTATTTTTGGCTTCTTCCGATGCCGTTTTGAACCAAGTTTCCGCTTTTTGTTGCTGAGCCTCTGTATAAGTTTCAACCGCTTTTGCTCTTTTCAGGATAAATAATTCAAAAGCGGCAAATTCAGTTGCATCAAAACGTAAAGCTTTTGAACCATCTGCCAAAAGAAAATCGAGGTCGGTACGAGTCCAATCTAATACGGGCATGAAATTATAGCATACCGTATCAATTCCTTGTTTACCAAGATTCCGTAAACTCAATTTGTAATTTTCAATATATTGACGGTAGTTGCCAGAACGTTTTTTGATGTCCTCATGTACAGGAACACTTTCAATAACCGATAAATCGAGTCCTGCGGCTTCAACGATTGCCTTACGAGTGGCGATTTCGTCTTCTGTCCAAACCACGCCGTTTGGTAAATGATGGAGAGCGGTTACAATACCCGTTGCTCCTGCTTGACGAATGTGTGCTAATGGAACGGGATCTTTAGGCCCGAACCATCTAAAAGTTTGTTCTAATGACATAAATACAAGTGAATTAGCCAGCTAAATATAACAATGGAAGCCTCTGAATTAACAAAAGCTTCCATTATTATCAAAAGCATCAGCTTTTATTAAGTTATAAATATTTTGCTACTGCATCTTCAAAACCTGGAAGAGCGGTTAAATCAACTCCCCAAAGGCTCGAGTTTGACAACACTTTATGCAAATCGAATGTTCCCATCCATGCTTCGTAAAAATAAGGAGCAAAGGTACAGTTAATTGGATAGAATTCGCCGTTACTTTCGCCATAATAGAATCCGTTCACCTCTTTTTCTGGGTGCATAAATTGTAAATATGCCGCAAAACCCATCGCAAATAATTCGGGTGCTTTGCCGAATTCTTCGTAATAACGTACTAAAATCGGGATGTTACGCATCTTCATTTTAGCGGTATATTGCACCGTAATATCAATTAACTTATGCTTCAAATACGGATTACGGAAACGGTCTAAAACCATACGTCCAAAACGATCGGTGATTTTAGAATCAATTTTATGAGGAATCGCTAAGGCCAATTCACCAAGCATTAAATTCGTTACAATTCTACCCATGTAATTATTAGCCATTAGGTCTTTCATTAACTTAAAACCTAATTGATATGCCATTCCACAAACCAGTGTATGTGTTCCGTTCAATAAACGGAGCTTTAATTCACGGTAAATTTCAATGTCTTTGTCAATAATTACCCCTTCATCCACCTTAGCAAAAGAAAGTACCGCACGCTCGTGTTCACCCCCTTGAATTGCCCAAAGACTATATACCTCAGACTCAATCAATAACTTATCTTCATAGCCAAGTTTTGTACTTACTTCTTTGTACGATTCTTCGTCTGGTTTCCCTGGAACAATTCTATCTACCAATGAATTACAGAACGAATTATGTTTCTCTAGCCACTCAATAAAAGCAGGTTCAAGTTTATTACGTTGTGCCTGTTCAACAACAATCCCTCTTAATTTATCTCCATTTCCTACGATTAATTCCGTCGGAACGATGACCATCCCTTTTGATTTATCACCATTAAAAACAGTCCATCTTTCATGCAAGAAAGCCAATAATTTCATCGGGAATGAAGCAGGAGATTCCACCGAATTAAGTATATAATCTTCGTCAATCAACTGAATACCGACTTCGGTTGTATTCGAAATAATCACCTGCATTTCGGGATTTTTCGCACATTCTAGTACTTCTTGCCACTGATTTTTGGCTGAAAGGGTACGAGAGATAGAAGCATTTAAGTGATATTCTTCTATTAAATCGCCATTTTTAAGTCCCTTGATACAATGTGTGTAAAGCCCATCTTGTTCATTAAACGCTTCTGCATCTCCACGATCAGTTGATTTTACGACTACGATTCGACCATTAAAAACGCCTTGTTTGTTGGCTTTGTCGATAAAATAATCGCAAAGTCCTCTAAGTAAAACTCCTGTACCAAATTGTAAAACTTTTTCTGGCAGGTCAAATAACTGTTTGTCTGGAAATTGAATTTTTAATTTTGGAGAAAATTGATTTTCAAGAATACCTGTTTTGGATAATTGCTGATTCATTAAGATAAATATTTTAGGGATTGAGAGTGAAATGGGTAAAATCACACTGTTTAATTAAGCTTCTCCGATGGGGCCACGATAATTCATCGGGAACTGAAAGCCTATTTGAGAATCATCGTCTGACGAGATAGCACCATATACTTCTTCATACTTTGCGATGTTTTCTTTGAGTGCATTAAGCAGTCTGTACGCATGGTCTGGAGTTAAAATAACACGAGACTTCACTTTTGCTTTGGGTAAGCCCGGCATCATTTTTATAAAGTCAACTACAAACTCACTTTGAGAGTGTGCAATCATCGCTAAATTGACATATTCCCCCTCTGCGATAGCTTCTGATAATTCTACATTGATTTGATTTCCTTCTTCTTGTCCGTTCATTGTTCTAATGTGTTTGACTAATTTTCTTTCTCAAATTTAACGAAAAACCTAAGCTATTCAATGAATGCAATTGTGAATTTTGCATCTTGTTTTCGAATTAATGAATAACTTATACCCAAAACCTTCTATTTTATCATCAAAAATTACAAAATGATTCTTTTTCTATCTTTACTGCAAAAGTTAAAACAAAAAAATACCGTTAGAAACGAATTCTAACGGTATTTTTTAAAAAGCATCAAGCTTCAATTAGCTTATTACGATACCCAACGAGCTTTACGATAGCCACCAACTTTATCAGCTGCTTTGCTTTCTTTTGCTGTTTCTAGGGTTTGTAATTCTTCTTTCGAAGTCACTACGTAATCAGCATATTTACGAACACCTGTACCTGCTGGGATTAAGTGACCAACAATTACGTTTTCTTTCAAGCCATCTAAGGTATCAACTTTAGCACGGATAGATGCTTCAGATAATACTTTCGTTGTCTCTTGGAATGATGCCGCAGAGATGAATGAATCTGTACCTAACGACGCTTGTGTAATACCTTGTAAGTTTGGTTGCGAAACCGCAGGGTTTGCATCACGCACTTGAACAAGTTTCATATCACGACGTTTCAATGAAGAGTTTTCGTCTCTCAATGAACGAGCAGATACAATCATACCCACTTTCATTGTTTCTGAATCACCTGCATCTGTAACAACTTTCTTATCTAAGATTAAGTCATTCGCTTCACGTACTACAAAGCGGTCAACATTTTGACCATTCAAGAACATCGTATCACCCGATTCAACGATTTCAACTTTCTGCATCATCTGACGGACAATTGCCTCGATGTGCTTATCGTTGATTTTTACCCCTTGTAAACGGTAAACGTCCTGAATCTCATTTACTAAGTACTCTTGAACTGCTGTTGGCCCTTTGATAGACAAGATGTCTGAAGGCGTAATTGCTCCATCCGATAATGGCACACCTGCACGCACAAAGTCATTGTTTTGTACAAGGATGTGTTTCGATAATGGAACTAAGTATTTACGTTCAGCACCGTCTTTCGCACGGATATAAATCTCACGGTTACCACGCTTGATACCACCTAATGTTACCACACCGTCAATTTCAGAAACGACAGCAGGGTTAGAAGGGTTACGAGCTTCAAATAATTCAGTTACACGTGGAAGCCCCCCCGTAATATCACGAGTTTTACCCGCAGCACGAGGAATTTTCGCTAAGATTTGACCTGGCTTAATTTTAGCACCATTGTCGATTGCTAGACGAGCTGCTACTGGTACGTTGTAAATAACAGGTTCTCCGTCTTTTACATTTACGATGATAGCAGGGTTTTTCGTTTTATCTTTCGATTCAATAATTACTTTTTCTCTTAAACCTGTTTGTTCATCGGCTTCTTCCTTATAAGTAACGTTTTCTTCGATTGCATCGAATACGGCGATACCGTCCACTTCAGAAAGGATTACTGCGTTATATGGATCCCAAGCACAAATTTCGTCTCCTTTAGCGATTGTTTGTCCGTCTTTCACACGTAAGAATGAACCGTAAGGAACGTTGTTTGCAATAAATACTTGGTTAGTATTGTTTGCGTTAACAATTTGAACCTCACCCGAACGACCCATCACAATATCCACTGGATTTCCATCCGGATCTATCGATGCTACGGTACGAACTTCTTCAAACTTAATAATACCGTCAAATTTCGCTTTGATAGCTGCATCTAAGGTAACGTTTTGGGCAGTACCCCCAACGTGGAATGTACGTAACGTCAACTGCGTACCTGGTTCACCAATTGATTGTGATGCCACAACCCCTACAGCTTCCCCGATACCTACCATTCTACCCGTCGAAAGGTTACGTCCATAACACTTAGCACAAACACCATTACGAGTTTCGCAAGTTAATACCGAACGCATTTCGATTGAGTCGATAGCTGTTTCATCTACGCTTAATGCTGCCTCATCACTGATTTCTTCACCAGCTTTGATTAACAATACACCTGTTACTGGATCAATTACATCGTGAATAGCCACACGACCAACGATACGTTCTGATAACGGTTCGATGATTTCTTCGTTGTCTTTCAAGGCTGCAATCTGAATACCTCGTAATGTACCACAGTCATCTTCATTCACGATTACATCTTGAGCAACGTCATGTAAACGACGAGTTAAGTAACCCGCATCGGCTGTTTTCAAGGCTGTATCGGCAAGACCTTTACGAGCACCGTGAGTTGAGATAAAGTATTCTAATACGTCAAGACCTTCTTTAAAGTTCGAAAGGATTGGGTTTTCGATGATTTCACCTACCGAACCAGCTAAGTTCTTTTGAGGTTTCGCCATCAAACCACGCATACCACCTAACTGACGAATCTGCTCACGAGAACCACGAGCTCCAGAGTGCATCATCATAAAGATGGCATTGAAACCTTGTTTGTCGTTCTCCATTTGCTTCATCAAGGTATCAGTGATTTTCGAGTTCACTTTCGTCCAGATGTCAATAACTGCATTATAACGTTCGTTATCCGTAATTAAACCCATTAAGTAGTTATCTGTTACGGTTGCCACGTCTTCTGTAGCTTTCTTAATCAATTCAGCCTTTTCTTCTGGAACGATGATGTCACCAATACCCATTGAAAGACCTCCTTTAAATGCCATTTGGTATCCTAATTCTTTGATATCATCCAAGAATTTCGCTGTACGAGAAACGCCAGAGATTTTGAATACCTTAGCAATAATTTGCTGTAACTTTTTCTTAGTTAACAACTCATTGATATATCCTACTTCTTCAGGAACACAAAGGTTGAATAGAATACGTCCAGCAACCGTTTCTACCATTTCAGCTTTTAACGTACCGTCATCTTGACGAACGTTTGCTTTTACAGTGATGTTAGCGTGTTTCGATACTTTACCTTCGTTCATACCGATTACTACTTCCTCAAAACCGTAGAATTTCAAACCTTCACCTGGCACACGGTATTCTGGAGTATCTCTACGACCTTTCGTTACGTAGTATAATCCAAGAACCATATCCTGAGATGGTACCGTAATAGGAGCACCATTGGCAGGGTTCAAGATGTTGTGAGAACCCAACATTAATAAAGAGGCTTCCAAGATTGCTTCTTGTCCAAGTGGTACGTGTACCGCCATCTGGTCACCATCGAAATCGGCGTTAAATGCCGTACAAGTCAATGGGTGCAATTGGATTGCTTTTCCTTCAATTAATTTAGGTTGGAATGCTTGGATACCTAAACGGTGTAGCGTAGGGGCACGGTTCAAGAGAACTGGGTGTCCTTTCATTACATTTTCCAAAATATCCCAAACTACAGGGTCTTTTCTATCAACAATTTTCTTGGCAGATTTTACCGTTTTCACGATACCTCTTTCAATCAATTTTCTGATAACGAATGGTTTGAATAATTCGGCAGCCATATCTTTTGGCAAACCACATTCGTGCATTTTCAATTCAGGACCTACTACAATTACCGAACGACCAGAATAATCGACACGTTTACCTAGTAAGTTTTGACGGAAACGTCCTTGCTTACCTTTCAACATATCAGAAAGGGATTTCAAGGCACGGTTACCTTCTGAACGAACCGCATTTACTTTACGAGAGTTATCGAATAATGAATCGACAGCCTCTTGTAACATACGTTTTTCGTTACGTAAGATTACTTCTGGAGCTTTGA
>JBMLRK010000308.1:0-4815 GCA_049241065.1 Spirosomataceae bacterium
ACTCCTCTCCTGCTTTAATTTCTAAGAGGTTTTCCCCTGAATTTAGAGCATCGGTTGGAGCAGTCATGGGTTCAATGGCTATTCTATCTCGGCTGTCTGGCGTGTAAACGATGGAGTAATTAAACTGATTTGCTGCGGCATCTTGCCATAAGTGAATAGCTACGTCTTTGGCTGGCGAAGATAAGATAATTTCGTGCTTATCTGTCGAAGGTTCAAGGGCAAAAATAGTGTCTAAATTCACATTCGATAGACTTACTGCTTCGCCAAATTGTCTTTCAGAACGTCCTACTGGAATCATCTGACTATCTGATTGGTACTGATGAGTCGAAGGAATCGTTAGTAATAAATCATCTACTTTTTCTCCCTCAAATTGAAAGTATGGATGCCAACCTAAACTCGTAGGCATGGTAGTCGTGCCAATATTGGTAATAGTGTAAGTCAAGGTCAAGCCATTTCCTGTGCTAAATGAATGGGTTATATCAAGAGTAAACGGAAAAGGATACCCAAAATAACCACCTTTGTAGGTATAACGTAAAACCAATATAGCTACATCATCTACTACTGTAGCCTCCATGATTTTAAAAGGGCTAAAATACACAAATCCATGAAGTGCATTCTGTAAATTAACTTCATTTAAGGGAAGCTGATGTGTACTTCCATCGTACGTGAACTGTCCGTTTCTTACACGATTTCCCCAAGGAAACAAGTGGGTAGAGGGATAAGACGAAAGTTGTGTTTGTAGCTCTTCTAACGTATCGCCGCAATTAATAACGGTGAATGATTTATTGCCTTTACGTAACGATAACTTACGAATAATACCACCTAATTCTGGTAAAATATGTACGGATTCTCCTGTAGATGGATTCGAGAGGACGTATTCTTTAAAATGGGCAAAAGTACTTTTAGTAATATTCATTGGGGATAAATGATTGAGTTTTTTTATGTTATATGAATAGTTTTCAGGGGTAAATTAAGGCAATTATTGTTTACAACTATAGACTACATTAAGTATCTCGTAAATGCTTACATTTCACCTTCAACTCCTAATCCAAATAGGGCAAAGTCATATTTGGCGGGATCAGAAGAATCTAATTCTTTCAGCTTTTGGGTTAATTCTAAGGCTGTTTTCCAGTCGGTTCGTTCTCGCTGAATGAGACCTAATTTTCGTGCTACTCGATCTACGTGAACATCGCAAGGACAAATAAGTTGGGCTGGACTAATGGTATTCCAAATTCCGAAATCAACCCCTTTGTCGTCTTTACGCACCATCCAACGTAAAAACATCGTAAGGCGTTTACAAGTAGAATTTCGAGCAGGAGTTGCAATGTGCTTTTTTGTTCTTTCTGGATAATCTTCTAGGCTAAAAAACAAGTCATGAAAACCAATTAATCCTTGTTCTACCGTTGGATTGTCTGCTGTTATAAACTGGCTAAAAGCAAACTCTAGCGAATCATGTTTGGAATAAAAATCACGAAACCATGCAATAAAGTAAAGAGTATCCGTTGCATTAAACGTCCGATGTTTAAAGTTTAAAAAAACTTTCAAATCGGAGTCTTGATGATTGAGGATGAAATCATGAGGAGAGCCATCCATTAATTGAATTAATTCTTTACTTTTATTAATGATTGTTTTTCGTTGTCCCCAAGCTAAAATAGCTGCCCAAAAGCCCATCAATTCAATATCTTGTTTTTTTGAAAAAAGATGTGGAATTGAAACGGGATCGTTTGGAATAAAATTAGGCTGGTTATATTGAAGGTATTTCTGTTCAAGTAAATCGGCAACAAAATTATTCATGTATGCAATGATGGGATTGTCGGTTCTACGCTTTCAAAGGGGTATTTAGCAAAAATGACATATACATTTGCATTCACAAGTGTATATGTCATTTTGGGTTGCCCGAATCATCGGAGCGTTATTTTATTTTTGATGCAATAAAAGCAATTAGCCTAGATGGAACAGAAAATACCCACACCAACACGGTATATAAAAAAGCGAAGGTTGCAATGGCTGGAAAAGCCAAGGTATATAAAATATTAAAGATGATATGTCCTGTTGTAAATGGACGCTTTTCTCTAGGCATTTGCTTATAAACTAGACTAACTAGTGATTTTTATTGTATAAAAAATCAACCGATATTATTGAATCATATAGTTCAATTCAGCTCTAATACGGTTGTCAATTGGATTTAATTTTTCAAAAGCTTTTGGTGACAATTTAATAATTACCTTATCGTTAGCAGCACCAGGAGGTAATTTACCTATTACTTTTACCCAAATGGATTGACCATTCGAGAAGTTCTTCACATTAATTAATGTACCTACTGGAGCAGTACGGTGTAAAGCTAGATATTTACCCGACTTATCTTCTACGTCAATCAATTCAGCCAATCCTGTTTGAATTACTTTTTTATAGCCCGATGCTGTTTTTGCCACTTCTGTACTAGGCTTCACATCAGATTCTTTATACGGTTCTGGCTGATTGGTTTCAGGATTAATTTTAATTAACTCATTATCTTTAGGAAGCTGATTGGCTGCTTTTGCTCTTTCATATTCTTTGGCATCAACAATCAAAACTTGCCCTACCTCTAACTTATCGTTATTCAGATTGTTCCATTTGCGTAACTCAGCTAAGGTAACTTTATGTTTTGTCGCTACACCGAATAGGGTTTGACCAGGTCCAACCACGTGCGTAA
Organism: Spirosomataceae bacterium; assembly: GCA_049241065.1. Lineage (GTDB taxonomy): Bacteria > Bacteroidota > Bacteroidia > Cytophagales > Spirosomataceae > JALRIJ01. The sequence continues at coordinate 2,693 of JBMLRK010000308.1, forward strand.
CCATTTTCACAGGTTCGTATTGTCCTTCGGTCGGATTAACGGTTTCATTCTGATCGTTATAACTAGGTACTTTGGGACTTGGTGTTCCTTGTTTAACAACTCCACGATAAGGAACTTTTAAAACCTGACCAATTTGTACAACATCTGAAGCACCAGGATTTGCCGCTTTATATTCTCCAACTGTTGCTCCATACCGTTTAACAATCGAATACAATGTTTGTTTTGCTTCGACCTTATAAAGAACAAAGTTTTTTACACCTTCTCTTTTAAAACCAACAGAATCCTTTGCTATTTCGAAAGCATACGAGTTGTGGTTTGCTCCTGACAAAAAGCCAACAGTAACAACAGATAAAATAAATCTAGGTTTCAATTTCATAACCGAGTAATTGATTTTTGTTTCCAACGTATAACAACAAACCTGTACTAACGACAAAGGTATCGATGCCTATGCCATCGGAGGTAGCTATAAGTTTATTAAGTAAAACTTCACGTTTACGATTCGTTACCAAGAGGTAATTGAATAGTAAATTTTGATGGTAAATATAATAAGAAATAATAATCTTGTCACCTACTTCGAGATAATCTACTGCTTTTTGAGCTTCAATTTTGAGTAAACGATACAAAAAGTTAAAAATTACTGAAAAATACGGATTCTCTTCTATGTAATGAATGGGAGTTTGAGGACGAGCTATCTCCCTACTTGGTACGCTGTCATTTTGAATGGTGTCACGTAATTCGCCACTCACCACGTCCACCCAAAAGGTCTGTTTAACAACTGGCTTATCTTCTGCTTCGTATTCATAAATACATACAGCACCGTTCACAACCTCCGATAGACTTTGATACCAAGAGGCTTTTAAATCCAAGTTTTCCCAACAAATGTTATTATCTCGCAAATCTATGCACGTATAACGAACAGTTCGTTTTGTTTCGTCTCTTAACTCCAAGATAATATAATGCCCGTAAAAAAGGCAGTGCCAAATCTTTTGCTCAAATGTATAATTAATCCTTAAATTCATGGCTACTTTTAACATTCTTAACAAATAAGTTTCCTTATTTGTATGATATACTTCATAAAAGTACAGTTAATTGTTAGGAATAGTTCATAAATCGACTGACTTGGTTTTCAAAAAAGAAGTTTTCTTTAGAAATTGCAGTACATAATTAACCAACCACCTTTATTTATAATGTCAACTACCCAATCATCCATTCTAGGAATTATTCCTTCTCGTTATGCTTCTACTCGATTTCCAGCCAAACCACTGGTGGACATTGCAGGCAAAAGTATGATTCAACGAGTATATGAACAGGCTTCTAAAGCGCCATCGCTTTCAAAGGTTGTGGTGGCTACGGATGATGCACGTATCTATGACCATGTGTTGGCCTTTGGTGGTAATGTAGTGATGACCTCGGAGGCTCACCCAAGTGGGACAGACCGTTGTTTTGAGGCGTTACAAGCCGTTGAAGCAGGTGCAGGAACGGAGTTTCAATATGTGATTAATATTCAAGGAGATGAGCCGTTTATCCAACCAGAACAAATTGAAATTTTGGCGGCTTCCCTAGACGGTACAACAGAATTGGCAACACTCATTAAGAAAATTGAAGACGAAATCACGCTCTTTAATCCGAATACGCCTAAAGTCATTTTTAATCATGCACATGAAGCAATTTATTTTAGTCGTCAAACGATTCCTTATTTGAGAGGTTTCGAACCTTCGGAATGGCTAAATCATGCAGATTACTATAAACATATTGGTATCTATGCGTATCGACGAGATATTTTAGAAAAAATTACCACGTTGGGAGTTGCTTCACTCGAAAAAACAGAATCACTCGAACAGTTACGTTGGCTGGCAAATGGCTTTAAAATCAAAGTAGCCATTACCCCCTATGATAGTTTTGGAATTGATGTACCCGCTGACTTAGAAGAAGCATTAAAACGCTAATGGATTAAATCCAATAGTTAACATTAGTAATGTACGAAGGTTTGAGAAACGTTTGATAAATTTAAATTTCGAGACCTAGGGCTTTTAGGTATGTCGCCCTTTCAGGGCTAAAATGTACGGTCTTAGCCCTGAAAGGGCGACATATCTTAGCGATGGGTGTTAGCCCATCGTCAAAAA
>JBMLRK010000309.1:0-14113 GCA_049241065.1 Spirosomataceae bacterium
TCATGGGAGGGAACAGAGAAAATTGACGCAGCCATGCGTGGTATCGAAGAACTGCAACGAACTTGTGATACCGTTTTGGTTGTATTGAACGATAAGTTATTAGAAATTTTTGAAGATCTTAATATCCTTGAAGCATTCGAACATGCAGATGATGTCTTGGCAAATGCCGCCAAATCAGTGGCAGAGGTAATTACCAAATCTGGTAAAATCAACGCAGACTTTAAAGACGTTAAGAAAGTACTATCAAATGCGGGTCAAGCCGTGATGAGTACTGCCTCAGCAGAAGGACCAAATCGTGCTTCTGAAGTAATTCGGAAAGCATTGGATTCTCCTTTGTTGAATAATAAAGATATTAAAGGGGCTAAACGTATCTTGGTGACGATTGCCACAAGTAGAGAAAAAGCAATGGCCGTAAAAGAACAAACAGCCATTACCTCTTATATCATGGAACAAGTAGGTTCTTCGCCAGAAGGATTCAAATTGGGTTATATCATCGACGACGAACTGAAAGATGATATGCGTTTGACGATGATTGCCGCAGGATTTAATCTACCAGAGGATTCTCCAATAAAAGGAGTAAGTCGTCCAATGGTTAAACGTAATGAAGTAAAAGAAGTTAGAAGAGTAACAGCTCCAACTCCTCCGGTATCAGACGAACGGTTTGAACGAAGAATACAGCGGGAGCGAGAAGTGGTAGAAGAGGAAGAAGAAGTCGAAAAAGTAGTGCCAGCAATGGTCGCAGAATCAAAACCAACAATGCCTGTAATGCCCAAAAAAGAGGACGATTCGCTCCGTCTGAAAAAAATGATTGACAGCTTTAGTCAACGAATGCCGTCTGAGGCCGATTTAGAAACGCCTGCTTATCAGCGTTATAAAGTTGAACTTTTTGATATTAGTCAGCTACCAGAGGTAGAATTGTTTGAGGTTCCATTGTATGGTTAAGCCCACTAAAATCCTTTCTTAACGCCCTGTAAGTATAAACGCTTACAGGGCGTTGTCTTTAAAAACGAAGGGTTTCCCTTCTCCAATCATCTATTGAGAAAAGAGTAAAACGAATGTTTACAAAAGAACAGGTATTAAAACAGTATTTTGGTTACGACAGCTTCCGTCCTCTCCAAGCAGAAATTATAGACTGGGTCTTAGCGGGTAATGATGCAATGGTATTAATGCCCACAGGAGGAGGAAAGTCGCTCTGTTTTCAAGTCCCAACCTTAGTACAACAAGGACTTACCCTCGTGATTTCGCCACTGATAGCACTTATGCACGATCAGGTGCAAGCCTTGCAAGCCAATGGTATTGCTGCGGCTTATATCAACTCTACTTTGGGGGCAGGTGAAATATCGGCAATCGAGCAAGCTGCAAGAAATGGAACATTAAAACTGCTCTATATTGCTCCTGAAAAATTATTTACAGGTGGATACCTCAATTGGTTGTGTTCGTTAAACATTCGCTTAATTGCGGTGGATGAGTCTCACTGTGTTTCGGTTTGGGGGCATGACTTCCGACCAGAATATGCTCAATTAAGTGTACTCAAAACAAAAATGCCTCATGTTCCCGTCATGGCATTAACAGCAACAGCCGACCGTGTAACTCGAAAAGATATTCTGACTCAATTGGGTATTCCTGATGCCAGAGTTTTTATTAGTTCCTTCGACAGACCAAACTTGTCTCTTGCCGTTGAATCTGGTAGAAATCGACTCAAAACCATTGTGAAATTCATTTCGGAACACCCTCGTCAGGCAGGTATTATTTATTGCCTGAGTCGAAAGAATACGGAACAAGTTGCAGAAGGACTACAAAAAGCAGGTATTAAAGCAAAGTTTTATCATGCAGGAATTAATTCTTCGGAAAGGGCTACCATTCAAGACCAATTTTTGAGAGATGATATTCAAGTAATATGTGCGACGATTGCCTTTGGAATGGGGATTGATAAATCCAATGTCCGTTGGGTTATTCACTATTCAATGCCTTCTAATGTGGAAAGTTATTACCAAGAAATTGGGCGTGCAGGTCGTGATGGCGTAAAAGCAGATACTTTACTGTTTTATTCTTATAACGATTTATTAGTAAGAAAGGACATGATTGCTCAATCTGAATTACCTCCAGAAATGAAGGAAATTCAAATGGCGAAGCTTGACCGTATGAAACAATTTGCGGAGGCTGAAATCTGCCGTCGTAGGGTGTTACTTAGCTATTTTAATGAGGAGGTAACAGAAGATTGTCAGAACTGTGATGTCTGTAAAAATCCTCCTGTCCGTTTTGATGCTAGTATTATTGCTCAAAAAGCACTTTCTGCAATAGTGAGAACGAATGAAAAAATAGCGATGACGATGGTCATTGATATTCTGAGAGGTTCTAATAACCGAAAAATTCTGGAACATCGTTATCACGAAATCAAAACTTTTGGTGTTGGCAAAGAACTCAGAAATGAAGAATGGGCTGATTATCTCCAACAGATGCTTAATTTAGGAGTGATGGACATCGCCTATGACGAGCAACACGTCTATAAATTAAATGCTACCTCGTGGGCAGTGTTGAAGGGTGAACGAAAAGTGTCGTTGGTTCGCTTCCGCTCATTTGATCAACGCCAAGTCGAACGTGAAATCCAAGCACCAAAAGAGAAAACAAAACGGGAGATTATCAAAGATGAACTTTTTGAACGATTACGTCAATTACGAAAAGACATCGCCGACGAACGAGATATTCCTCCATTTGTAGTCTTCTCAGATGCGACCCTTTCGGACATGGCTCAGAAAAAACCAATTTCAGAAGCTGAAATGTTGGATGTCTCTGGTGTTGGAGATGCTAAATTCCGTCAGTTTGGTCAGCGGTTTATTCAAGAAATTAGAGCATTCTTAAAAACAGCACCTAAAAATAGCATAGCCGTTGGTATTGACACGGTACAATACACCTTTCAGTTATATAGAGAAGGACACTCTGTAGATGAAATCGCCATGATTCGAAGCTTGAATCAAACGACTATATTTTCCCACTTAGCCAAATTATACGAGGAGGGAAAAGAAATTGATGTGTGGAAGTTTATTTCAAGAAATGAATACCGTGAAATTATGGGAGCCGCTCATGTAATTGGAGCAAAGAAAACAGATCCGTTAAAACCCCTTTTTGAAGCCATGGATAGTAAATATGAATACCATAAAATACGCCTAGCACTTACGATTTGGGAGAAAGAACAACGTTAATGATTTTGAAAATGAAAGAGATATTATTAGATACGGTTAAAAAGCAATTGGACGAGCGGATGCAAAACGCATGGACTGCCATGCAAGCTGCACAGGCTTCAGCCAATTCAGAAAGTAAAAGTTCGGCAGGAGATAAGTATGAAACAGCCAGAGCGATGGGGCAACTTGATCGAGATATGCACGCCCGTATGTATGAGCAAGCTCGTCAAGAACGAGCTATGGTTGAGCGTATCGACTTAGCAACTGCTTTTCAAAAAGGAGCTTTTGGTGCGTTGTTACAAACAACCATGGGTACATTCTTTCTGGCGGTAAGCATCGGAAAACTGATGATTGAAAAAAATACCGTCATGGTTATTTCACCACAATCGCCTGTCGGGGCAGTACTTTTAGGGAAACAACAAGGAGATACATTTACTTTTAGAGGAGTAAACTACACAATAGATGCTGTGAGTTAAGTAAATGGAATTATTTGTTACGATTCCTATTTGGAGAGTCTTCTGATAACGGATATACGATTAACAACTAATGCCTTGTGAGTTAATGTTATAAAAAAATAACTTCTGTAATTAACTCACGACCGACTTCTTTATTAATCAACGAAATTATTTTTCCTTTGGCCATCAATAACTCACTTCGTAGAGGAGCGGAGTCAAACTCTAAGAAAAGCTTACTTTCTTGTACAAATATTTTTGTGGTACGGCTGGCAATAGGCGTACCCATTATTTTTTCCCAATGAGCAGCAATATAAGTTTCATCAAACTTCGAACGCAAACGGTATAGCTCCAATAAATCGTCAATGGCCTCTTTCATCGTAAAAGTGCCTGTTTTTCTTCGAGATTTTTCTCGATTAAATTGATAATACTGTGCCATAGATGTCTTCTTTCTAATATAGCTCAAAATTACGGAATAAAACTAATATGCACTAAGAAACAGCTCTCCATTTCGATTTCATACTTGTTAAATCCACTTTTCAAATTTATGTACACCCTACTACTATACATCCAACTGACTGATAAACCCGAACAAGTATCGTTTTCTAACCCTTTTCAAGGGGCATTAACAGACTCCGGTTTAGATATAAGACGATATGATTTTGACAGTCATTCAGACCCCATTGTGTTGTCTTATGCCGAAAAACTCTGGCAAGAATCCGCTTTATCCATTATACATATAGATGCTTTCTCAAAAGAAAATTTGGGTAAATGCCGTTCATTCCTCAATAAATTAATAGAAAATAGTGAAAAATCGTATTTAATGGTAAAAGGAGAAAACCCAGTTTTGGAACGAATGATAAGTGTTTTTCCTCAATCTCAAATTTTGAAAAATACTTATAAAATGGATGAAATAGAAGCCATTATTAAGCAGTTATCTGGTAAATAAAAAAAACATGAAAAAGTTATATGCTTTATAAGTAAAGTTAAATTCTTTGAAAAGTGCAGTGAAATGTAGGGATAACTAGTCAAAATATTGCCATAGTACAATGCCTATGTTTTCTTGAACATTTTTTTTAAAAAACTTGCAGTAAGAGGTATGAAAAGTGAGAAAAAATTGTGTTAGTTTTGTCAAAGTCTGAAGGGTATTAAATCAATACAATTTGTAATGAAGCGTAAAGGTAAGCTATCCATTTCAGGAGATTTATTTTAAAAAATCACCTAAAACTGTTTTTTAACTTAAAACCCAAATTTTACCAAACTAATGAGTACACAACCAGCAAAACCAGCAGCTCCAAAACCAGCTGCTCCAGCAAACAACAAAAAATCAGGTGGCATCCCAGCGGGTGTTATTCTATTAATCCTTTTCGCTGTTGCATTCTGTCTTTTCAAATTCGTAATGGGAGATGGCTCTCACTTTGAAGGCGGAACACCAGAAGGACACCCACTTCCAGGTGATTACTTCGGTATCGTTTACAAAGGAGGTATCATCGTACCAGTTTTGATGACATGTTTCTTAACAGCATTGACATTCTCTATTGAGCGTATCATCACAATCGGAAAAGCAAAAGGATCAGGAGATGTTAACGCTTTCGTTCGCAAAATCCAAGCATTACTTGACAAAGACGATACAGATGCAGCTTTGAAAGAGTGTGACAAACAAAAAGGAACAGTTGGTAACGTTACGTTAGCAGCAGTTAAAAAGTACAAGCAGTTAACTACTGACGGTTCTTTAGACAAAGAACAAAAATTAGCTTCATTGAGCAAAGAAGTAGAAGAAGCTACTTCATTAGAATTGCCAATGTTAGAGAAAAACTTGACTATCATCGCTACGTTAGCATCAGTATCAACTTTGATCGGTCTATTAGGAACGGTAATTGGTATGATCAAAGCGTTCTCAGCGTTAGGTAATTCAGGAGGTTCTACAGATTCATCAGCTCTTGCAAACGGTATCTCTGAAGCCCTAGTAAATACGGCATTAGGTATTGGTACTTCAGCAGTATGTATCATTGCATACAACTTCTTTACTTCTAAAATTGATGAGTTAACATACAGTGTTGACGAAATCGGTTTGAGCATCAACCAAAACTACGCTGCTCACCATAATTAATAATTTGAAAATTAGTCACAATTTGAAAATTTGAACTATTGTCTTTTTCATAAGTTCAAATTGTAAAATCTTAACGTGTTATTGTTAAGATAATCAAATTTCAAATTAGCATACTTCCAAATTTTCAAATTTTACAATTATGCCAAAGGTAAAAGCAAAAAGACAGAGTGTGTCTCTGGATATGACGGCCATGTGTGACGTTGCATTCTTGCTTCTCACCTTCTTCATGTTAACTGCAAAGTTTAAACCAGAAGAGGCTGTTACAATCACTCCTCCAACGTCTATTTCGGAGAAACCTCTGAAAAATGACAAAGGTGTGATTACTATCTCGGTATCAAATGATGGGAAAATCTTCATGGGTACTGATGATGTGGATGCTCGTGCATTGATGTTGGAAAGAATGGCGAATCGCTACAGTGTACCTGTTAGTGCAACAATGCAGAAAAACTTTATGGATTCAGAATTCATTGGTTATCCTGCTGGTGCAATGGCTCAGGTATTACAGAAAAAATCGAAAGAGTGGAAAGCAGACGGATTCTTGAAAGGAATTCCTTGCGACTCTGCGAACAACGAGTTATATCTGTGGGTGAGTTACGCTAAGATCGCAAACCCTGCTTTGACAGTAGCGATTAAAGGAGATGGTAATGCAAATTATAAAGTGTTTAACCAAGTGGTTGGTACTTTACAACAGCAGAACATCAACGTATTCCAATTAATCACTGGAGCGGAAGCAAAACCAAGAAATGTAAATTAATTAAGTTGTACTCAGTAGTTTATTGACCCTGCTTTACTTTGTGAAGCAGGGTACTTATAAGCAATAAGTCTTCTTTTTTAACGATACAATTACAATTAACATTCAAACTACTACAACACGATGGCAGAAATTAGTCAGGATAGTGGGGGTAAGGGTGGTAAGAAACGCAGTAAAAAAGCGTCCACCAAGATTGACATGACACCAATGGTGGACTTAGGCTTTCTTCTTATCACTTTCTTTATGTTAACGACTACGTTAGCAAAGCCCGTGACAATGCAGTTGAATATGCCTGATAAGAACGATGATTCGAAAGAAACATCGCCTGTGAAAATGTCTGAAACGTTAACTATTTGCCCAGATTCTTCTAAAGTGTACTTTTATCAAGGTATCCCAGGAGAAGCAGGTGTTCAAGTTGAAACAGCAGACTATTCAGATAAAGGTATCAGACAAACTTTGTTCGATTTCAAAAAACGTATCGGTGCAAACTTTACTATTGTTATTAAAGCAACGAAAAGTGCTAAATACAAAAATATGGTAGATTTGCTTGATGAATGTGCAATCACAGACAACAAACGTTACGCTATTCTTGAGATTGATCCAGCTACTGAGTCAATGATTAAGAAATCAGGAAAATAATTTCTGATTCAAAATACAAATAAAACTAAAGAAATAGTTTGATAACTAATTTTTTAGTTTTAACTTAGTTAGGTGAATTAGGAGTTCCTTCTTCACACGAATTAGTTCAATTCAAATTGAGTTAAATTATCGAGAAATATGTCAAACGTAATAAACCCAAATGCAACGCTTGATGATATTATTTTCAAAGATAAGAATAAGGGCTACGGTGCTTACTTATTGAGAAAAGATTATCAGCGTGTCATCACAAGGTCGGTATTGATTGGCACTTTTGCTTTCTCGGGAGCTTTGGCTTTGGCATTTTTTTGGAAACAATTGACTGCTGAGAGTAAAGATAAAACCGAAATTACCGCTGAGGTAATGAAAGTGGATCAGCCACCGAAGAAAAACGAAGTTAAGCCACCACCACCACCGCCACCACCGCCACCGCCACCAAAAGATATTCCGAAGGTAACGACTACCAAGTTCTTACCTCCTGAAATCAAACGTGATGAGGAAGTGACAAAACCTGAGCCTCCACCAGAAGTGGATCAAGTGAAAGGTAACACGGCAAATGAATCAGTGAAGGGTGAAACTGACGAAGCAGGACCACCAGTCGATCCAGATGCAAGAGGTACAGCAAAAGAAGAAGCTCCTGTTGAACCACCGAAACCAAAAGAAGAAGAAATCTTTACGGCGGTAGAACAACAAGCTGAATTCCCAGGCGGTATGGCTGCATTAGGAAAATACTTGTCGAAAAACTTAAAATACCCTGCTGCTGCACAACGTGCTAACGTTTCGGGTAAAGTATATGTTCAGTTCGTAGTTAATACGGATGGTAGTATTCAAAGTGTAGAAGTATTGAAATCGGTAGGTTTCGGTTGCGATGAAGAAGCTGTTCGTGTAATCAAGTCTGTACCAAAATGGATTCCAGGTAAACAATCTGGCCGTGCAGTACGTTCAAGATTTACTATTCCAATCAACTTTACGTTGTCGGCTGAATAATTGAAATTTTGCAAAAGTAGATGAAACCTGTCAGAACTCTGACAGGTTTCATTTTTAAGTGGGAGCAACTCCTTTTTAAATAGTATTTTGACTAGGTGTTTCTTTATTTTAGATAGAAGAGAAAAATTGTTTATATCATGCCTCAACAGGATTCAAAAAATATTATGCAGAAAGTGCTAATCATTGTAAGTGTTATCACTTCAATGGCTTACACTGCAATGGGGGTATATTTAATAGCCGTACCTGATTCTGGTTTTGCTATTCAGTTTTTACCTTCGGATAATTGGGCTTATGTATTCGGAGCAGTATTGATCGTTTATGGTTTATACAGAGCTTGGAGAGCTTACGAAAAAGTAAAAGAAAGTATGGACGAAGAGGGGGATGACGAATAATAAGAGTTTATTAACGTTATTTTATATTGTCTCATTTTGATTTAAATCTCAATAGATCTAGCAATTAAATAATAAATAAACAAGGTTATGAAAAATACAATCAACCTTTGGTGTGCAGTGACGTTAGTGGCAATGGTGATGTCATCATGCGGGGGGGGAAGTAATACGAATTATGAAGATACGCCCGCTAAAGGGGAAATAACAGTTGCAGTTGATGAATCATTTCAACCTGTAATTGCAGCAGAGAAGTCTGCATTTGAGCAAACCTACAAATACACAAAGATAAATTTGGTGTACAAACCAGATTTAGAAGCGGTAACGATGCTCTTGAATAGTAAAGCCCGTATGGCAGTAGTTGCTAGAGAGCTAACAGATACGGAAAAAAAAGTTTTTGACGAGGAAAAAATTAAGTATAGAAGTTATAAGTTTGCCCAAGATGCACTGGCTTTAATTACGAATAAAGCTAATAAAGATACCATGATTACAACCCAAGAACTTGGAGCGGTCATGAAGGGTGAAAAAAAGAAGTGGTCTGAGGTCGGTAAAAGAGGATCGAATGAAGAGATTGTTTTAGTCTTTGATAACGCAAGTTCGAGTAACCTAGTTTATTTGATGCAGAAATATGGCATTGATAAAAAAGATAAAGTTTCTTTTTTTGCCATGAAATCGAACAAAGAAGTGATAAGCTATGTGAAATCGCATAACAACGCACTTGGAGTTATTGGTGTCAACTGGATTAGTGATGGAGATGATCCCGCTACGTTAAGTTTTATCAAAGGCATTAACGTCATGGCAGTTGCTGAGAAAGCAAATCCTACCAATGAAGATTATTATCAGCCTTTTGGCTATAATGTAGCGTTAAAGAAATATCCATTATTACGTGAAATTAAACTGATTCTGAAGGAAGCACATCTGGGTTTAGGAACAGGTTTTTTAAATTATATGTGTATGGATCAAGGACAGCTGATTGCTTATAAACAAGGTCTAATACCGCTAACGAGATCGGTGAATATTAGAATGGTGAAGATGGGTGAGTAGATTTCACTAGTAGTTGAGACGTAGAAAAAAAAAGAAGTCACATCTTGCTATATTTTAGTTAAATGTTACAATATTTTGATTTAATTTTGTGTTTTATGGTTAAATAGTAAGGGTATTAAGTTTTGCTATCTTGCTATTTTATATGGAAGCATGAAATGTTAAGTGAGTGAACTGAGTACAAATAATAAAGAAAATTAAAACCCCAAAAATTACGAAGATGAAAGTGACAATCAAATCTCTGTTTGTGGCCGCTGGTTTGTTATTTGCTGGTATGGCAAATGGACAAACAATTCAGCAAGGGTTGACGCAGTTGGACGGAGACCAGCCATTAAAGGCAAGAACTACATTTGAAAGTGTTGTTAAGGCTTCACCAACAGCTGAAAACTACTACTATCTAGGTTATGCTTTATTGCGTTCAGGACAAATTGAAGCTGCTAAAGCTAATTTTGAAAAAGGAATCACAGCTGATGCTAAAAATCCTTTGAATACAGTTGGTTTAGGTACTATCTTACTTTCTGAGAAAAACCTTGCAGGTGCAAAGGCTATTTTTGATAAAGTATTGTTAGATACTAAATCTAAAAATGCTGACGTATTGTACCGTATTGCTGAGGCTTATACCTTGTTTGATCATACAAATGACCCAGGCGAAGCTGTTCGTTTAATTGATTTGATTGCTGAAAAGACTAAAAAACCGTTAACTGCTGATCAGTGGTTAGTTAAAGGAGATGCTTTCTTATTGAAAAATGATGGCGGTCCTGCTGTTTCTGCTTATGACCAATCAGTATTTACAGCAAAATCGGCAAAAGCATTATTGAAAATTGGTGTTGTTTATTTACGTGGTAAAAACTACCAACAAACAGTTAACAGCTACCAACAATCATTTGAAACGGATTCATCGTATGCACCATATTATAAGCGTATGGGTGAATACTATATCATCTTTAACCGTTACAAACAAGCTGCTTCTTATTTTAGAAAATACGTTGAGAAAGCAGAAGCTTCTCCACTTATTTTGTTAGAAACAGCTAAATTGATGTTCTTAGCGAAAGATTATGCTGGTGCTTTGGAATACATCAAGCAAGCTGAAGCAGGTGGTGCTAGAGATAATGATGTGTTCAGAATGAACGGTTACTCATTAATCGAAATGGGTAAATGTAAAGAAGGTATTGATAACCTTGAATTGATGGTGAAGGCCGGTGTTAAACCATATTTCTTAGATAACGTTTATTTTGCAAAAGGATACCAGTGTGTTGGAAGTGATTCATTAGCAGTTCATTATTTTGAACAAGCTGCTCCATTGGATACAAACAATAACCACTACGCTTCTATTTCAACAATTCGCTACAAGCAAAAGAAATATGCTGAATCAGCTACTGCTGCTTTAAAAGCGATTGACTGGAAAATTGCTAAAAAACAAACGTTGTCAAGTAAAGATTGGAATGATGTAGCAATGGCTCAATACTTTTTGACTGCTTACACACCAAGAGAAGATACGTTGAAAAGAGCTTCTTTAGGTACTGCAGCTGATTCAAGTTTTGCAAAAGCAATTGCAATCAACGATAAATGGCCTGCATTCCAAATCTTCCGTGCAAGAACCAATAACTATATTGACTTCACTGGAACGAAATGGTTAGCTCAACCTCATTATGAGAAATTCTTAGCGGCTGTTGATGCTCAAAAGGCAGATGCTTCTTCTAAATATACTCCTAACAAAGAGCAATTGTATGAAGCATATCGTTACTTAGTGGGATACCACAATACAGTAACGAAGGACTTGACTAAAGTTCAAGAGTTTGTAACGAAGGCAGTGGAAATTAAAACAGAAGATCCAGATAAATTGAAGGAGATTTTGAACCCAACTCCAGCTGCTCCTGCAACTCCTGCTAAGCCAGCAACTCCTGCGAAACCAACGAAAAAATAATTCGTTTGAAATAATATTTTAACAAAAGCCCTGCCATTCGGTAGGGCTTTGTTAATTTTGGGGCTAATTCTAAAAATCAGCAAATAACAAAACAAAATGGCATACGCATTAATCACTGGAGCAAGTAAAGGTATTGGTAAAGAAATTGCCGCTGAATTGGCAAAAAGAAACTATGATTTATTACTAGTGGCTCGTTCAGAAAGCCTTTTGGCTGAGGTCGCAAAAGAACTTAGTACTACATACAACGTAAAAGCAGATTATTTGAGTGTTGATTTAGCTGGGGTGGATGTAGCTCAGCAAGTGATTGATTGGACAACTCAAAAGGGATATGAAGTATCTATTTTAGTTAATAATGCTGGATATGGGCTAGTTGGACCATTTGATTCGTATTCAATTACGCAAAATAGAGACATGCTTAACCTGAATATTGCTACCTTAACAGAGATGTGTCACCACTTTTTACCCATGTTGAAACGTCAGCCCAAAGCATATATCATGAATATTGCTAGTTCGACAGCCTATCAAGCCTTACCTTTGATGGCTGCTTATGCTGCATCTAAAATTTATGTACTAAATTTTTCGAGAGGACTAAAGCTAGAACTGAAAAAAACATCGGTTTCTGTAACTTGTATTTCTCCTGGAGCAACGTCAACTAATTTTAATGACCGTGCTAATTTACAAGAGAAAGCCCGCAAAGCAGCAGCGAAAGTAACAATGACTCCACAAGACGTAGCAAAGCAATCTGTGGAAGCAATGTTTGCAGGAAAAGCAGAGTTTGTTCCAGGGTTAGTGAATAAATTAGGAAAGTTTTTGGCTTGGATTGCTCCAAAAGCAATTACTGAGTCAGTAGCAATGGGTATCTACGAATAATAATAAGGGTATGAAAATTAACATAGACGAGTTTGAACATACGGGAAAAAAGAAGTTTGATATCAAAGACGTACCAACTAAAGTAAAAGACTTGTACGTCTCTGAAGAAGATTATCTTACACAACTTTCAACCATACGAACTGAAATTGATAAATATCAGAGCTTAATGTTTGCGGATAAGCGTTATGCGATGTTGAATATTTTTCAAGCCTTAGATGCTGCGGGTAAAGATGGAACGATTAAAGCCGTATATGCAGGGGTCAATCCAGCTGGTGTTGTCGTTCATGGGTTTAATAGACCTACCACCCAAGAATTGAGTCATGATTTTATGTGGAGAAACATGATGAAAATGCCCGAACGTGGGCAAATCGCAGTGCATAACCGTTCCTATTATGAAGAAGTTCTCGTTGTAAAAGTTCATCCATCTATCTTGTTAGAAGGACAATCTATTCCCAAAGAGTTTACAAAAAATGTGGATAAAGTATGGGAAGAACGTTATGAAGATATTCGTAATTATGAATCTTATCTTCATCGAAATGGAACCGTTATCATGAAATTTTTCCTACATGTTTCTAAGGAAGAACAAGGTAATCGTCTAATTGAGCGAATCAAAGACCCCAAGAAAAACTGGAAATTTGATAAGCAAGATGTTGTAGAAAGAGGTCATTGGAAAGAGTATCACAAAGCTTACGAAGAACTCATCAATGAAACAGCGAAAGAAAATGCCCCATGGTATGTCATTCCTGCTGATGATAAAAAAAATATGCGGTTAATTATTAGTAGTCTAATTCTTGAGAAAATGAAAACCTTAAAAATGGACTACCCTAAATTATCGCCAGAAGAACAAGCTGAGCTTCAAAAACTGTTACCCATCATTGAAGAGCAGAATAGTTAAATAAATTTCGATTAAATGGTGATTGGATAAAGCTATTTTTTCATTCGTCACACCCCAGTAATAATGCGTATAAAGTTTAAAGATTTAATTGTTTTTGAAAACGATGACATCATCGTAATCAATAAACCTCCCCATATCGCTTCACTTGACGAGCGTCAAGCTGACAATTCTTTGAGTATTCTTCGGATGGCAAAGGAGTATTCAAGTGATGCTCAGTTGGCTCACCGTTTGGATAAAGAAACCTCTGGGATTTTGGCCATTGCCAAAAATCCAGCAGCGTATCGTCACCTATCGATGCAGTTTGAACACCGTCAAGTAGCAAAACGCTATCATGCCGTTGTGAATGGTGTACACGATTTTGACATGATTTCGGTCTATTTACCCATTGCACAAAAACGAGATGGTACAGAAGTAGCTATTGACCGTGTAAAAGGAAAACCTGCGGAAACAATTTTCAATACCATTCATGCGTATCGTAAACATACCATAGTGGAATGTATGCCGATAACAGGAAGAATGCACCAAATCCGAATTCACTTAACGTGTCTGAAAGCTCCTATTGTTTGCGATCCAACCTATGGAGGGGAGATGATTTACCTCTCTGACTTGAAAAGAGGCTTCAATCTGAAGAAAGATACAGACGAATTACCATTAATGAAAAGAGTTGCATTACACGCACGCTCACTGACATTCAGGCTGTTAAATGATGAGCAAGTAACAATTGAAGCACCTTATCCGAAAGATTTTGACGTTTTGGTGAAGCAGTTGAATAAGTTTTCTTAATTTTGCATTCCTAAAATACGGTATGGCTTCGTAGTTCAATGGATAGAATGTAGGTTTCCGGTACCTAAGATGAAGGTTCGATTCCTTCCGAGGCTACAA
>JBMLRK010000310.1:0-2143 GCA_049241065.1 Spirosomataceae bacterium
ATTGCTTGTTCTGGTCTGGATGCTCCTGGGATAATCGTACTCACCTCATCAAACATTAAAATCCATTTTAAGGCAATAATCGCTAAGTTTTCCTGTGTTGGGAATACTGCTTTTAAAGCATCAACGGCTTCTAAGCCTAACGAGTAATCAATGCCTGAGAAGGTTTCTCCTTTGTCGAAATGCTCACCATTACGGTTAAACTGACGGTGATCTCCTGCTGTAAAAGTCGAATCTTTCGAGAACTTCCCTGTCAACAAACCACTTGCCAATGGCACACGCACAATCAATCCAATGTCTTTCTTTTTAGCTTGCTCAAAAAACAATTCCGTTGGACGTTGGCGGAACATATTGAAAATAAACTGTACCGTCGTTACATTATCGTATTCGATGGCTTTGAGTCCTTCTTCTACTTTCTCAACACTTACGCCCAAATGTTGAATTTTCCCTTCTTCTTTCAAGCGGTCAAATAATTCAAAAATCTCAGGACGATAATAGACTTCTGTTGGAGGACAATGCAATTGAATCAGGTCGAGCGTTTCTAAGCCCATATTGCTCAAACTATCTTCCACAAACTTACGCAAAACTGCGGGCTGATAGGCTTCATTCACATGAGGATTTAATTGTCTGCCACATTTCGTAGCCACAAAAAGACGTTCAGAACGGCTTTTCACAAAGCGACCAACCGCTTTTTCACTATCACCTCCGCCATAAACATCGGCCGTATCAATAAAATTAACTCCTGCATCCACAGCAGCATGAAGGATTTTGTCGGCATTTTCAAAACTAAAATCATCGCCCCATTTACCCCCTACTTGCCACGTACCAAGACTAATTTCTGAGATTTCAAATCCAGTTTTACCTAATTTTCTGTATTTCATTGTTTTAGGATAATTATTGTTTTTTAACAAAGATAAGAACTGTTATCATAAGTTCTATCCTTCACTATTTCTTATCCTTCACAAAATCCAATGCCAACGAATTGAGGCAATAACGTAACCCTGTTGGGCGAGGGCCGTCCTCAAAAACATGACCTAAGTGGGCTCCACAACGACTACAAAGAATTTCGACACGCTCCATGCCAAAACTATTATCGGCAATTTCTAAAATGGCTTCTGGGTGAATGGCTTTATAAAACGAAGGCCAACCTGTACCCGATTCAAATTTTGTTTGCGAATCAAACAGAGGTTGTTTACAACATACACAGTTATAAATTCCTTTGTCGTGGTTTTTCCAGTATGCTCCCGAACACGCCAACTCCGTACTTTTCATACGAGTCACTTTGTATTGTTCTGGTGTCAGGATTTTTCGCCATTCTGCTTCGGTTTTCACGACGGCAAATTTATGTTCAGTTTCTTTTGCTGTTGAACGTTCTTGAGCACAGCTCTGAAACACAAATGAGCAACAAAGTGCTAGGGCAACTAGGTATGATTTCATGATTTTATTCGCTATTTTTATGTTAGACTCCTTTAATGATATACGCACGAGAGGTATAAATAGTTTTCAGAAGCGGGATATTTCTGATACATCTACACTTTGACGGACTTGGTCGATTCGTTTCTTGAATTCCTTTCATTTTATGTCACTTTTCCTTTTTTCTCACGTTTATTAGATTGTGTAATCAAACGTACGCTATTTTTTCAACTATAAATGTAATTTAAATGACACTGACGAACAATTTCGCAAAAACTGCTTTTGTAGCTGCTTTAGGTTTATTCCTATCAACTGGCTTATATGCTCAAACTACTCAAGAAGGTACTAGTACAACTAAAAAAGAGAAAAGAGGTAGAACTGGAGATGGCGAAGGAAGAGGTCCCATGGATCCAGTATCAAGAGCTAAAATGGATACGCAACGCATGACTGAAAATTTGGGATTAAATGCAGAGCAAGTGAAAGCGGTAGAAGCTATCAACACCAAATATGCTGCAAAACAAAACGAATTGATGGCGGCTATTCGTCCACAAGACGGTTCTCGTCCTTCGGAAGAGGCTCGTACAAAAGGATTTGAGCAAATGAAGGCATTAAACGATGCCAAAGATGCAGAGTTGAAAAAAGTATTAACTGCTGATCAATATACAAAATACGCTGCCACTAGAAAAGAAGGCAGAGGTGGCCCAGGTGGTCGTTTCGGTGGTGGTCGTCCAGA
>JBMLRK010000311.1:0-5717 GCA_049241065.1 Spirosomataceae bacterium
AATATTCACTTAACAATAAATCTATCGTGTATCTCTTCAAAACAAATCTGAAATTCTATCGGAATTACTATATACTTTGGATTGCCCATTTCTTGATCGCAAAGCTATTATTTTTTGCATACCATTTTGAAAAAACGGCAACGCTTTCAGTAAAAACAATTGTACTGATAATCATCCACGGCTTAAAAATGGATTTATCTTTTGCTGCCTATTTAAGTGTGCTGCCTGCACTAATGCTTTCACTTTTTGGCTGTATAGACCCCGAAAATAAACTGGTAAAAGTTGTTCGATATTATACCTATACCGTAGGTTTCATGAGTGCAATACTCATTTGTGTAGATTTACAACTATATACTGCATGGGGCTATCGGTTGGATGCTACTCCACTTATGTATCTATCTCATCCGATTGAGATGTTGGGTTCAGCTAGTTCTTCGCCTTTGGGTGCTTTAAGTTTTTGCTTTCTGTTACTTATAGGTCTAACAAAAATGCTATTTGACACCTACTGTTTTAGTATTCCCTACCAGAGTAAAACGTATAAAATAGCACCCTTTTTCCGATTGACGCTGGCTGGCTTTTTAATCATTCCCATTCGAGGTGGCTTCCAAATTGCCCCGATGAATCAGAGTAGCGTTTATTTTTCAACCAATTTATATGCTAACCAAGCAGCTATAAATACCGACTGGAATTTCTTTGATTCCATCGTCAATCAAACGTCTAATCAATCAATCCCGTATTTGTATTTGCCTGAAGAAGAGGTCACTCAGCAGATAGATTCGTTGTATCAGGACAAAGGTATTACGCAGTCCGTTCTTAAAAAAGGCATTACAAAACCCAATGTTTTAATCATTACTTGGGAAAGTTTAAGCTATAAATTGATGTTCCGCAAAGAACAAGGCAAAGAAATTCTACCAGAGCTTGAACAACTTACTAAGGAAAGTATTTTCTTTTCACAATGTTATGCCAGCGGTGACCGTTCGGATAAAGGGCTGGTCGCTATTTTGAGTGGCTACCCTGCCCAACCGACTAAAAGTATTATGACAATGCCTAAAAAAACGGTAAAACTGCCTGTTTTGAGTCAGGACTTTGCTCAAAATGGCTATTCAACCAGTTGGTATTATGGTGGCGAACCTGAATTTGCCAATATAAAATCGTATATGTTACAGGGGCAAATACAGCATTTCATCAATAAAGACAGTTTTGACGAAAAAGATATGAACTCCAAATGGGGAGCTCACGATCATGTTGTTTTTAATCGAATATTAACTGACCTAAAAACAGCTCAACAACCTTTTTTCATCAACTTTTTTACATTAAGCAGTCACGAACCTTTTGAAGTTCCCGTTGCAAAAACGTTCCAAGGGAATTCAGAAGAGCAATTATTCGTTAATGCTCATCATTATACAGACCAAAGTTTGGGAAACTTCATAAGAAGTGCTAAAAAACAGACTTGGTGGAATAATACCATTGTCATCATCCTAGCCGACCACGGTCATCGAATGCCCGAAAATCCATCCAAAATTGAAGACTTCCATATACCCATGCTTTGGACGGGTGGTGCTATCGACCCTGCTTCCTTTGGAAAAAGCAAGGCAGTCTGTTCTCAAAATGACTTGGCTAAAAGCCTTCTAGCACAACTCAATATGCCCAATGAGCAATATACTTGGTCTAAAAATCTGTTTAGTACTGAGTATAAACCATTCGCCTACTTTGCTTTCAACGATGGCTTTGGTGTATTGAATCAAAAGGGATGGCTTACTTACGACAATCAAGGAAAACATCAGATTCAGCAGGGAGGAAGCACCAACTTAGCTACTTTAAAAACGGGACAAGCCTTTCTTCAACACGCATACGAAGACTTTTTAAAGAAATAGTCTTACCTTTGTACTTGCTTAGAATAGCTGTTTTGAACGGTTATTCGTCATTAAAACGCCATGAAATCAATGCAATCATCCGAACATATACTAGATTCTGTAGAAGCTAAGAAAAAAGTAGCCTTCTACACACTCGGCTGTAAACTAAACTATTCCGAAACATCCACGATTTCGAGAATGTTTGAAAATAAAGGATATACAAAAGTAGAGTTCAATCAAGAACCAGATATTTTTATTATAAATACGTGTTCTGTCACTGAAAATGCAGACAAGAAGTGTAAGAAAATCGTTAAAGAAGCCAAGAAAATAAATCCAGATGGTTACGTAACCATTATTGGATGTTATGCTCAATTAAAACCTCAGGAAATTGCGGATATTGAAGGAGTTGATGCTGTTTTGGGAGCTGCTGAAAAATTTCAACTGATTGACTTATTAGACGGTTTTGTCAAAGAACCAACAGGAACAAAAGCAAAAGTTTATAATCAATCCATTGAGGAAGCAGTTGACTATCATACTTCCTATTCGTTAAATGACCGTACCCGTACTTTCTTGAAAGTACAAGATGGTTGTGATTATCCATGCTCATACTGTACCATTCCGCTGGCAAGAGGTGCTAGTCGTTCGGATACTATTGCAAACGTGGTGAAAGCTGCTCAAGAAATTGCGGCTAGTGGAGTACGTGAAATTGTGTTGACAGGCGTTAATATTGGAGATTTTGGTCTTCGTAACGGACAACGAGAAGAGACATTTTTCGATTTAGTTAAAGCCTTAGATGAAGTTGATGGAATTGACCGCTTTAGAATTTCTTCTATTGAACCAAACCTCTTGACCGACGAAATCATTGCATTTGTAGCACAGTCAAAACGTTTTGTACCGCATTTTCATATCCCTTTACAGTCAGGATCAAGTAAAGTCTTGGCATTAATGAAGCGTCGTTACAAACGTGATTTATATCTCGACCGTGTCACGAAAATAAAGCAACTTATGCCAGACTGCTGTATTGGCGTAGATGTAATTGTGGGACATCCTGGGGAAACGGAAGAAGAGTTTTTAGAATCATACAACTTCATTAATGATCTGCCTATCAGCTATTTGCACGTTTTTACCTACTCAGAGAGAGAAAATACAGCTGCCATAGCAATCAAACCTGTAGTACCACAGAGCAAGCGTGCAGAGCGTTCTAAAATGCTTCATATTTTATCAGATAAAAAACGCCGTTATTTCTACGAACAACAACTAGGAAAGACATTTACAGTATTGTTTGAAGAGGATATCGAAGATGGTCAGATGCAAGGATTCACAGAAAACTATGTACGTATTACCGCAAAATATGACCCACTGTTAATCAACGAAACGAAGCAAGTACAATTAGTTTCTATCAATGAAAAAATGTTAGTAGAAGTCGAAGAACCTGAACAGGTTTACGAAAAACACTAAGAACATAAGAAGAGATTATAAGTCTAAAGCTATTCCATGACAGGAATGGCTTTTTTTGTTGGCAAGACTTCTCTAAAATGATGGATTTTGAATGTTGGATTTTGGATTTAAGAACCCCTGCCCATTTAACCACATAAAAACAGTAGAAAACATAATTTTATTCAATTACTTATGGCTAGTATGTTCTGCTTAAAACGCAAAAAGTTGCCCGTCAGAGACAGACAACTTTCCTTCTGAAACAAAACCACAAGAACCATTACTTGTGGCTATGTTACAATATTGTTAGTTTTTATTAAGCTTCAGCGATAGACTCGTCGTGTTGAGAGATATCAAGACCTAATCTTTCTTCTTCTTCAGTTACACGAAGAGGGATGATTTTGTCAGTGATGAATAATAAAACGAATGATGCACCAAAAGCGAAAGCAGAAACTACTACTAATGCTACTAAGTGTTTGATGAATAAAGCAGGGTCTCCAGATACGAATAAACCTTCTTCTACTACCGCAGCGTTGATTGCTTTAGAAGCAAATAAACCTGTCAACAGCATACCCATCATACCGCCCATACCGTGGCAAGGGAATACGTCTAATGTATCATCTAATTTCGAGTTAGCTCTCCAGTGTGCTGCGATGTTAGAAACGATTGCCGCTACTGTACCAATAAAGATAGCTACTGTTACCGAAACGAAACCAGATGCTGGAGTGATTGCTACTAAACCAACAACCGCACCGATACAGAAACCTAATGCAGAAACTTTACGTCCACGAGTTACATCAAATAAAACCCATGATAAACCTGCTGCTGCTGCTGCAACGTGTGTTGTAGCGAATGCTGTTACTGCTAATGGACCTGCACCTACTGCTGAACCTGCGTTGAAACCGAACCAACCGAACCATAATAAAGCTGTTCCTAATAATACGTAAGGGATGTTTGCTGGAGGTAAAATGTTCGCTTCAACGTGAGACTTACGACGTTTTAAGTAAATAGCACCTGCTAATGCAGCCCAACCAGCAGACATGTGTACAACAGTACCACCTGCGAAGTCTAACACACCGTATTTGAACAACCAACCATCTGGATGCCATGTCCAGTGAGCTAATGGAGCATAAACAATCACACAGAATAATACCATGAATAATACGAATGCACGGAAATTGATACGTTCAGCCAAAGCACCTGAAATTAACGCAGGAGTGATTACTGCAAATTTCATTTGGAAGAAAGCAAACAAAGCGAATGGAATAGTAGCTGCCAAAGGCCAAGGCTTACCATCAAATACACCTTTGAACATGAAGAATGTCATTGGATTTCCTACAAAACCACCGATTGAATCACCGAATGCTAAAGAGAAACCGAAAATTACCCAAATCAATGTAATTACACCCATTGCGATGAATGACTGCAACATTGTTGAAATAACGTTTTTGTGATTAACCATACCTCCGTAGAAATATGCTAAGCCTGGAGTCATTAAAAGAACTAAACCAGATGAAACCAACATCCAAGCTGTGTCTCCAGAGTTAATACCTTCAGTGATGGCAGCTCCTGGGCCTGGTACGAATGCCGCTGCAAGTGCTACAGCAAGCAAAATTAACATAGGAATCCAAGTGGGTTTTTGTTGTGACATAGTAGTTGAAATTTAAAAGGATTATGGAATTGTTTACAGAATTATCGTTAAAGGTAGTCGAAATTTAAATCAATTTTCGACTACCTTACAAATTTTTCCTTAGAACTTGTAAATCATTGCCCAAGTTAATGTAGTTTGTGATTTTTGGTCTTTACCATCACCATCTACGAAGAAATTCTTGTCGTATGAATCAATTCTTAATTCTGGTTTCAATAATAAGTGACCATCAGCTACCGAAATTGTTGGTGTCAATGTGAATGAGTTAACTTTCACGCCTGCTCCATTTACAACCAAACCTCTGATTCCATTTGAGTTGTCAAACGATTCATATCTTGCTCCTAAAGCAAACTTGCTTGATACATCATATTTAGAGTATAAAGCCCATCCACCCCATGATTCTTTTTCAAATTTACCGTCACCATTTACATCTTGAGCTCCTGTCGCAGCATTTAAGCCTAACATGAATTTATCTGTAATTTGGTATGTAGATACTAAATCTAATAATGAATAGTTTCCTTTTGGAGTAACACCAGTTGCTGGATCAGTAGATGCTTCGTTAGAAGTAATACCATTTACATAGATATTCAAACCTGACACTGGAGAAACAAATGCTTGAGCAATTAAGCCTTTCGCTCTGTTGTTGTCATTTAAGTTATCTACGTTGTTTACAATACCAGCCATTAATGAGAACTTATCAGAAACAGCATAAGCAGCTTTAACCCCAACATGGTAGAATGGACCATTGTTGAACAAGTTAGATAACGAGTAGTGATAGTTCA
>JBMLRK010000312.1:0-1146 GCA_049241065.1 Spirosomataceae bacterium
AAGTCATTTGCCTTTTTGCAAACTGATGAATGGCGATGTTTAGCCGTTCAACCATAATGTCATAGCTTAATTCTCCTTGCAAATACTGAGTTAAAAATTTGTATTCTAGTCCATAAAAGATAAGTTTTTCGGCAGGTGTTCCAGCATCCAAAAGTGTTTTTACTTCCTCAATCATACCATTTTGTAAACGCTCATGCAAGCGTTTGGTGATACGTTCTCTACGGACTTCTAACTCAGGATTTAATCCAAAAATAAGGGCATTAGGTACGGCTTTATTCGGAATTTCGTGGTCAGGATTTTCCATCAAAAAACGATTGATTTCAATCGCTCTGAGTAATCTTTTGCGGGTTGAGGTATCTGCTTGTGCTGTATAGGGTGTTTGTAAGGCATCAAAAATAGCCCGTAATTCAACCGTGGTTTTACTTTCCAAAATAGCACGATTCGCTTCATCAATCGGAATGGAGGTTAATTGATAGCCCTTCAATACCGCTTCCAAGTACATTCCTGAGCCGCCACACAGAATAGGTAGTTTATTTCGCTGACGAATATCGTCAAAAGCTAGTTGGAAATCCTCTTGAAATTTATGAATGTGGTAACTGTCTCCTGCCTCCACAATGTCGATGAGGTGATAGGGGATGTGTTGGTTATTGACTTGATATTCGTTTAAATCTTTGCCCGTACCAATGTCCATTCCTCGATATACCTGCCGAGAATCGCCACTGATAATTTCGCCTTGTAATTGGGCTGCTAACTGAACGGCTAATTTGGTTTTGCCAGAAGCCGTTGGCCCAAGAATCGTAATAAGATTGTATGTCATGGATGAAAATAAATGGTTCTTTATGATTTTACTTGGTCATAAAATTTTATCATCCAACGCAGACAGGGTTCAAAACCCTGTCTGCGTTAAACCAAGTAATTTCATAAAGAGCCAAATAAATAAAGCCTTCGTGATTCAGAAGGCTTTATGGGTTATTTATTTTTAAGTGCCTCTAGTTGTTTACGTAAGGCTTCTAGTTCAATGTCTTTTTGCTCCAGTTTATTTTTGGTTTGCTCTAGTTCGATGTCTTGTTGCTCTAGCTTGATGTCTTTTTGCTCTAGTTCATTTTTTGTTTGCTCCAGTTCGACTTCTTTTTGAGCCAGAAGTTC
>JBMLRK010000313.1:0-2123 GCA_049241065.1 Spirosomataceae bacterium
AACATCAAGCACTGGCCAATCAAGTACTTTTGAAGTTATTAGCAATACCTCAACGAGTTTACAATTAGGTATGAAAAAATTTACTAGATCTAGCCCCTCTGATAAATTTACTCCTTCGGATTTTACTTATTTTTTAGATGCTGTTTTTGGTGCTTATGGAATATATGGCCCCAAACCAAGTGAAGCCGAAGTTGATGCATTTCTTTCGTATCAGGGAACTTATAATTACACAAAATAAACATAAAAAGTGCTGCTCAAATCGGGCAGCATTTTTTCCCTAAAGCTGTTTTAAAACGCCCATAAATATTCGTAATAGTTCTAAAAATTACTCGTTTATAAATTAAAAAAGCAATAACCCTATATTTAAAATGACAGAAAACGCACGCACCCTAGCCATAGTACTTTTGTTGTCAGCTTTTTTATTTTCTTGTGCAGACAATATTAATCCCGATATAACAGGAGGTTCTGGCACGAACACTGGAGGAAATACGACAAATACAGGTATCGTTGGTAAATGGAAATTAACGGGAATCACCACCAATGTTGATACAAAAACCTACACGGCTACCACAAGCCAAATTATTGCAGGACTCGTTCAAGATTCAATTAACACAAAAACTGCTGTCTCTGATGGTTTATTGATTGACCCGGCAGGGATAATCGTGGTGTTGAACAAAAGCTTAAATTTTGAATTCAAATCAGATAGTACCTTTAGTACCCCAACAGGTTCTGGAAAATGGTCATTATCAGCCGACAAAAGCGTTCTGACTATCACTGCAAATAATAGAAAATCGACATTTGCTTTGATGCAAAACACGAGTGGAGCATTACAATTAGGCTTACAAAAATTCACAAGAAAAAGTGAAAACGACTCTTATAGTCCGTCCACCTCTCTCTATTCATTCGACGCATTGTATGGAAAATATGGCGTATATGGAGCCTCAGTTGCTCCCGAAATAGCGATAAAATCCATGCTTTCTTATCAAGGCTTTTTAAATTATACTAAGCAATAAAAATACTTATCAGGTACATTTATTCACCCATTTCGAGAAAGTTTAAGCAGCTTCACAAGCCTACATCCAAAATCCTTAATCCTTAATCCGTATCTTTGTCTTTTCAACCAGCATTATGAGCATTACAGCAACGATACAACAATTTACCCAAACGATTTCGGATAGTTTAGAACAGGAGACGTTTATTAAAATTTCACTCGGTAATTATCAAGGAGCAGACTCAGCTCTTAAAAATATTTATGTCCGTTCAGTTATCATCAAACGAGAACAAAAGTTAGCCTTTACCTTTCGGAATAAAACCAATGATATTGTTAAAAATTATAGTGTCCATGAAGGCATCGCTCTTCTAACAGACTATTTGCAACAAGGTTTTATGGTAGCAACACTTTTTACTACAGAAAAAGATGTTCTTTTTGAAAACCGTAAAAACAGCAAAGCTATCTTAAAAGAAAGCAAAGCGAGTAGTAAAGAAAAGCCTTCACAAGAGCATAATCGTGAAAAGAAACGCCTGCTTAAACCCAATGATAAAGCGTATTTATACGAACTAAAAATTACGGACGAAGCAGGTAACGTTTTCAAAAATGCTCAGGATAAGTATAAGCAAATCAATCACTTTGTTGAATTATTGAGTTCCTTAATCAAAGAAGCCAATGACGAACGTCCACTTAAAAAAGTGGTCGATATGGGTTCTGGAAAAGGTTATTTGACTTTTGCTTTGTACGATTACTTACATTCAGTCCTGGAACTAGACACAGTGGTTACGGGAGTAGAATATCGTCAGGATTTGGTGAGTCTTTGTAATGAGATTGCTCAAAAATCGGGCTTTGATGCCCTCAATTTTGTACAGGGAACTATCCAAGATTACGATTGCGATGCCATCGACTTACTCATTGCCCTACACGCTTGCGACACTGCCACAGACGATGCCATTTACAAAGGAATCAACGGTAACGCCAAGCTGATTGTCGTTGCTCCTTGTTGTCATAAACAAATCAGAAGAGAATTAGAAAAGACGAAAGTAAAAAATGAGGTTTCCTTCTTGACCAAATACGGCATCTTTTTGGAACGTCAAGCAGAAATGGTTACCGATGGTATCAGAGCCTTAATTTT
>JBMLRK010000314.1:0-2712 GCA_049241065.1 Spirosomataceae bacterium
ATTGGCAACCTATTATTCAGCTTTTGTACAAACGGACTAGTGACTGTTTCAAGTTTTGGCTTGCGTGTGTGACACGCTACTGCATTTCGTCAAGTAACCACTACCCTCTCATCCGTTTTTCTATGGCATCTCTTACTCTTGCTGCACTTTCGTAATCCTCTTTTTTGATGATTTTTTGGAGTAGTTCTTCTAATTCTTCTAAGGTGTATTCGGCATAAGAACCTCGTTTATCACGGGTTTTTTCATCAAAATCGTAGGCTGAATTTTCAAATACTTCGTTGGTGGCAAAAATGGGGCATCCGAATCGGACGGCTAAGGCGATGGCATCGGATGGGCGTGCATCAATTTCGAGCAGTCCTGTGTCCGTTTTGAGGATGAGGTAGGCGTAAAAGAGTTCTTTTTCTAAGTGATAAATGAGTACTTCTTGGAGTGTGGCGTTGAGCTGGAGGATTGTTTGTTGGAATAAGTCGTGTGTTTGCGGGCGATTGGGTTGCATTTTTTCCATCGCAATGGCAATTGCTTGTGCTTCGTTAAGACCAATAATGAGTGGAATACGTCTTTTGCTGGTGGTTTCTTCCAATATTAAGGCATAATGATTTGGCTTTGAAATACTTTCTGAAAGGGCGACTATCCAAAGTTCCCGTTTTTCCATTGAATTAATTATTTTCAGGTTTATTGTCGATATTACTTTTTAGAAAATTACATAATTTTCCGATGTCATCAAAGGGGGAAATTACCCAACCTTCATGCGATAATCGGTATAAATCTCGTGCTTCTACTTCAATTTGAAAGCCGTTGATTAACTCAAAATGGTTATCTTTTCGAGCCAAAATTTCAATTTCTGTTTGCTTTAATGCGTATTCTACAAAGTCAGATTCGTTGTATTCCATGTTATGTTAGCTGTTGATAAATGACTGAGATTCCTAGTCCAATGCAAAAAAGGGATGATAGTATGGTCATGCCCTTGCGTATGGTGTTGTTTTGAATGATTTTTTCAGAAAAAGGAATGCTAAAAATTCCTGCGGCTAACATCATGCCTCCGATTGAACCCATGCCAAAGATACATAAATATAAGAGGCTATTGATGATGCCTTTGATGGTGGTTAAGACGGATAAAATTAATGCTCCACTTCCTGCTAAACCATGAATAAGTCCTACTCCGTAAGCTAATTTATGTTCATGGTTTGGATGATGGTGGTTGGTTGCATGATGTGAGGTGGTATTTAGGTTGGATAATCTGAACAACCCTAAGATAATGAGCATGACCCCAACGGTTGCTTCTAAGTAATGAAAGCTATTTTCGTTGAATGCTAGTTTCCCTAAAATGAAAATACACCCCATCAACACGATGGTCGAGGTATGTCCTAAGCCCCAATAAATGCCGTCTTTTAGTGCTAATAACAGGTTGTTTCGTCGAGTTACGATGTTGCTAACTGCTACTAAATGATCTGCTTCGAAAGCATGAGAAAAACCGACGATACTCGCTAAAAGTAATGGAGCAACTTCCATATTGATTATTGATTGAGATGGAAAATAATAATTCGATGGTTGCCTGTGTCGGCTACAAAAAGCTGATTATCTGTAATGCAAAGCGAAAATGGCCAATAGAGTTGCTTGTCTGTTCCGTAACGGGTGTTGGCGTTTTCGCTACCAATGGTAAAACTGGCTTGCCCGATTAAATTAGTCGCAATGGCTGCATTGGCTTCGGGAATGGTTTCAAACCATAATAAACGGCTGTTTCCTGTGTCAGCAACGAATAAGCCTTTTTTGTAAAAAAAGCTGTCATACACCCAATTTAGGCTGTTTTCTTTGGGAAATAAACCAAATTGATTTTGTCCATTTGATTCAAAATCGGCTTGTCCGATGATGATGTCGGCTGGATTTGTAAAAGCTGATTGCCAATCGTTCCAGAGTAAGGTTCGATAATATTGGGTATCGGCAATGCTCATTTGCCCGTTTGGAGCTACTCGGACGGAGTAAGGCCAGATGGGTTCGTGGTTTTCATAATCTCGTTCTTCAAAAGAGGGTTTACCAATTACGCCGTCTGCTTGTTGAAAGGATTGCGTTGGGATGGTTTGGAAGTATAATACTCGTCTGTTTCCTGTGTCGGCAATCCAGAGTTGGTTTCCGTCTGAAAATACGCCATAAGGCCAGTTGAGGCTTTGTGCGGTTGGACTCGAACCGATGCCTTTTACATTGGGTTGATTATTTTCAAAATTGGGTTGCCCTATTACAACATCGGCAGCTTGTCCGTGTTGGGTGGGGAAGGTATGCCAAATGAGTACTCGGTGATTCCAAGCATCTGCGACCATCAGTATTTTGCCGTTTGACCAAATGCCTGATGGGTATTGGAGGGTACTGGCACTTGCTTGATGCCCTGAGTTTCGTCCTGTATCGGTGGTTTCGAGTTGACCCAACACGACATCGGGAGGGCTGAACTCTGAGGTGGGTGTATTGTTCCAGATGAAGACTCTATTTTGTCCTGTATCGGCAATAATCAATTTGTTTTCTACTGACCAAACACCTCTTGGAGCGAGTAGCGGGTTGCCTTCATCTCCCTTGAAAATGAATGCGTTATCTACCAATGGGGGCTTGTCGCTAAGTGATAAACGATATGTTTGAGTACTTGGAATCATGTTTTATTCGTAGGAAAATTATTTAACCACATAGACATATAGAAAACATAGTTGTGTGAAAATATGATTCTTGAAA
>JBMLRK010000315.1:0-30530 GCA_049241065.1 Spirosomataceae bacterium
TAGTGGTTATCGTAAAAGTAGTCAGTTAAAACAATCAGAATTGACACTCGCTAATGCTAGAACGAACCTAAAATTGAATGCTGATAATTTGAGTTTATCCTTCAAAAACTCAACGGCTCAGTTACAAAAATCACAAACAGATTTAGGAATTAATCGAGAAAATTTGGCCTTTGCCAAACAGGTTTTTGAAGCAAGTAATTTGGAATATCAACAAGGCGTTTCACCACTTTCAGACTTGCTAAATGCTGATTATTCGTATAAAGAAGCACAAAGTAATTATGTCACATCTTTGATTAGTGTCTTGAGTTCACGACTCGAACACGAAAAATCAAAAGGTAATTTAAAAAGCTATATCAGTCAATTCTAATTATTCATATCAATGAAACGCTCATGCTAAAAATCTTTGATACACAGAGGCATGATTAAGCGTTCCATCTGATACCATTAAAAATAACTAAACATTATAATCAGATGAAAAAGTCTTTAATCATCACGGTTTCGCTACTTGCTTTAGTAGGATTCATCGCATTCAAACTGTACAATAACAAACAAAAAATCGAAGCTAACAAGGTGACGATTGACCGTACCATTATTCCCGTAGCAGTGTCAACGGTCAAAGCAGATTATTTACCTTATGATGGTAAAGTAAATTTACCCGCCAACTTAGAATTGAACAACGAAGCAACTCTTTCGATTGGTGTTCAAGGAAAAATTGAAAAATTGGGTATCGAAGTAGGTTCAAGAGTTGCTCAAGGACAGGTTATCGGTAAGTTAGATGTAAAACTTAAACAAATCAACTTGAAAGCTAATGAATTGACCTTGGCTAAGTTAGAAAAAGATTTGCAACGTAACAGCGATTTACTGAAAGGAAATGCAGGAACAGAATTAAGTGTGATCAATTCTAAATATGATGTTGAAAATACTCGTATCCAAATTGAACAAGTAAAACAACAAATTGCCGACGGAAATATCATTGCTCCAATCAGTGGCGTAGTTACTTCTCGTAAACTAATGGCTGGTGAATACGTAAATCCAGGGACTGTGATTGCTACCATTGTGGATGATGTACACTTAAAAGCGGTTGTTTTTGTCAACGAAAAAGATGTATATCAACTAAAAGTAGGTCAAGCAGCTTCGATTACATCGGATGTGTTTCCAAACAAGACCTTTGTGGGTCATGTGAAATTCATCTCTCCTAAAGGGGACGAAAACCATAACTACCGTGTTGAATTACAATTGAATACCAATGCCTTACGTGCAGGTACGTATGTAATGGTAGGTTTTGATTTAGGACGTAGAGCGAGCGTATTACAAATTCCGAAATTGGCTTTAGTAGAAGGTACTAAAAATCCGTATGTCTATGTGGTACAAGACAACGTGGCGAAGATTCAAAAAATTACGGTTGGACGTGAAGTAGGCGAAAACATCGAAGTCGTTTCGGGTTTACAAGCAGGACAAGAAGTAGTTACTAGTGGACAAATTAACTTGACTAATGGTAGCAAAATCACTAAAACTAACAACCAATAATCGTTAAAAATATGTCAATCACCGAGCTATCTATAAAACGACCATTACTGATTACAGTAATCTTCGTAACGCTTATATTGTTTGGTTTTGTATGTTATAAACAATTGAATTATAACTTATTACCAAAATTTGAAGCCAATATTGTTATTGTTCAAACGGTTTATCGTGGAGCGTCTTCTGATGAGATTCAGAGTACAGTCACCAAGCCGATTGAAGATGCTATATCTGCCATTGAAGGAGTCGATAAACTTTCGTCAACATCATCCGAAGGGGTTTCTGTTGTAACAGTTCAGCTAAAATCAGGAATTAATACCCTTGATGCTCAACGAGATGCAGAACGAAAAATCAATCAGATAAAATCAACCTTACCTGACGATGCCGATGACCCAATTGTTAGTCGTTTCAACACCGATGAGATTCCAGTATTGAGAATTAGTGCTTCCGCAAATATGTCAGAGCCTGAATTATACGATTTGATTGACCAAAAAATCAAACCCGTTTTGTCGAATGTTTCAGGAGTTGGTACGGTTCGTTTAATTGGGGGTAATGAGCGAGAAATTCAGGTAAATTTAGATAATGATAAATTACAGGCGTATAATATTTCGTCGGCACAGGTAAATCAGCTTATTTCGACGAGTAATAGCTCTTTCCCAGCAGGTAGTATTTTGAGCAATAGCAATCGTACTTCCATTCGGATGGATGCTAAATTGGTAAAAGTAGAGGAATTAAGAAAGTTAATTATTCGTCAAAATACCGATGGTAGCCGTGTATTGTTGAGCGATTTAGCGAGTATTACAGACGGACAAACGGAAGCAAAAACATTAAATAGAAATAATGGAAAAGCTGGTATTGGTATTGAGATTGTGAAACAAGGCGATGCCAATGCGGTAAATGTGAGTAAATTGGTAAAAGAAAAGTTGATTGCCATTCAAAAAACGTATGCTGCTCAACATTTCAATTATGATATTGCAGCCGATCAATCGGTTTATACCTTAGCTTCTGCTGATGCCGTAATCCACGATTTATTTTTGGCGATTCTTATTGTGGGAGCTGTTATGTTGTTCTTCTTACACAGTTTCAGAAGTTCCTTGTTTGTATTGGTGGCAATTCCTTCGGCAATGATTCCAACTTTTATTTTGATGTATTTGTTTGGTTTCTCACTTAACTTGATGACCCTCATGGGCTTATCATTAGTCGTGGGTATTTTGGTGGATGATAGTATTGTAGTCTTAGAAAATATCTATCGTTACCTCGAAATGGGTAAATCAAAAGTAGAGGCAGCCATCGAAGGTCGTCAGGAAATTGGCTTTACCGCAATGGCGATTA
This sequence comes from Spirosomataceae bacterium, assembly GCA_049241065.1. Taxonomy (GTDB): domain Bacteria; phylum Bacteroidota; class Bacteroidia; order Cytophagales; family Spirosomataceae; genus JALRIJ01. The sequence continues at coordinate 2,854 of JBMLRK010000315.1, forward strand.
CCTTAGTGGACGTTGTGGTATTCTTACCTTTATCGATGAGTGGCGGTTTGATTGGGAATATCTTGCGTGAATTCTCGTTGGTAGTAGTATTTTCAACCTTAATGAGTTTGTTTGTTTCCTTTACCTTAACGCCCTTATTGGCATCAAGATGGGGTAAAGTTGAAGTATTGAGTAAAGACACGCTTTGGGGAAGAATCAACTTAGCCTTCGAAGGCTTTATTGATGGAATCAAAGAGGAATATGGTAAACTTCTAAAGTGGTCATTGAGCCATAAACGTTGGGTCTTAATTGCTATCGTAATCATGTTTGTCGGTTCGATTATGTTATTGGCAAAAGGATTTATTGGTTCATCTTTTGCAGGTAGTAGCGACCGTGGCGAAATTGCGGTGCAGCTAGAAATGGCTCCTCAAACACCGTTGTCAGAAACCAACTTAATGACCAAGAAAGTAGAGCAACTCATCTTGAGCAAACCAGAGGTTGAAAAAGTCTTTGCTAATGTAGGAACACAAACAGGTGCAGCAGGAACAGGAAGTTCGAATTCAAATATTTCTGAAATATCGGTTGTGTTAGTGGCGAAAGAAAAACGTAAACTTTCGTCTGACGAATTCGGAATGATGATTCGGGATGAAGTAGGTAAACTAGCAGGGGTGAAAGTTGTTGTTCGTTTAACTACGATTACTGGTAGTAGCGAAGCTCCAATTCAGATTGCCGTAAAAGGGGTTGATATGGAAACGATTCAGAATATTGCTAATCAGATTAAAGCAGTTGTTCGTAAAACCCCTGGCACTGACTACGTTGAGTTTAGTACGAAAAGTTTAAAAACGGAAATTGCGATTAAGCTAGACCGTGATAAAATGGCTAATGCTGGTTTGAGTGTTACGGAAGTGGGGGGAGCAATTCAGTTGGCATTTAGAGGAAATGATCAGTCGAAGTTTAAACAAGGCGGAGAGGAATATCCGATTAATATTTCACTTGATAAGTCGGACAAACGCTCAATTGAAAATGTTCGTGAGTTGACGCTTCGTAACAGTCGTGGAGCAATTATTAAATTACAGGATGTAGCAACCGTTTCGGAGGTAGTTGGACAATCGGTTTTAGAACGTTCAGATCGTATGAATTCGATTAAAGTAACGGCTTCTGCTGTTGGTCGTCCTACGGGAACAATTGTTGCCGATATTCAGAAAGAAGTGGCAAAAATTAAACTTCCTGCTGGTGTAACCGTTGATTATCAAGGAGAAGCACAACGTCAGAAAGACGCATTTGGAAGTTTAGGTTTGGCGATGTTGTTGGGTATTCTATTGGTGTACTTAATCATGGTGGCTCTTTATGAAAGTGTGGTTTATCCATTTGTGGTACTGTTCTCTATTCCAGTAGCCCTAATCGGAGCGTTGTTAGCCTTGGCATTAACGATGGAGTCTTTAACCATCTTTGCGATTGTAGGATTGATTATGTTATTGGGTTTAGTAGCTAAAAACGGTATCTTGATTGTGGACTTTACCAATCACTTAAAAGAACAAGGCTTATCCGTTAAAGAAGCACTAATCGAAGCAGGGCAAGAGCGTTTGCGTCCTATCTTGATGACCACCATCGCCATGATAACGGGTATGTTACCGATTGCCTTGGCAACAGGTTCGGGAGCGGAAGTGAAAAATGGTATGGCGTGGGTAATTATTGGTGGCTTAACTAGCTCGATGTTCTTAACCCTCTTATTAGTACCTTGTATGTATTACATCATTGACTCATTAAAAAGTAGCGTGATGAAGTTTAGACAAAAAGCTTAATATCGTTTAGTAAGTGCATAAAAAAGCCTCGTTTCCGAAATGGATGCGAGGCTTTTCTTTATAAAGGAAACTTATAGTTTCTTATTAATCTAACTTATTTTTATACTGATCAATAATTCGGTAAATAGCCTTTTGTGCTTCTAAATCAGGGAAGTATTCAAACATGATTTCGTGTACATCATAGTTGATGGTTAATCCCGTTTCCAGATAGTTGAATGCCTCTTGGTATTTCCCTGCTTTTATCAAATAGATGGATGCACGATAATACAATTCAGCTTCTTCTGGCATTTGTTCCATAGCGGACATCACAATGTTTGCCGCAGCATCAAAATCGCCTTGTTCATGGTTCAAAACAGACCACTTAACCCATGCTTCCAAATTCGTATCGTCATATTCCGCAGCGAGCTGATAGGCTTCCATCGCTGAAATTAGATTGCCCACATTGGCTTCTGCATCCGCTAAAGCAAGCCAATGATACGAATTATTGTCACTCAACGACGTTGCTTTTTTCAAGAAATGCAAGGCTTCAAACCACTTTTCCATTTCTGACAAACAAATGCCAACGCCCAAATAACCGTCTTCCCAAAGTGGGTCTAATTTGATAGAGTCTTTGTAGTAGTGAATCGCCTCTTCGTAACGTTCTTGGCGTTCAATACTTGCTCCCAAACAGCAATAAACCTCTGGCGAAATCTCTTCGTGTTCGAGGCAGTAGCGATAGGCTTCTTCTGCTTTCGGCCATTTTTCCAGATTCATATAGGCATTTCCTAAATTGAAATGTGCCGATGAAAAATCTTCTTTAATAGCCACTGCATATTCGTAAGCGTTGGCAGCTTCTTCAAAGCGAGCCATTTTAGAATACGCAATTCCGATGTTATACCAAGCATTATGAGAGAAAGGATCGTTATCGATAAATTTCTCATAATAGGGTAAACTTTCTTCTAGCGAACCTATTTGATCTAAACTATTAGCAAGTTCATAAAGGGCATTTTCATTGTTCATATTGACTTCAATAGCCTGTTTGAAGGCTTCTACGGCATTATGATGTTTTTCCCAACTCTGATATGCCAGTCCAATATGAAAATACACTTCGTCTTTTTCTTCCGAAAAATCAAGCATTTCTGTTAGTACCTCAATGGCAGATTGAAAATCTCCCTTTAGGTTGAATATGGTACTTTTAAGATAGATAATATCGGTATCCGCAGGATTAAATGTTTCTGCTTTATCGAGAATTTCTAGTGCTTCGTCAAACTTATTGGTATTCGAATATAACTCTGCTTTACAGAGCATCATTTCGAGGGCATAGGGATATTGTTCTAGTGCAATTTCACAAGCCCTCATTGCTGCCTCAATTTTCCCTTCGTCCATATAGTGTTCCACTATTTGTTCGTATGTATCAAGGTCGAAGAATGAACTCTCTCGTTGTTCGAGCATTGTTTCAAAACGCCTTACAGAATGGAGAACATCTTCTTGCTGATCTTCAAAATCTTCTTCCATCATTGCTTTTCCTAGGTAAGGTGGTGATACACTAAATCTCTACATAGACCATTTTAGTACACCTTTGAAATACTAAAATGATTGTGAGGGTCTTAAAAATGAATTTTATTCATTGTCTTTTGAACTTTTTAGACAACCACATGTATTAGTGCCAAGATAATTAAAAACTTTGTTTTTTCCAAAAAAAGGTAGCCTGTTCTACCGTTACTGAAAGTACCTATTTTTTCATGGATGAACCATGCAACCGCTACTGAATTTTGGGTTAATGTTTTCTAAGTAATTAAGATTAGTACTTGTTATGATACCGTTATCCGAATCGCTTTTAGCCCATATACTCCTTGCATTTCTTCAAGCTCAAGGTATTCAATTTCTTGATTAACAAGCCCTTTGCTATGCAAAAATTCAATATACCCAAGGTAATCATCTAGGTCTTTTACATTGCCATAAACGATGGCTATTTTCCCTGGCTGAGTTAGTCGTTCGCCTGTTCCCTTTATGAGTGCTTTATCAATACGTTTTTTCATGATTTCGTATCGTAAATTATATGCCCCCTCCGTATCAAATCGACGTTCATCTTTTCTGAAACTAATGTCAATCGAATTGCTATGAACCAAGATTAACTGGGTAGTTTCTAGTGCAATGGGCAAACTTCCCAGTAATATTCTGGTAATTTGGGTGATTTCGGCCATAGAAGTTAATTGCCAAAGTCGCAAATTACGGAGATAAATGGGGTTATACACTTGATTCGGACAGATACTTTGTCCGACATAAATGTTGTATTCTACACCATCCGTTTTGTACTTCTCAAAATAGTTTGGATACGCCTGCTGTATCTTTTCTTTTTCTTCTTCCAGATAGTTACTCACCGTTGTATTGATCGTATTTAGGCTATCTTCAAATGCCTTACGAAATTCATATACTTGACCAAAATTATGTTCGGTTACAACAAAATAATAAGAAAGTGCAGTATGGTCTGTTCCATTTAAATCAAGTAAATGTTTGAAAATTGGTTCGATTTCTTCTGAGAAAAAGTAATTTAATTGAATTTCATCATCGGGTGAAATTCCATCTTGAATCAGTTTTAAAAACTGTTGATTTTTGAATGCTAATTCTTCAATAATAGGTAAGTCTCGCTCTTGCCGAATGTGTTGCAAGGTAGCGTCTATGATGTGTAATTGCGTTTCGAAATCTCTCAAAAGGGCTTTGTTTCGCTCAATAGATGAATTTCGAATATCAATGGCTCCATAAAGCGGATATACCTCTTTGAAAATGATATTACCAATTTGCTTATTTTTGGAATCTTTATTTTTCAAATAATCCCAAGCAACTTCATTGAATTTCCATTCGACAGCAGGCTGCAAGGAGGTGAATTTCTCTTTAATTAATTGCTCTATTTTATTCTCAAAATTTTCATTGTAGTAATTAATTGCTTGTTCCAGAATGGGAAGGGCTAAGTTGATTTTATTCATTTCCTCTGCTCCCAATTGGTTGGGCAGACTACTTGCTACTTCCAATATGCCGATTAATTTACCTTGATTCTGAATCGGAATCATCAAATAGCCGTTGAACTGTTTTTCTAATAACCCTTCAAATACGATGTTATTTGAGGAGTCTAAATCAAGTAGGTTCGGGACTAGAATCGTACTGGGATTTTGCTCGAATTTTTTCCAGCCCTCACCAAAAACGCCATACTGTTTATTACCTTCCGAAGGAATAATCAGCATCGTTTTACGGTTGTATTCTTCCGAAATAACGTAGCTATTATTCACCTGCAATAAGGGGAATATATTCACCTTAATATCGCTAATACCAAGTAATACCTTAATAGATTCTTCTAATGACTTATAGGTCTGAACATCGGTGGCATCATGCTTTAATCCAATGTTCTTCATTTCGTTTAAAGCCGCTTCTTGAGTTACGTCTTTGATACTAATTACGCCAAAACCTTCAAACACAAAATCTTCTAAAGGTAATTTGGTCTTCAGTTGTTCAATATCAATAATCTTGTTTTTTTCGCTACACAACGTGCCTTTTTCTGGAACACACAAGGGCTTGTCACCGATGTAACGAATGTCTATAAAACGACTGTCGGAATTTATTTGATAGTATTTTTGTAAGCCACTTTTTTTGTTTTTAAAGATATAGGTCATCTCTTCATTGATGTCAACCTCCATTCCGAAAAATTTCTCTAAAATTCCTTTGTAGGCAAGTTGCGTCTTATTTTTAGTAATTTCTTCCTCTTTTACAGACGCATTGAAGGTTAATAAACCGTCTTCAATAAAAGCTTCTTCAAATGCTTTAGAGTGATGGAAGAGCTGTAAATAAAATGGTAGGCTAAACGCATATAGTTGCTTTTCGTTTTCCGAAGCCAACGGGAACAATACGAGGTTAATTAAATCAATTAAGGTGGTATCTAAATGAAATAACTCAGGGTCGTCTAAGGGTTCCAGTAACTCGGGATATGCTTCAAACTTCTCAATGATATACTCAAATATTGGTGCTTGTAATCCTTTACTTTCACTAATTTTTTTTCGCAAAAATGCTACGAATGGGCGAAATGAAAGTTTCCCGTTGGCAAATCCAGTTCGTTTAAATTCGGAAAGGTCTGTTGTTATTGTCTTCATCTTCTATCTTGTTGCTGACGCTGTGCAATCGTATCGTTGTCATTGATAACAACGGCTGAGCTTAGATAAGTTTCCGAATTAGGATTTTTCTATTTTAGAAGAAAAATCCTAATTTGATGTTGAATAATTTATCATCGTCAGATACCGAATAGGTTCCCGTAACAACAGCTAATTGAAAGGGCGAAAACCAGAGTCCACCGCCATATCCGTCATGCCATTTCGCTGATTTCTCCGTTGGATTCCAGACTCTGCCGATATCATTAAAGGCTAATATTCCTAAATTGAGGGGGAATAAATAACTTTTAAGACTGAAAAGTTTTACCCTAACTTCGGTGTTATTATAAAAGGAGTTTTGTCCAGAAAAACGATTGTCTCGAAATCCTCTTAAATTAGTAAGTCCACCAAGTGTATTAGCTTGATAAAATTCATAATCTGCTAAATTAACCGCCCCACCAAAGCGAGTTGCAAAGGTTACACTAGCAGGTAATTTGAAGGTATGGTAAAAAGCAAGCGAGCCTTTTAGGTTCAGAATCTCATCGTCGATAGAGGTTAAAATACCATGCTGATAGGTTGCATTGACATCCAATAATAAGCCCGTTGTGGTTAAACTAGGACTGTTTCGAGTATCAACTGTGAAGCCGACACGTGTGCCAATGTAATCTCTTTCTTGATAAAGCAAACTTCCTGGAGCAGCATAGTCATTAATATAGCGAGCTCGATTTGGTCTAACTTGATAGCCAGAATAGAGTAATCCATAATAGAGACTTGCTTTTCCGAAATGATTGCGGAAGAGGAGGCTGTTTTCGTAATTGCTTAATTTTGTTCGATAATATTGAATACCCTTTTCTTTTTTAAATTCAGACTCATTGCTCATGCCGAAGAAATTATTTACCAATCCTTCTTGTTGTAAGGTGAGTTTTACTTGCAAGTCTGTTTTACCAATTAGGTCAATGAAATTGCCTATGTAATATAGATTAAACGCATCCGTTGAAAAGGCATAATTTCCAGTCAGTGTATGTTCTGCTGCGTAAGGAGTTTTTCTGAATGAGTTTTTTCTAAACTGAATACCACCGCCAATATAAAGTCCGTCGTCTGCATTGTAGGCAAACGAAGCCATGGGAGCAAGCCGATTATAAGTAAAAACGGAAGTGTTTAGGTTATTGACACTGAGCTTGTTGTCCGTTGTTTTGTCAACGGTTTCCTCACCTGATTGAATGGATGTGTTTTTTACTTTATCATAAATGAAGGTTTTTTTACCTCCTCTAGCTACCGACGAACTATCGAAAAAGGCATCTTTTCCTTTGCCTCCAATCAAACGAGTTTTGATTCCTTTTTTAGCATTCCCCAATACCTCAAAATGATCTTCGCCATCTAATCCCCAGATTCTGATTTCTTTGGTGATTTTTGGGTCAAAAATACGATGATAAACGAGAGTGCTTTTTTCATTTTCTTTGTTTAAGTCAAAAATACGAACGCTAGTTTTACCATCTTTTTGTCGTTCTACCTCGATAAATTCATCTTTATCCGATGCCCTAATATCTACTTCTCTGGTTAAAAAGCGGTAATATTGTAGGGCGTATGTCTGTAAATCTGCTCTTCGTTGTTTGAGTTTGTTGGCAATTTCTTCCTTATGATTATCAGGATTAGGCATTTTATCCAGTGCGACCTTAATGACGCTATCTGTGATTTTTTGCTGAATTGCTTGTGCGGCTTGTATCCAATCCTGTTCCGACAAAGCGGTCAAAAACGAATGATCCACTTCGTTGGCATTGGCATTGAAGGTATTAATATCCCTGATTTTATAGTCGAATCCCTGCACTTTGGGCAAAATCCATTTTCGAGAAATAATTTTAGGTAAAAGCCCTTGGCTCACAAAAAAGGCTTGATCTCGGTCACGAGGAATAGGCTTGAATATTGTTTTTTTGCCATTTTCGTATGCTGCCCAACGCCATTGGTCTTCGTGACGATCCCAGTCACCAATAAGCATATCTAAGAGTCTCGCCTGTAAAAATGCGTGTTGGTCAACAAGATTTTTATTGTCTTTGTCAAGTTTTTCCCGCAGTTTACTGGTAGAGTAGGTCTTTTTTGCTCCTGCAAATCCTTCTTCTGGTCGTTCTTCAAAGAGTGCGAGTTGATTGGCAAAAAGGTGTTGGTATTTGCCTAAAGTAGTATCGTTTTCGATGTGTACTAATTTCGGATTGGTATGCAAAACCCCAATTGCCTCTGCTAATGTAGGAATGGCTAAGGCTGCAAATGGGTGCGATGCTGAAATCTGATCGCCGACAATTTCAACCGTAAAGCGACTTCTGATGGCGGCTGGTACTGCACTTTCAGGGTATTTTTCAACGGAACGAGTTACGTATTCTCCTCCACTTTGTGCTTTATAACGTAAGGATAAGGTCTGCTGTCCACCACCTCGTTGAATAATCGTTAGTCCTTTTTGTTCTTCTCTCAGATGGAGCGTAGGCGTATTAATAGGTTTCGTCCAAATATCTCGATAATTGGCACCTAAAAGCCATTTTTTAAAGGAATTTGCTTTGAAATTTGCATTGGGAATATTCGTTGCAACACTGCTATCAGTACCAACGTTTTGAGGGTGAGCCTGTTTTAAAGGGAGTTTGCTCGTGAAAAGAGGCGTGTCACCTGTTCCCATATATTGCAAGGTAAAGGACTCGTCATCAAAGAGTTCAAGGACTGCAAATCCTTTTTTCTCAGCCACAAATAGTGCGTCCTTGCCCTTTTTGACAGGCGTATTTTTTGAACCCGAACCAGCAGTAATGTAGTTAATCGAATCTCTGACAATCCACTGCATATTGTGTTCATGTCCGTTGGCATAGATTACATTGGGGTATTGTTTGAAGATACTCGTTAATCCATCTCGCATTTCTTTATAAATCGGATGTTGAATATCTTGAATGTTGCCAATCAATGAACGATAAAGCGGATAGATACTTCCAATCACGGGCAAAGGAATATTCACTCCTAGCTCGTGCAGTGGTAACAGGTGGTCTTTTGCAGTGAAATACCCTCCGTGCATTCCATGAGAGTACATCGGATGATGTCCCAATACGACTACTTTTTTGTCTTGGTTTCTAAACAAAATGTCATCTACTGCTGCCAACATGGCTGGTAACGTTTTGATGTCGCAATCAGCGTGTTCTGCGGGCTTATCCCACTGGTGTAGAAACCATTGCGTATCCAGTAAAACCAGTGTTAGTTTAGGGCTAACATGAATTTCTTGAGGGCTTGGACATCCTCCTTTTGGGAAGAACACATCGTTTCGTTGCAGATATTCTGCCACAAACGCTTCTTGATTTTTAATAAATTCCCAACCGTGTTTTCCACCTTGTTCCCAGTCGTGATTACCGGGGATTACAAAGCCTAAACCCGTATGATTCTTGATTATATCTAGTTGAGGAGTTAGCCGACTTTCGTCTTGTTTGCGATTTGCATCATCCTTATTATGGAGTCCTTTGGGGTAAATATTATCACCTAAAAAAATAACAGCACTGTTTTTTCCAGCGACGGTTAATTGTTTTTTTAAGTTATTAAGCACAGGGTCTGTCCCATCAGGTAAGGGTTCACCCGCATCGCCAATTAAAAAGAGTCGGTAACTTACCTGTTTTTCCTGAGCTTGTGAGAGCATACAAAAACTCAGTAATAGGGATAATAATATAAATTTTTTCATACGCTCAGGAAAATACGCTTGAGAAATAATGATTGTTGATGAATATTCTTGTCTATAAAGAATTGATAGCTAGATTATTAAACCCAAAATTTAGAATTCATAATTTTAAATTATTACTTACCAATGTTATTTTTGAAATATCACAGCAATGCCAAATGCGATAATGGACGCTGCAAAGCCATACATGAAAATACTGTAAGCGATGCGAAGCAGTTTGTATTTCTTGCCCAACACTTTTCCCAGATAATAAATATCACGAGTCATGGATGAGTATAAAAAATCTGAATCGTGCATCATTTCTTTAATGCCAGCTTCGTAGTCTGCCAGTTCCATTTTATAGAAATTGCCAAAGAAAAGTAGATTAGCAGTTCTGTTCTTGATGTCTTCTGGCGAAACCCTGCCTTTTGTAACGTTCGGAATCGTGGCTAAAATGGCAAAAATAGTGGCAACCAAACAAACCGTTGTCAGCATGATGGTCGGAATCATCAGATATTCATTGTCTTCCAGTTTACGGAGCAGAATGCTTACCACCAAGGAGATGATAATGGTATTTACCGAAATCATAATATTGGCCTTATTGTCTGCCATAGCCGAAAGCTGGAAATGATTAGAAGATGTTGTTCGGAACATCGTTTCTATTCCCCTGTCAGGCTTTTTGTTTTTTTCGACCTGCTGACTAATTTCTTCAGAAAGTTTAGCCTCTTTTTTATCGGCTTTTTTTAGTTTTTTCAGTCGTTCTTTAACCTTCTCTTGATTAATGGCTTTTAAAGGAGCAAGCACTTTCTTTCCGTAACCCGTAAAATAATGATGGTTTTCAAAAAGGGTATAAGTGCCTTGAATCCAATCTCTCTCGGAGATGTCATGCCCATTGGCAACGAATTCCAAACGTAAGTTTTCTGATTTTTCAAGAAAATCCGTGGCAGCACAATGAGCGAAATCGGCATCGCAAAGCACCATTTGTTTCTCGTTTTTGGGCATTTGGGGCATACGAGTAGCATCAATGTATTCGATAACTTTTTCAAGACGCTTCGCAGGAAAATCGACCGATTCCAAAAACGCTTGTGCCATTTCAATACTGGCGGTTTCGTGATCCGTTGTGCTTTTTGCATAGCCGAGGTCGTGCATCCAAGCGGCTATCAGTAGATTCTCAGTTGCCTTTTCTGATAAGCCCATTTCGGAAGCAATGGCCCAGGTTGTATCCACGACCAACGAGGTATGAGCAAAATTGTGGTATAAATAGTGCGGAGGAAGATTGGTTAAGATATTTTCCGCAAATGCTTTTACGCTTACAAGGATTTCAGATTCCAGCATGATTTATAGACTTGTTTTACAAGTGTTACATTCGATTAGTGAAAGAATAGGCTCGTTTTGCCTAAAACACCAATAGCCTATCACTTTGAGTAATAGAGGTAAAGCAAAATGGCAATTATTGTGAGTGATTCTTTAACCTACAACCAAAATAGTTGTTTCTAAGTTTAATCTGGGCGTTTTTTTTGAGAAAAGCAAAAATCGGGCTTTATCGCTTTTGTATTTTATGGATAGGAAATGTGCTGTGCCAATTTACAAAGGCAAATTGGGAACTCTTTAGGATTTAGAAGTCGCTACTATACTGAACCGATTTAGGTTTGCAAAAAAGCGGGGTTGTGTAAAAAGTCAAAAGTTTATGAGCGACCATCGCTCCGATTAAAGCCAAAGATAGAATATTGTTTGGCACAAAATGCTTTGAACTTTAAACGCTGTACTTTTAAACACCTCCTTAAAAGTCCCTTTGCAAACATGATAGCGTATCAGCTATAGCGTTTACCTAAGACAGCACAAATTCGTTTGATAGACTCGTCGATAGATTTGAATTCAAATCTAAGAGTTTGCTTGATTTTATCGTTTGGATAGCTGAAAGAATGGCTTGCTGAAAGGGCTGTTTCCTTTGTCAAGAGTGGGGCATTGCCCGTAATGCGTGAACGAATGGCTTCAATACGCCACAAAATAGAGGCCATGAACGGACTAACTAATTTACTTGGAGCTTTTTTGCCAAAGGCTGTTGCTACTTTTTCTAAAAATGATTTGTACGAAATACTTCCTGCATTCAAAATAAAACGTTCTCCCTTGATGTCAGAGGTTGTCAATTGATAAACACATTCGGCTACATCCAGTACATCCACATAATTTAAATCGCCAGTAGGATAGAAGGCTTTTTCTTGAAAAGCATAACGGAATAACTGCGTGCTACTTTTTGTCCAATCGGCTTCTCCCAAGATAATCGAAGGATTTACAATAACTACATCTAAGCCTTCTGATTCACCTCGCCACACTTCCATTTCGGCTAAAAACTTTGTTTTTGCATAGTTCGAATTCAAGGGGCTTTCTTCCCATTTACTCGTTTCGGTAATGACGGTACTTGTCAGTGACTCGTCTTCATTTTTTCTACCTAAAGAAGCAATCGAACTAATAAAGCAGAGTTTCTTGATATGATGTTCTAGGCAGGCATTCACCACGTTTGCAGTTCCTTCAATGTTGGTTTGAAACATGGCAGCTCGGTCACGAGGGGCAAATGATACGATGGCAGCCGTATGAATCACATAGGTCGCTTCTTGAACCGCTTTTTCAAGAGCTAGTACATCAAGAATATCTCCTTCGTACCATCTGATTTTATCTTCAATTTCAGAAAGTAACGTCATATCGCTTGTGCTGCGTCGTATGCCCGCAACCAAATGACCTGATTCGATAAAGCGTTTGGCAACAAAACTGCCTACTAAACCCGTGATGCCTGTTATTAATACCATGCTGTAAAGATAAAGATTGAGTGCCTTACACGCAAAGAACCCAAGAAAGAAAAAGGAATACTGGGCTAAGATTTTGTAAACTAGCTATACCATTAACTTAAAAAAGCAGATAAAGTTCGTAAGAAGACAATTTCTTAACGTTCTTTGTGTTTTAATGGAGAATTTTAAGAAGATGAGAAAAGCAATTATAGATTTAGGAACGAATACTTTTCAATTATTAATTATTGAAATGGATGCTTCGGTTTCGAAAGGATATATTCAGTTACACGAGGATAGCTATGCCGCTAAGATTGGCAAAGGAGGGATTTCGGAAGGAATTATTACGGAAGAGGGGATTCTTCGAGGCATTGTAGGATTACAGTATTTTTTAGAAATAATCAATCGCTTTGATGTTGCTTTAGAAAACGTGATGGCAACTGCAACAAGTGCCGTGCGGAATGCCAAAAATGAGCAGCAGTTTTGTGAACGTATTTTGGACGCAACAGGGATTTCAATCACCGTTATTTCGGGAGATGAGGAAGCTGCACTGATTTATGAAGGGGTGAAAATGGGAATGAATATTGGAAAAACACCTTCGATGATTATGGATATTGGAGGAGGTAGCGTTGAGTTCATTCTGTGCGACCAAGAGCGTATCTACTATAAACAAAGTTTTGAAATAGGAGGTCAACGCCTGATGGATAAGTTTATGCTGACTGATCCAATCTCGCCTCGTTCTGTGCAATTATTGAAGGACTATTTGGAGGAAACCTTATTGCCTTTAACCAATGCGGTTCATCAATATGCTCCAGAATGTATCATTGGGTCTGCTGGTTCGTTTGATACGCTGGTAGATTTATACTATATGCAAGCGTTTGGTCAACTACCTACCAGAGACGAAGTGTCATTCACATTGCCATTAACTTCTTTCCAAGATTCATTCATAAAATTGGTTTCGAATAATCGTACCGAAAGAATGGCCTTGCCTGGGATGATTGAATTAAGGGTAGATATGATTGTGGTGGGTGTATGCCTAATTGATTTTATTCTAAAACGCTACGGTATCAACACAATAAAAGTATCTAGTTATTCATTAAAAGAAGGTGTACTTGCTCGGCTTCTTGCCTAATTTGACAATTTTGCGGACAAAGGATGTCATAAAGTCCACTTTTTTTCGTTATACTTGTCGTAAAATAATAATATCAACCCATATTTAGTCATAAATATAGAACGAAATTAGCTTTACGAATGTCGGTATTACAAGGCTAAATAACATCAAGCTACTCATACTATACAATTCATAAAAAACTAAACTATGTCAGCTCTTTTAAGCATTTTACTTCAAGCAGAAACAATGGTGGCAGACACTCTTGGGACTGCCATCACAACAACCACAAAAGTTGGTGAAGACTTAACCATATTAGGCCTTCTTGAAAAAGGCGGATGGGTAATGATTCCAATCTTTGTGTTATTTTTCATTGCCCTTTTCTTATTTATCGAACGTTATTTATACATTAGCAAGACATCTAAGTTAGACAGTACTTTCTTGTACACAATCAAGGAAATGTTATACAAAGGCGATGTGAATGGAGCAATGAATTATAGCAAGGCTTCTTCGTTTCCGATTGCTAAATTGTTAGAGAAAGGATTAAGTCGTATAGGCTCTCCTATCAGAGACATTGAAACGGCAATCGAAAATACAGCTCGTGTTGAGATTTATAACATGGAGAAAAATCTAGGTATCCTTTCATCGATTGCCAAAATTGCTCCTATGTTTGGGTTCTTAGGTACTGTTTCAGGGATGATTCGTACTTTCCACGACATTGCAACAGCAAATAAAATCGACATTAGTACAATTGCTAGTGGTATTTACGAGAAAATGGTTACGTCAGCAACAGGTTTGATGGTAGGTATTATTGCATATTTCTTCTATACAATTTTGACGACAATGATTGATCGTACTGTCAATAAGATGGAAGTTACAGCAATTGATTTCCTTGATATTCTTCATAAGCCTGCTGTGAAGTAGGCGAACGTTTTACCTTAATCTCAATTATCATGAATATAAGAAAACGTGCAAGAGAAGAATCAGAAGTAGAAACGGGAGCATTAGCAGATATTTTATTCTTTTTAATGATGTTCTTCTTGATGATTTCTACCTTAGCAAGTCCTGATGCAATTAAATTATTATTGCCAGAATCATCAACGGCACAGCAGACAACCACAAAAGAAAACATTCGTCTAACCATTGACGATGAAAATCGTTATTTTGTGGATGATGTTCCTGTTGCAGAAGAAGAATTAGAAGCCTATTTGGGTCAACAAGCAAAAGAGAAACAAGCAGAAACGGTTATCTTACGTATTGCTCAAGACCGTACCGTGCAAGAGTTAGCCAAAGTGTATGACATTGTTGCTCGTCAAAAATTGGCACTTGTTTTGGCAACTGATAAGAGTAAGTAAACAATGATGCAAAATTATGAATTTTAAATGTTGGATTTAATATCCTAATAATTCATTACCACATTTAATCATCACCATTCAGAGTAGCCGTTTGCATTGGGCATAACGGCTATTTTTTGTTTACTAAGTAAATGAAATTTTAGTTAGCTCTTTGTGCCTATGTCCCTTTGCTAACTTGATACCTTCTGAGAACGGATAAGCTAAAAACATCTTGTTACTTAATACCAATAAAATTTATGAACGATTATCAAGTTTTGATAGAACACTTTTTCTATAACGACGACTTAGTAAAGCTTTTTGCTTCTGCTTTTGTAGGGGCTGTAATTGGTGGTGAACGAGAATATCACAGCAAGTCTGCGGGGTTACGTACCTTCACCTTAATATGCCTAGGTTCGACTATCTTTACGATTCTATCTGAAAAAATTGGCAATGCTGCATCTCCCGACCGTATTTCGGCGAATATTGTTACGGGTGTTGGTTTTATAGGAGCAGGCATTATCTTCAAAGTAGATGACCGTGTAAAAGGACTAACCACAGCTGCCATCATTTGGATTACCGCTGCATTGGGTATGGCAATAGGGGATGGTCATATTTTACTGTCTTTTTTGGGGGCAATATTTGTTTTTATCGTTTTGCAGTTTTTCTATCATTTAGAAAACGCTATTCATAGATTTGGAGAAACTAGAAATTATCGGATTGTGGTTAAACATAGTCCAGAAGCTTTCCATAAGCTAGAAAACACCTTTACGAACTTTAAAATGCAATCAAAAAGAGGAAGACAATTAATTGAGAAAGATACCCTTGAAAGTAATTGGACAGTAAGAGGAAAACGCTCAAAACATGAGAAATTAATAAAACAATTATTCGCTCAGCACGACATTATCGCATTAGAATGCTAAATAAGGTCAATATTAAGGCGATGTTAAGTGATTTGATATTTTATTAACACTGGTTTTACGTGGGGGAAATATTATAGTAACATTGTGGAGGTATTTTTGTAGAACGAACCAGAAGCAATTACGATAGGGTAGATGGCTTCTGCGTACATAGATAATTATATAGGCGTTTTTTAACGCACTTTTCTTTTCTATCTCAGGGTAGAAAAGAAAAGTCCGAGTAGGGTTTTTCATATTGGTGTAGTTAAAAAAGGTCAAGAGCGTTGCTTTTGACCTTTTTGATTGAAATAACCTAACTAAGAAGGCTGCCTCGAAAGAAACATCCTTTCTATTAAATCATCAATAATCGCCAGATGGCAGATAAGAATACGCCTCCAATTGCAAACGGGGTAAGCACCTTCCATGTCAAATACATCAACTGGTCAACCCGTAAACGTGGATAAGTCCATCGAATCCAGATTTGGATAAAGATTCCCATATATGCCTTCACAATAAGCCAGAACATTCCCCATGCCATACCGCTGATACTTTCAGGTTGTCCAGAAGTCCAATCGGCTAGTTTCAAGAAACCAATGTTGGGTAAAGGAGTATTCCAACTTCCCAGAAACAAAATAGCCCCTAAAAAGCTTACCAGTAACATCATTCCATATTCCGAAAGGAAAATCAATGCCCAACGCATTCCAGAATATTCGGTATGAAATCCACCGACTAACTCAGATTCTGCCTCAGGAAGGTCAAATGGAGCTCTGTTACTTTCTGCAAGTGTTGCAATAAAGAAGATAACATAAATCACAAAAAAGAACGGTACTCTAAAGATATTCCACGTAAAAATACCGCCAACTTGGCTTGTGTCTATGTTTAAAAACTTTAAACCAAATAGGTAATTTGTTTCTTGTCCATAAATTCCTTGTTGCAAGCTTATTTCTTGTAAACTCAATGTTTGAGAAACCATCACCACACAAACAATAGACAGAGCCAAAGGGATTTCGTACGAAATAATTTGAGCTACTGATCTCATTGCTCCAAAGAGCGAATATTTATTATTTGAAGCCCAGCCAGCCATTAAAATTCCAATAATATCAACCGATACAATGGCCAATAAATAGAAAATACCCACTTCAGCTTTTGAACCTTGTAAATATTCACTTGGGCCAAGTGGCAACACGGCATAACCCGAAAATATGGCAATAAAAATGATACAAGGAGCTGCTAAAAAAAGACGCTTATCTGCCAATTTAGGAACAATATCCTCTTTTTGAATCAATTTTACTAAGTCTGCAATCAACTGTAACCAACCAAATTTGCCTACTTCCATTGGGCCAAGACGGTCTTGCATGAAGGCAGAAATTTTTCGTTCAGCATATACGCCAACGACAACATTTGCCAGTACTAAGCCAAGGCATATAAGAAGTGCTATAACCATATTTTACTTATAAAGTAGCTAAATTAGCAATCATTGCTTTCTCAAGTGCTTGTTCAAAATCAGCAATTAAGTCTTCAATTGCCTCTAAACCAACTGCAATACGAACAAGCCCGTCTGTAATACCCACTTCTGCACGTTGTTCCGTAGTCAGTTTCGAGTGTGTAGTAGATGCAGGGTGCGTAATAATTGTACGAGTATCCCCTAAATTGGGAGAAATTGACGCAATCTCTAAATGTTTAGACATTTCGTTGACCATCGCAAAACCTCCTTTAATATCCATCGTCATAATAGCTCCACCCATTTTCATCTGCTTTTTAGCCAATTCAAATTGAGGATGTGACGTTAAAAATGGATATTTTACAGCATTTAAAGCTGGGTTACCGTCTAAGGCTAGAGCCAATTTATGTGCATTTTCACAATGTTTTTCCATACGAATATGGATTAACTCCAAACTTTTAGACATAATCCACGCATTAAACGGCGACATAGATGGCCCTGTATGACGAGAGAAATAACGAATCTCTTTAATCAAGTCCTTACGTCCACAAATTACGCCACCTAAAACACGACCCTGACCGTCGATATATTTTGTTGCTGAGTGAATCACTAAATCAGCACCCCAGTCGGCTGGTGTTTGGATAACAGGTGTTGCAAAACAGTTATCTACGGCAAGAATCAAGTGATGTCTTGCTTTTAGCTGAGCAATTGCTTCTAAATCAATTAGTTCTAAGCCTGGGTTTGATGGGCTTTCACAGAATAATAATTTTGTGTTAGGTTGAATCGCTTTTTCCCATTCTTCAATAAGATGCCCATCAACATAAGTACATTCAATGCCCCATTTAGTGGTGATATTACTTAATATTTGAATAGCCGAACCAAATAATGCTTTTGATGCCACCACGTGATCTCCTTGTTTTAGAAGACCAGCAATTGCCGCAAAATTAGCAGCCATCCCTGTAGCGAAGGCAAGTCCATCTTCGGTGTTTTCAAGCATACACATTTTTTCAACGAACTCATCTACGTTAGGATTCATGTAGCGTGAGTAAATATTACCTTCAATTTCTTCAGCGAAAGTTGCACGGCATTGCTCTGCATCTTCAAATGTAAAACTAGAGGTAAGATATAAAGGGACAGAATGCTCTCTGTTTTGAGAACGTTCTGCTTGAATACGAATGGCTTTTGTTTGCTTTTTCATTTGACAAAATGGAGGTTTTATGTCATCATTTAATGCCTTTTGGTCTCATTGTCAGTAAAGTAAAAGGTACACTAAATCAAGATGCGTCTCAGATGATTAATATCAAGTCGCAAGATACGCCCAAAAATTAAAATAGCCGAAAAATTCGGCCATTTTAACGATACTACCCAATTATATAACAAAAATCTTTAAATCTCTTTCTGACCGTATAGATGCCGTAATTTGATGGCTCAGACATCTTAATTTTTATATTCAATTACTTTTTATAATTGAGAATTGATAATATGAGATAAATTAAATAATGGAGACGTTCCATGATTCATTTATGGAAAAATTAACTTAGAAATTGGAAAGATAATTTCCTTCAAAATTAGGACAAAATGCCATTTCATCAAAATTTGAACTAACGTAATTTCCACATTATTGTAATCGCATCTTTACTTTTATTAATATAGATCACTAATATGCTGATTTTAACCGTTTGTTGATTGTAAAATGAATAATTTTCTCTACGAACATTTTAACTATATAGAGAGTGAGTCAATCATCAAAGGTTAAGGGATGGCTGGAATACTCAAAATTTTATAATATTTTGCAAAATAAGTTACATTTTAAGAGTTATCTGTCCTCCACCATCCTGCTATTGTATCGTAAACTAGTGCTTAATCAGCATAGTAAAGGACAATGTCTAAAATATATAAAAAGTCAAACTGCAACAGGTTCGCTTTCGACCTTATTGAAACTTGACTTTTTATGCCTCAGTGAAAATTGGAGGTATTGCTCTCACAGAAAGGTTTTGAAAAGCTTATTCATTCATGAAAACTTCTAGGCTTTCAAAAATGCTAATCATACTTTTCCCTTTTTCAGATAGATTATATTCTATATGTAGTGGCTTTTCTTTGATAATTGTTTTGATTAGCAACCCTGCTTCTTCTAGTTCTTTTAACGCAACAGCTAGTGTTTGTTTATTTGAGTTGGGTAATTGGCGTAGTAGCGAACTAAATCTAAGTGGCTCGTTCATGGCGATGCGGAAAATTTGAGGTTTCCATTTCCCCACTAATAATTTTAGGAGGCCTTGTACTGGACAGCCTTCTTCTTCGGAATTAAAATTTTTAGTAGTCATGTTTTTCTGACCTATTGTATAAGTGTTTCGTCTGTTGCAACTTTGCATCAGATAGGTAGTCGATAGGAAAAAATAAAATCCTACAAAAGTCGTGCTAAATAGTAAGGAGTACTTTTGTAAGATGCTGTTTTATGACTACTTAGGAAAATAAAGAATTAACAAGTCCTGATAATATAATTAACCTCTAACTTATTTGGATTAACTCTAATGGCTTTGAGCGTTGAATTCGAGATGTTGCTAGACATTAATGTTTATTTCAGCTAAACAATTGATTTGATGAGTAAGTTCCCGATTACAATTGCTTGAAGCCTTATAGTTCGCTTAATTAAATACTTAAATATCTCTTCTAAAACTTAGTTAAACGCTATTTATAAAATGGTACGTACACAACAAATGTTTAAATATGGTCTAAAGTTACTACTTAGCCTTTGTTTAACAACCTGTTTTGGACAAAACAAAATAAATGACATGAAAAAAAATAATCCTCTACTATGTGACATTGAAAGTGGTCTTTGCGAAATACCTCTTTCAGAAAGTGACTCTGGAAATCTAAACCAATTGAATATTGATTCAAAAATGATTAAAGTAATTTATTTTACAGATCCTATCTGTTCTTCTTGTTGGGGTATTGAACCTCAGTTGAGGAAATTGAAGTTGGAGTATGGAGAATACTTTTCCATTGACTATTGCATGGGTGGATTACTACCTTCTTGGAATGGGTTCGTTAGTGGTGGGATAACCAAACCGGCTGATGTAGCTAAACATTGGGAGGAAGCTAGTGAACATTATGAAATGCCAATTGATGGCGATGTATGGATAGAAGATCCTTTGGTTTCTTCCTATCCTTCAGCAATTGCTTATAAGGCAGCTACTTTACAAGGAGTACACGCAGGGAAAGCATTTTTAAGAAGAATTAAAGAAATGGTTTTTCTTGAGAAAAAAAATATCTCCCAATGGAAATATTTGCTGGAAGCAGCCACGAGTGTTGGTTTAGATTTATTGAGATTTAGAATTGATTATGAAGAAAAGGCTAATCGTCTTTTCCAAGAGGATTTACAACTTACACGTAAGTATAGCGTGAGAGGATTTCCGACCTTGTGTTTTAGTGCTGAAAATAAACAGCAGCAAACCGTTTATGGCTTTAAAAGTTATACAGAGTTTGAAAAAGCAATTTTATCGCTTTATCCAGAAGCTAAGAAATATAATTATTCAAAAACTCCAGAGTCATTATTTGGTTTTTACCCAACAATGACAACCAAGGAGTTTGCGGTGCTAAGTGAAATATCAATGAAGGAAGCCTTTTCAACGCTTTTACAGTTAAGCAAAGAGAATAAGGTTTCAAGATTAGAAGTGAAAAATGGAGATTTGTGGATAGTGAAATAATTATCGAGGTCGCTCTCCTTACCTCGTTTTGACGATGAATACAATCCTTACTTTCTAAATATATATATAGTCTCCCTTAGATGGATACACCGCCAAATGTCCATCTGGAAAATTAGGTCTCTAGAACTTTCTGGAGACCTTTTTTCTTGGTAGTCGCTTTGTGTAATGATAGAAAATAGAGGCTTAGTCCTTTCAAAGTAGCTATAAATCATAATATTTTTAGTGGATTAGAGTGCTTTGGCTATCTTTGTGAAAAATAAGGTATAAACCTGCTGTTGTAAAGCAGAAAAATCAACGTATCTGTTTGTGTAAAAGCGGACAGATTACTGACAACAAAAAATGAAAGTATTAAAATTCGGAGGAACATCTTGTGGTACAGTTGAAAGTATCCAAGCAGTATTAGGAATCATCAAGGGCAAACAAGCCAAGGGAGAACAAGTTGCAGCCGTATTCTCGGCAATGGGCGGCGTAACCAACAGATTGATTGAGACGGGAGAAAAGGCCTCTACCAATGATTTGACCTATTTTGATACCGTAAAGGCAATCGAAGAGCGTCATTTTGAAGTAGTTCGTGCTTTAATTGACGTGAAAGCTCAGTCAAAAGTATTTGCTAATATCCGAACGATTATCAATGAATTAGAAGATTTACTCAAAGGTGTGTCTTTAATTCGTGAAATCTCCCCTCGTACAGGAGATCTCATCGTATCGTTTGGCGAACGCCTTTCTACGACCTTAATCTATTCAATTTTGAATGCAGAAGGAGTCGATTGTCAGTACTTAGATGCTCGCAAGGTTATTCGTACCAACGATAACTTTGGCATGGCAAGTGTAGATTTTGCTGTGACTGATGCTCAAATTCAGGCTTATTTTGCTCAAACAAAGGCATTGCAATTAATTACAGGCTTTATTGGTTCAACTGAAAAAGGAGAAACGACGACTTTGGGTCGTGGTGGTTCTGATTACACAGGTTCAATTTTCGGAGCAGCCTTGAATGCTGAGGAAATCGAAATCTGGACAGACGTAGATGGCATGATGACTGCTGACCCAAGAAAAGTGAAAAATGCGTTCACCATTCCTACAATTACCTATTCAGAGGCGATGGAATTAACGCATTTTGGAGCGAAGGTGATTTATCCGCCATCGTTACAGCCTGCTTTTGCTAAAAATATCCCGATTCGTGTTCTAAATACCTTTAATACGGATTTTGAAGGAACAATTGTAAGCCGTGAAGCTGAACCATCTGATTATATTATTACAGGAATAAGCTCTATTGATAAACTTGCCTTAGTAAACTTACAAGGCTCGGGTATGATTGGTGTCGCTGGGGTATCTGCTAAATTATTTACTGTCTTAGCAAAACACCGTATCTCGGTTATTCTAATTTCTCAGGCTTCATCAGAACACTCAATTTGTTTTGCGATTGAACCTTCTGCAACCGAAGAAGTGCGTCAGATTTTAGCAGAAGAATTCAAAACCGAAATAGCCAATGGCGATGTAGAAGGGATCGAAATTCAAGAAAATCTTTCGGTGATTGCCGTTGTAGGCGAGGGAATGCGTAAACATACTGGGGTAAGTGGTAAGTTGTTTTCGGTGTTAGGAAAGAATGGTATCAATATCGTAGCGACGGCTCAAGGTTCTTCGGAGTTAAATATTTCGGTAGTAATCGAGCAAAAAGATATATCAAAAGCTTTAAATGTTATTCACGATTCGTTTTTCTTCTCGCAAGTAAAAACATTGAACCTTTTCTTGGTAGGGACGGGTCTAATCGGAAAAACACTTTTAGAACAATTAAAAGGACAGGGTAATTATTTAGCGAAGTACAAAGCCTTAAAAGTCAATTTGGTAGGAGTGATGAACTCTCGTCAAATGTTAGTAAATCCATCTGGCATTTCACTTGATACATGGCAAGAGGATTTGACGGATAGTACAAGCCCTTCGTCTATTGAAAGCTTCGTGGCGGAGGCTAAAGCGTTAAATTTACCCAATTCAATTTTTGCAGATTGTACCGCTAACAAAGAAATTCATAAGCAGTATTTAGGCTTATTTGAATCAAATATTTCGGTAGTTACGCCAAACAAAGTGGCCAATTCTGGCCCTTATGCGGAATATGCCCAGTTACACCAAACAGCTTTGAAGAAAGGTGTGAAGTTCTTGTACGAAACCAACGTGGGAGCAGGGTTGCCTGTAATCAATACTTTACAAGGATTAATTGCATCAGGAGATCGCTTTGAGAAAATCGAAGGGGTACTTTCTGGAACGTTATCATTTATTTTTAACAACTTCAAAGCAGGTGTTAAGTTTGCCGATGTGGTAAAAGAAGCAAAAGAAAAAGGTTATACCGAACCAGATCCTCGTGAAGATTTAAGTGGTATGGATGTAGCTCGCAAGATTTTGATTTTAGGTCGTGAAATTGGTCTTAAATTAGAACCTTCGGACGTTTCGATTGATAAATTATTGCCAGAAAATTGTGAAAATGCTCCAAGTGTTCCTGAATTTTTCCATGAGTTAGAAGTTTCAAATAGTTATTTTGAGGCAATGGTAAACGAAGCGGAGGCGAAAGGAGAAGTATTACGTTTTATTGCGACCTTAGAAAATAATAAAATTAACATTGGCGTAAAAAGCATCGGAAAGTCACATCCTTTTTACATGATGGAAGGAGCAGACAACGTGATTTCATTCACTACAAAACGCTATCACGATCGTCCTTTGGTTATTAAAGGGCCAGGAGCAGGAGCAGAAGTAACAGCTTCAGGTGTATTTGCCGATATTGTGACGATAGGAAGTTATTTGGCGTAAATAGATGGTACTATTATGATAAATTTAATAAAAATCAGCAACTTCAAATCCATCAGAGAGATGGATTTGAAGCTTTTACCTATCAATGTACTGATTGGGGCGAATGGAGCAGGTAAAAGCAATTTTATTAATTTTTTCAAATTGATATATAATATTTATTTTCAAAACTTGCAGAATTATATTGCAGAGGAAGCTGGGGCGGAAAATATTCTATATAATGGTTTAAAACAATCTGAACGACTTTGGGGAAGAATTGAATTTGATGAAAGAAATGCTTATTTATTTACTCTAAAGCCAAATTTACAAGGGAGTCTATATTTTGAAGATGATGTCACTCAATTTTATCATGGCTATGGGACGATTGGTTGGGATATTGTATCACTTGGAAACGGATATTTAGAAAGCAGGTTGAAAAATGAGAAGCATGGAAGGTATGTGTATGTAAATAGATATATGTCTTCTTTTAAAATCTTCCATTTTCATGATACGAGTAAAACAGCCAAAATTAAGCAAAAAGGTAATATTGATGAGAATCAATATTTATTGGAAGATGCAGGGAATTTAGCTGCTTATTTGTATTTTCTTCAAGAAAAACATCCTAAAAGTTTCAAGAAAATTGAAATGCTTGTTCGTTCGGTAGCTCCCTATTTTGATTGCTTTGTGTTAGAGCCAGATAGAATTAGAGAAGATAAAATTCAATTGGCTTGGAAGCAAAAAGGTTCAGATATGCGGATGTATGCAATGCAATTGTCAGATGGAACGTTGCGTTTTATAGCATTGGCGACGCTACTGTTACAGCCAGAACTCCCTGCAACGATTATTATTGATGAACCAGAACTAGGATTACATCCCTTCGCTATCAATAAATTGGCAGGATTAATTAAAAAAGCATCCGTTCAAAGTCAAATTATTATCTCAACCCAGTCCGTAAATTTGGTTGACAATTTTAGTCCAGAAGATATTATTACGGTTGATAGAGAAGATAATCAATCTGTGTTTGTTCGACAAAATAGTGAATCTTTGAAAGATTGGATGCAAGAATATAGTATAGGAGACTTGTGGAATAAAAATGTAATAGGAGGTACACCATGAAGCAATTATACATTATCGTGGAAGGGCCAACTGAGGAGGAATTTGTCAAACGTATTTTGATTCCCTATTTCACTACTAAAGGCTTGCATACGAATATTCAACCAATCTTGATTTTAATGAAAGGAGGTGGATATGGTTTTAATAATATGGAGCATTTCGGTAATACAATAAAACCTATTATGTATTATAGAGATGAACCAATTATCACAACCATGATTGATCATTATGGAATCAATAGCGAACAAAAGCTAAAAGGATATTCGAACTGTAAAGATAAACGTAATGTTGAGGAGCGTATTGGTTGTATGGAAGAGGCTTTAAGAGCGTATGTAAATACAATTAAGCCTTATCCTAACTTTATTCCTAATATCATACGTCATGAATTTGAAACATTACTCTTTTCAAATCCTATTGAAGGGTTTGGTTTAGAAAATGATGAAATCATAGAAGCAGTTACTTCAGTAAGAGCTATTTTTTTAAGTACAGAAGATATTAATAGTACTCCAGAAGGTGCACCATCAAAAAGATTAGAAGCTATTTATCAATCCAATAATGAAAAGTATGCTAAAATTGTGGATGGATTTAATATAGCTGATTTAACAGGAATTGAAAAGATTTTAGAGGAGTGCCCACGCTTTAAGGCATGGGTTGATCTAGTGATAAAACGAGTACTCACATCTTGAGTACAATTATTTATAAAGAGCAGATTTAAGAGAATAATGACAAATTCAATAAAAGTTTTTGCACCTGCAACAGTGGCAAATGTTGCTTGTGGTTTTGATATTTTCGGTTTTGCCGTAGATAACCCTGGGGATGAATTGTTGTTGAGAAAGACCAATTCAAAGGGTGTTAAAATCTTGAAAATTGAAGGGGACGACGGACGTTTACCTTTAGAAGCTGAACGTAATACCGCTGGAATTGCCATTATCAAGTTTTTGGAAGCAATTGGCGAAGAAGGACAAGGCTTTGAACTTGAACTTAAAAAACTAATGCCACTTGGTTCGGGTTTAGGTTCTTCGGCAGCTTCGGCAGTGGCTGGTGTATTTGCTGCAAATGAGTTGATGGGCAAACCGCTTGCTCAACGTGATTTGTTGCCTTTCGCTATGGAAGGGGAGCGTATTGCTTGTGGAGCTGCTCATGCTGATAACGTGGGGCCAAGTTTAATGGGTGGCTTTGTGGTGATTCGTAGCTATGACCCTTTAGACATCATTGAGCTTAAAACGCCTCAAGAATTATATGCAACGATTGTGCATCCGCACATTGAGGTGAATACAAAAGACGCACGTAATATCTTAAAAAGAGAGATTTCTTTGAAAGATACCATTACGCAAATGGGGAACGTGGCAGGTCTAGTAGCAGGTTTAATGATTCCTGACTATGACTTAATTTCTCGCTCTTTAGTCGATGTAATCATTGAACCAATTCGTTCTATTTTGATTCCTCAGTTTGACGATGTCAAAAATGCTGCTTTAGATAACGGAGCTTTAGGTTGTTCAATCTCTGGTTCTGGCCCTTCGATGTTTGCGTTGTCTAAAGACTTATTCACGGCAAATCGTGTCGGAAAAGCGATGCAAGAAGGATTTTCAAAAGTAGGAATTGGCTCAGAATGCTATGTTTCAGGAATTAATCAGGCTGGTCCTGTAATTTTATAAGGAACAAACAGGGCTTTTTGAAGAAAGTAACTAGGTAAGTATGGTAATTTTTTTAGCAAATATTGGAATTTCTAAATTGTTATAGTTCTCTATTGGCAGTTCAAAGTTTCTTGCCTAATTTTACAAAGGCTTAGCTTAGTTTATGATTACGAAACTATAACCAACCATCAAACCCTTAACTGTTGAGGTTTTTATCCCCAAAAACTGATTACCTTTTAGTTATTTGTTTGTAGTTTTCTTCATAAAGGCATAAAAATCCAAAGATTTATCTTAAACAAATGAGAGAAATACAATATAGAGAGGCTCTTCGTGAAGCCATGAATGAAGAAATGCGTCGTGATTCTTCCGTGTATTTAATGGGTGAAGAAGTAGCAGAATACAATGGTGCTTACAAAGTATCGCAAGGAATGTTGGACGAATTTGGTCCAGATCGTATTATTGATACGCCGATTGCAGAGTTAGGTTTTGCAGGTATTGCAGTGGGTTCTGCCGCAAATGGACTCCGTCCAATTGTAGAATTCATGACGTTTAACTTCTCACTAGTTGCAATTGACCAATTAATCAACTCAGCAGCTAAATTAAAGTCGATGTCTGGCGGTCAGTATTCTTGTCCTATCGTTTTCCGTGGGCCAACTGGTAACGCTGGTCAATTGTCGTCTCAGCACTCTTCTAACTTTGAAAACTGGTTTGCTAACACGCCTGGTTTGAAAGTAGTTGTTCCATCAAACCCTGCTGATGCAAAAGGTTTGTTGAAATCTTCTATCCGTGATAACGACCCAGTTATTTTCATGGAATCAGAATTGATGTACGGAGATAAAGGCTTAGTTCCAGATGGAGAATATTTAATTCCAATTGGTAAAGCCAACATCGTGAAAGCAGGTACAGATGTAACCATTGTTACGTTTGGTAAAATGCTTTCAAGAGTAGTAATGCCAGCAGTTGCTGAATTGGAGAAACTAGGAATCAACGCAGAGGTTATTGACCTTAGAACGGTGCGTCCTGTTGACTACGAAACTATCTTAGAATCTGTAAAACGTACAAACCGTTGTGTAGTAGTAGAAGAAGCAAACCCAATTGCGGCAATGTCTTCTGAAATTACTTACAATATTCAACGTTGGGCTTTTGATTTCATGGATGCTCCTGTTATCCGTGTGAACTCTAAAGACCTTCCTCTTCCTTACGCTCCAACACTTATCGAAGAAATTTTGCCAAGTGTAAAACGTACTGTAGAAGCTGTTAAAGCGGTTTTATACAAAAACTAATAAATGGAAATACCTTCTAAGAAGCAATAATCCTCTCAGAACCCTATGC
>JBMLRK010000316.1:0-1966 GCA_049241065.1 Spirosomataceae bacterium
ATCGTTTGGGTGAAATTTTACGCCAGAAAGAAGACAAGAAATCAAAAGGAGGAGGGGAACACGAAAAAGAGAAGGAAAAAAAATAATGCTTACAATCATCAAAACGGTAGAAAAAAAGAAAACCTCGTCCCAGACGAGGTTTATACTCTTAGAAATAATTTCGAGAACTACTTCGCAGCCTTCTGAGCAAATTCAGCTTTGATTGCATCGATATCAATTAACTTGATTTCTGGTCTCTGACGCAAATACTTGATTGCTTCGATTTTATTGGTTGCTATAGATTTATTTCTCTTGTCTTTTCTTTTTAGTCTTGTAACAGCCATTTTGAAACAGATTTTTTGATTGAGGTGCAAAATTATAGAAAATTTCAATGTAAACCAAAAAAGAAGAGATTTAAAACCCATAAGGTTTCCAAAAACCTTATGGGTTTGCTATTTTTGCACATATTTTTAATGAAATAGTATTGGCATAAAGAAAATAAGTATCCATTTTTTTCTAAAAAGCTGATACTTAATAGCGAACTAACAATGAGCAAACCATCTTTAGTAAGAGGTACACGTGATTTTGGACCAGAAAAAATGGTCAAACGTAATTATATTTTTAATACCATTAGACCTGTCTTTGAACGTTTCGGTTTTCAGCCTTTAGAAACACCAACGATGGAAAACCTTTCGGTTTTGATGGGTAAGTATGGCGACGAAGGAGATCAGCTTATTTTTAAAGTACTTAACTCTGGTAACTTTAGTGAGAAAATCGGACAAACCGATTTAGATGAAGGATATAAAAAATTAACTACCAAGGTTGCTGAAAAAGGTTTACGTTATGATTTGACTGTGCCTTTTGCTCGTTACGTAGTGATGAACAAGGGAGAGTTGGCAATGCCTTTTAAACGCTACCAAATTCAACCTGTTTGGCGTGCAGACCGCCCACAGAAAGGTCGTTATCGTGAGTTTTATCAGTGTGATGCCGATGTTGTTGGAACTGATTCCTTGATTTGTGAGGCTGAAATTGTAGTGATGGTTCAGGAAGTAATGAAAAGCTTTGGCATTAATTTTCAGTTGAAAATCAATAACCGTAAAATCTTAACGGGACTTTCGGAAGCGATTGGAGCAGCAGGAAAAGAAGCGATTCTTGCCGTGGCAATTGATAAATTAGATAAAATTGGTAAAGAAAAAGTCTTGGAGGAATTAGTTGAAAAGGGATTCTCAGAGGATGCAATCGCTAATTTAGACCCAATTTTTGCTATTTCGGGTACAAATCAAGAAAAATTCGATACGCTTGAAACCTTGTTAGCAAGCTCTGAAATCGGACAAAAAGGAATTGAAGAACTGAAGCAAGTATGGGCGTATATGGCAGCCTTTGGCGTGTCTGACGAACACGTAGAATTAGACATTACCCTTGCTCGTGGTTTGTCATACTACACAGGAGCAATTTTTGAAGTGAAAGCACTAGACGTACAAATTGGCTCTATTACAGGTGGTGGCCGTTATGATAACTTAACAGGAACTTTTGGTTTGCCTGGCGTTTCGGGCGTAGGGATTTCATTTGGTGTTGACCGTATCTATGATGTATTGGAAGAATTGAATTTGTTCCCAAGTGATAGTAATGTGACCACTAAATTGTTATTCTGTCATTTTGGAGAAGCCGAATTAAATTACGCACTTCCTTTGTTGCAACAGGCTCGTTTGGCTGGAATTAATGCGGAAATTTATCCTGATACAGCCAAAATCAAAAAGCAATTGGATTATGCTAATCGCAAAAATATTGCTTATACCTGTATGATTGGGTCTGAAGAAATGGAATCAGGTATTTTGACCTTGAAAAATATGATTTCGGGAGAGCAAGAAAAACTTTCGATTGCTGATATTGTGGCGAAGTTGAAATAGTTTCGTTGAAAATACGAATTCCAAAAAGGGAGCTTGTCGTGATGGCAGGCTCCCTTTTTGTTAGTTGGTTATCAGAAAAA
>JBMLRK010000317.1:0-2906 GCA_049241065.1 Spirosomataceae bacterium
TTTTCTACTCGTGATGCTTCAAGTCGTTCGAGCGTTTCGTTTGTAGATATTAATGCCAATAACCCAACGGAGGTGTTGTATGTACATGATAAACCTTGTTATCAGGCTGGTAAATTAGGCTATTTTGATGATTCAGGAACGATGCCTTCTTGGTTTATCGAGGAAGATGGCAAAATTCTACTCTACTATACGGGCTGGAATACGAGTAAAACGGCTTCGTATCGTTTAGGGATTGGTCTGGCAGAAAGTACGGATGGCGGGTTAACATTTAACCGTGTTTATGAAGGTCCTTTGATGGATAGAAGTATCTATGATCCTATTTGGGTAGGGCAGCCTTGTGTGTTGAAACACGATGGTATCTGGAAAATGTGGTATTTATCTTGCGTTAAAATTGAATATATTGACAATCACCCAGAACCGTTTTATGATGTTAAATACGCAACCTCAGAGGATGGTATTAACTGGAATCGTACGGGAGATGTATGTATTGGATTAGATGATTTTACCGATGCAGTGGGTCGTCCTTCGGTGATTATTGAAGACGGAAAATACATCATGTATTACTCATATCGTAATGCAAAAGGCTATCGTGCAGACAAAGGAACGAGCTACCGTTTAGGCTTTGCTGAGTCTGAAGATGGTATTCATTGGACTCGTAGAGATGCTGAAATAGGCATTGATAAGTCTGCTGAAGGTTGGGATTCAGAAATGATAACCTATCCACACGCAATTAAACATCAAGGAAAAACAATGATGTTTTTTAATGGAAATGGCTTCGGAGCTTCTGGATTCGGAGTAGCTATTGAAGAATAATATCCCTTTTAACGATATTGAAATAACCAATGTTCAGAGATTCTCTAAACATTGGTTATTTTTGTTAATGCTTCTTCCATAAATGGACAAAAAACAATTGTAATGAGTACACAACCTAAAGTTTCTATCCTCGTAGTTTGCTACAATCACGCTAAATTTTTGCGTCAATGTCTCGATAGCATTATCGCCCAAAAGACCAATCATCCTTTCGAAGTCTTAATAGCAGACGATGCTTCTACGGATGGTAGTCAGGAGATTATCAAAGAGTATCATGCACGTTACCCAGAATTAATTACCACCGTTTTATTGCATAAAAAAAGCTTTGGCGATTATGGTAAAAGTAATTGTATCAGCATTGAAAAAGAAGCAAAAGGGAAGTATCTGAATATATTAGAAGGAGATGATTATTGGATTGATGAACATAAATTACAACTCCAAATTGATTTATTAGACCAACATCCCGAAACGGTAATCTGTTTTCATAATGCTCTTATTACCTATGAAGACGGGAGTTTGCCTTCGCATGAAGTGAATCCTGTAAATCAGAAAACTCATTTGACTGCCAACGATTTGATTGGAGAAACTGAAATTTGGTTCATGGCTACGGCAAGTGTAATGTACCGTAATGGTATTTTACACCCTTTTCCAGCATGGTTTTATAAGTCAAAAAGTGGAGATATTCCTCGTTATATTTTATTGACAAAAAAAGGAGACATTCGTTATATCAACAGGACGATGTCGGTTTATCGGAAGCATTCGGCTGGCTTGAGTTATAGTGATCATAAACACGATGCTGGCTTTCTTTGGAATCGAATTGAAATGTATCAGAGCATTGACAACGAATTGGGCTTGGTTCATCATGCTAAAATTCAGAAGAATATTGCCCGTTATTATTTGATGATGGCCAATTCAAAGCAGTATAATGGACATTGGTTTTGGGAAGCATTTTATGCCCTAAAACACCTGCGAATGGCTCAACCAAGTTCGAAAGAGCATATAAAAGCTGTCCTACTCGATCACGTGATGCCTCATTCGTTGATGAACGTATATGCTTTTGTAAAAGGTAAAATAGTCGGATAACTTTTGGAAAAATCAGCAGAATTTACAAACATAAAAGCTAAAGAAAGGTTTTATGTGTAAT
Source organism: Spirosomataceae bacterium (assembly GCA_049241065.1). GTDB lineage: Bacteria > Bacteroidota > Bacteroidia > Cytophagales > Spirosomataceae > JALRIJ01. Next base: position 1,955 of record JBMLRK010000317.1, read on the forward strand.
AGTCAATTGAAATAATCAAAACTTATGAATAACCAGTTAACACAATTAAAAGAACAAATTGAGCCGCTACGTCAACAGCTTATTACTCATCAGTTATATCAAGAAATGAAAACCATAGATGACCTGCGGGTTTTTATGGAACACCATATCTTTGCAGTCTGGGATTTTATGTCTTTATTAAAAGCCCTGCAACTTGAATTGACTTGTGTAACGCTCCCTTGGGTGCCAAAAGGAAATCCTAACGCTCGCTATTTAATCAATGAAATTGTTGCGGGCGAAGAGAGTGATGTGGACGAACATGGAGTTCGTAAAAGTCATTTTGAATTGTATTTAGAAGCCATGACTCAGGCAGGTTGTAATACCGATGCAATTAGTAAGTTTATGGAAGGGCTTTTGCAAGGTCAAAGTGTTAGCGAAGCCTTTGATTATGCAGCAGTAGCAAGTACGATGCGGGCTTTTGTAGAGGATACATTTAGTATTATTACTTCGAAAGAAACCCATAAAATAGCTGCCGCCTTTACCTTTGGTAGAGAAGATTTAATTCCTGCGATGTTCTTTAGTATTATCAAAGAATTAAAGAAGCAGTTTCCTGAGAAAGTAGAGATTTTACATTATTATATTGAACGCCATATTGAAGTAGATGGTGGACACCACTCACATTTAGGTTATCAGATGGTCGAAGAATTGTGTGGAAATGACGAAAGTAAATGGCAAGAAGCAACTGCAACGGTTGTGTCTGCATTGCAATCAAGAATCCGCTTATGGGATAACATTTTATTAGCTATTCGTGCTTAATATTGGTTAGTGATTAGCTTTTATGAACCTCAAAATAGACGATTCTTCGTTTTATTTTGAGGTTTTTTTATGTTGAATCTGTTTAAACCTTCGTAGAACCATGTGCGTAAGCAATGAATATATTCTGTTTGAGCGCAGCGAGGTGGTACGCCACTCC
>JBMLRK010000318.1:0-9984 GCA_049241065.1 Spirosomataceae bacterium
GCCGTAACGATAGCAACGGTAAGAATATCCAATTCTCTAGCAATACGAGCGATTTCAGGGGCAGCACCAGTACCCGTTCCTCCCCCCATACCTGCGGTGATGAACAACATTTTGGTATTATCCTGAAATAAAGAACGTATTTGAGCTTCACTTTCTAATGCGGCTAAACGACCTTGTTCTGGTTCTGTTCCAGCACCAAGCCCTTCAGTAAGAATAGCACCTAACTGAAGTTTAATGGGAACAGAGTTGTCATTTAATGCCTGCAAATCGGTATTACAAACAATAAAATCAACATCCTTTATTTTCATGTCATACATGTGACGAACAGCATTACTACCTCCACCTCCAACACCGATTACTTTAATGATGTTGGTTGTGCTTTCTTGCTTTAGCTCTATGTTATGCTCAAAGAATGCCATATTTATATATAGATTTTAGTATTAGCTGATAAGGACATTATTCATTAAAAACTTGTAGTAATTTTCTATCACAATGCCTTATTCAATATTATTTTAAGTAAATCGAGTATTGTTAAATACATTACTCGATGACTATGCTTATCGCATAATTATAAATAAGGTAATTTACCTCCTCTTAGTTAGAACTACTTTCCCAACGCCATTCTTTACCCAATTCTAACTCGTTTTGAAGATTTTCCTTCACAAAAAAATCTCTAGTTGAATAAAAGTCTAACCTTTTGGCAGGTAATTCTTCTGCATTCGCAATGCCATATAACAACATAGCTGTATAACGAACGGTGTTCATCATTTCATCTTTTTTAACCAAACTAAATCGATCACAGTTGGCATGATAACAGCCTAATGCCTCTGGAGATAAATCTCCAATGGGCGAAGCCGTAGGTACACCTTCTAACATAAATGTCTGGTGATCGGAATGTAAAGTGGCTTTATTGATGATGTTATTTTTAAACCCAGGTTCTACCTTTTTGATATGTTCTCCTAATTTGGTCAGAAAAGTAACCATCTCATCTCTTCCAGAAGCGTTGAAGCCATTGGTATTGTTCGACATATCTAAGTTAATCATAAAAGCAACGTTCTCTAAACCGTTGGTTTTTTTCAGCCGTTCAATCATTGCTTTCGACCCTAATAGACCTTCCTCTTCACCCATAAACAGCACAAATTCGATGGTACGTTTAGATTTCAAGTTGAGTGCTTTGAACGCTCTCGCAATATCAAGTACAGAAAAAGAACCGATTCCATTATCAATCGCACCATGAGCTAAGTCCCAAGAATCAAGGTGTCCGCCAATGATAATTTTCTCGTTGCTATATTTTTTGCTGTCACCTTTGATAGTAGCAACAATGTTTCTGGCTTTAATTACTCTGCTGACATTTTTCATATCAACTAAGGCTACCAAATTAGGTTCGTCTTTCATCCAAGCTCTAATTTGATCTCCACTTTCTAATGAAATACATACGGCAGGAATTGCCACAAGACCACCTGTCACCGAAGCCGTTCCTGTTAAAAGTATATTTCCTTTAACGGTATTTACAAAAATTACGCCTGTTGCACCATACTGAATGGCCAAAGCCGTTTTTTCTGAACGGTGTAGGTTTCTTGAACCTCTGATTGGTGGTAATAGACCAATATTTACCAAGGCGATTTTACCTCGAAGTTTATCACCCACCTCTTTAAAATCTGGTTCTAGCCCATTGCCCACATCTACAATTGAACCTGAAACTTTTGATTCGAGTGGTGTCATGGCAAGTGCAACGACCTCTACGTCTTTGAAATTATCACTTTTATTGGGAGCAATGGCCAGCGTTACGGTATCTCTAGCCCAAGCTTCCACTTCAAACCCTTGGTATTTTACATCTCTAAAGCCATAAGATTTGAATAAATTATAAGCATACTCTTCAACTCGCTTTCCATTGGGACTACCTGTCAAACGGTGTCCGATGGTATAGCAAGCGTCTCCCAAGGTTTCATAAGCACGGCTGTTATCTCGTACTTCATCATTGATACGATGGAACATTTCGACCATTGCTTCATCCTCGTCCTTATTGGGGAGGTATGCAGCGGTTGATACGACACTGATCAATGCGATTATTCCGTAAATTCGTTTTCTCATGAGTGATTAAATACAGTCCAATATTTCTACTTAGTTGTAATTGCGTTGCCTTAATTATTTATTGAAGACCAACGACTTAAAAACGGAATTTACAAAATTCTTACAGCAATATAAGCTGTTTGGGTAGGATAATTTATCAAAAGGTCTTGAATATTCATTTTCAGGTAAAAACACCCTAAGTCCTTTACGTTTTATACGTGATATTAGCGTGAAGCCATCCCATAAAGTGACGGATATACCTCTTTTTGGAATTTATCCCACTCTCCTTTTTTAAAATAATTATCTCCAAAATAAACAATAATCTTATGAAAATTTGGAGCATCTTGATAGCCTGACACGGGTTGAATCATGCTAAAACGCTCGTCCAAATAGACAATTGTTGGAAACGACATTTTGTTTTGCAGCAATGCTTGACCTGCCTGATTATAGCCATTTTGCCACGTATATTTTTGCTCACCAATAACAATATCTGCCTTTTGTTCTGCGTCTAACTTTACGGCATAATACTTTTGATTGACGTAAGAAATAACCTTAGGGTCACTAAAGGTTTTCTGATCCATCACTTTACACCATCCACACCAGCTTGTATAAACATCTACCAGTACTTTACGTGGTTCTTTTTTTATGGCCTGAAAAGCTTCTTCGAGGGTCATCCAATTGATTTTGGAGTCGTCTGTAGTAATGGCTTGGGCATAGGTATGCGTAAACGAAGTGATTAAAACACTAATTAATACAAGAGAAAAACGTTTCATCGTGAAAGAGTATAAATTTGCGACATCGGAACTATTTGTACTATTCTTATGCTTGTTTTACTGAAGCATTTCTATCTTTGAAGACATGATTATGACTATTTGAAGAATCATCATTCATACATTTCATTTTTTATCTATCTTACAAAGATAAGAAATTGTCCGTTTTAACGTGCAACAGCTACAGGTTTCTATCTCAAAAATTTAATCGTATGAACAAAAGGAAAAACAGATTACTAAGAGAAGAAGAAAACAGACGAGAATTAGGGTTTGGTTCGCAAGCAAGTAACGATAGCAATCGACTCATCAACAAGGATGGTTCGTTTAATATTCAACGAGAAGGGGTTTCGTTTTGGAGTAAAGTAAACATCTACCACCGTTTAATCACCTGTTCTTGGGGGCGTTTTTTTGCCTTAATTGGTCTCTATTTTGCTATTACCAACTTCTTTTTCGCTTTTCTTTACGAAATCATCGGAGTCGAAAAGTTAAATGGGGCTGAGTTATCCACTCCTTGGCTTCGTTTTATGGATGCGTTTTTCTTCTCTACACAAACCTTAACGACGGTTGGTTACGGTCGAATTGCTCCCGTGGGCTTGATGATGAGCTTTGTTGCAGCCATCGAATCGTTGATTGGTTTATTAACATTTGCCCTCATAACGGGACTACTATACGGTAGGTTTTCAAGACCTGTAGCTCGAATTTTATACTCCAACGTTGCTGTCATTGCTCCTTACCTAGATACTACCGCTTTTATGTTTCGAATCATCAATGAAAGAGCAAATCAGTTGATTGATATTTCGGTCGAAGTAAATTTAGCCTTGACAGAAACTACGAAAACAGGAAAGTCGAATCGTAAATATGTTCGTTTACATTTAGAACGAAACCAAGTAAACTTTTTTCCTGCAAACTGGACCTTAGTACATCCGCTCACAGAAGATAGTCCGATTTTTGGTTTATCATTAGAGGACTTAAAACAGAGAAATGCCGAGTTTTTAATTTTGATTAAAGCAACGGAAGACACCTTCAATCAAACGGTTCACTCACGAGCATCTTATCACGCCAACGATATTGCTTTTGGGGCAAAATTTTCGTCCATGGTGAAAGAAGAATTTGGTAAAAATACGTTATTACTAGATATTAGCAAATTATCAGACATTGAAGAAGCTCCCCTAGCGAGTGACCTGCTCCTACATAAGCAGTCATTAGAAATGGAAAAAGAAGATGAACAGAAAGAAGTGAAATGAAAAAAACAATCATACCTCCATATTTGAAAGAAGGCGACACTGTAGCGATTGTGGGCTTGGCCTGTAAAGTCAACCTAGCTGATATTCAGCCAGCTATTAACTATCTCACTACTGTTTGGAAAGTAGCGGTACTGATTGGAAATTCTGTTGGAGCAAGTTATAACCAATTTGCAGGGAACGACCAAGTTAGGGCAAATGATTTCCAACAGATGCTTGATAACCCAGCGGTAAAAGCTATTTTTTCGGTGAGAGGTGGCTATGGAAGTTCCCGAATTATAGATTCCATTGATTTCACTTCGTTTGTCAATAATCCAAAATGGGTAATTGGCTTCTCAGATATTACGGCAGTTCTCTGCCATATCTATCAGCTTGGTTTTGAGAGTATTCATGGAGTAATGCCTAAATTATTTTTACAAGATGGAGGACAAGAAAGTGTAGAATCACTCCGAAAAGTACTATTTGGAGAAGAACTAAACTATCAAGTTGACAGCCATGAACTCAATAGACTTGGGCAAGTAGAAGCTCCCATCGTTGGTGGAAACTTGGCTATCATTAATCACCTCTTGGCAAGTCCTTCGGAGCTAGATACGAATGATAAAATTTTATTTTTGGAAGATGTTGGCGAGTACCTATACAGTATCGACCGTATGATGATTCAGCTAAAACGAGCAGGAAAACTTAGTAACCTTGCGGGATTAGTTGTAGGTTCGTTTTCGGACTTAAAAGATAACGATACCCCCTTCGGAAAAACGGCCTATCAAATCATTCAAGAAGCCGTAGCCGATTATCATTATCCTGTTTGCTATGGGTTTCCTGTTGGTCATGAGCCTCAAAACTGGGCTATTCCTTGTGGAAGAAAAGTTTTATTGACCGTCAGTGAAGCCAATGTACGTATTTCATCGCTTGTTTTTTAGCATAAAAACTAAGAAATTAACATTTATAAAATAAAGTCATACACGGGTATTGTTCAAAATCATGCCCCGTTTCACCTAAAATTCATAACATAATACGACTATGCTTGCTAAAACCTTTGGCAGTGCCGTTCATGGTGTAGATGCTACCATCATTACTGTAGAGGTAAGTGAAGGACAAGGACAAAATTTCTATATCGTTGGGTTGCCCGACGGTGCCGTAAAAGAATCCGCACATCGTGTAGAATCTGCCATTAAGCAGGTGGGCTTTTTTTTCCCAAGAACCAAAGTGGTCGTTAACCTTGCCCCAGCGGACATACGCAAAGAAGGTTCTGCTTATGATTTGCCCATTGCATTAGGCATTATTCATGCCTCCGCTCAGGCAGATTTAAAAACCTTAGAAGAATATGTAATCATGGGCGAATTAGCCTTAGACGGGACACTTCGCCCTATCAAAGGGGTATTGCCGATTGCGATTGAAGCTCGTAAAAAAGGATACAAAGGGTTTATTCTTCCTGTTGAAAATACGTCCGAAGCATCTATTGTAAATAATTTAGATGTAATCGGGGTGAATAACCTCAAGGATGCTGTCAACTTTCTGAAAGGTACGTTGGTCATAGAACCCGTTGTAACCGACACTCGTGATTTGTTCTTTAACTCACAGAACGATTATGATGTCGATTTTTCTCATGTACAAGGGCAGGAAAATATCAAGCGTGCCTTAGAAATCGCAGCGGCTGGTGGGCATAATGCCATTATGATTGGACCTCCAGGAGCAGGAAAGACGATGTTAGCCAAACGCTTACCGTCGATTCTCCCTCCGCTAACTCTACACGAAGCCTTAGAAACGACTAAAATTCATTCGGTGGCAGGGAAACTGGGTACTAAAACTTCCTTGATTTCAACTCGTCCATATCGTTCGCCCCATCATACTATTTCAGATGCTGCCTTAGTAGGGGGCGGAAGTAATCCACAACCTGGCGAAATTTCCTTAGCTCATAATGGCGTTTTATTTTTAGATGAACTTCCCGAATTTAAACGTACTGCTTTGGAGGTAATGCGTCAACCTTTGGAAGAGCGAAAAGTAGCAATTTCGAGAGCTAGATGGGCGGTTGAATTTCCTTCTAACTTCATGCTGATTGCCAGTATGAACCCTTGTCCTTGTGGCTATTATAACCATCCAGAAAAAGAATGTACTTGTGGCCCTGGGGTAGTGCAGAAATATTTGAACAAAATTTCAGGACCATTACTCGACCGTATTGATTTGCACGTAGAAGTAACACCCGTAAAATTTGAGCAATTGTCGTCTAATCGCAAAACGGAAAGTAGTGAGGAAATTCGTGAACGAGTAATTAAAGCAAGGGAAATTCAGACAGAGCGTTTCAAAGAGAATCCTACGATTCACTCCAATGCAATGATGCCTTCGCAGATGGTAAAAGAAGAATGTCAGATAGATACCGCAGGAACGGCTTTATTAAAAAAGGCGATGGAACGCTTACAGCTTTCGGCAAGAGCGTATGACCGTATTTTACGGGTTGCTCGTACTATAGCCGACTTAGCAGGTTCTGAAAATATACGGATGGAACATTTGGCGGAAGCCATTCAATATAGAAGCCTCGATAGAGAAAATTGGGCAGGATAAAAAAGTTTTGGGAGTTAATGAGTTTAGGAGTTGATGAGTTTAGGAGTGTAAAGTTTGAACTCATCAACTTTAAACTCATCAACTCTTTTGAACTCCTAAACTTTAAACTCATCAACTCTTCCGAACTTATCTTAAAAATCTTCGTCTAATGAGAATGACATACTTTCTTTCTCTGACATCACACCTGATTTTTGGTATTCCGCCACACGTTTTTCGAAGAAGTTAGTTTTTCCTTGTAACGAAATCATTTCCATGAAATCGAATGGATTGGTTGCATTATATACTTTTTGACAATTCAAGGATACTAATAATCGGTCAGCTACAAACTCGATGTATTGACACATCAAATCAGAGTTCATTCCGATTAATGATACTGGTAAGGCATCCGTAACGAATTCTTTCTCAATTGTTACTGCATCCACAATGATTTTTGTAACATCTGCTTTTGGCATTTGGTTGACAATGTGATCTGTATAAAGCAAACAAGCAAAGTCACAGTGTAAACCTTCGTCTCTTGAAATCAATTCATTTGAGAAGGATAAACCTGGCATTAAACCACGTTTTTTCAACCAGAAGATTGAACAGAAAGAGCCTGAGAAGAAAATTCCTTCTACCGCAGCAAATGCGATTAAGCGTTCTGCAAATGATCCGTTTTCAATCCAACGCATTGCCCAATCTGCCTTGCGTTTTACACAAGGAATGTGGTCAATTGCATTCAACATTTTATCTTTTTCTACTGGATTTTTAATATACGTATCAATCAGTAACGAATACGTTTCTGAGTGAATATTTTCCATCATAATCTGGAATCCATAGAAACATTTTGCCTCCGCATATTGAACTTCTGATAAGAAATTGACAGCCAAGTTTTCATTGACAATACCATCCGAAGCAGCAAAGAATGCCAAAACGTGCGAGATAAAATGCTTTTCATCCGCATTTAAGCGATGTTCCCAATCGTTTAAGTCTTGTTGCAAGTCTATTTCCTCGGCTGTCCAGAAAGAGGCTTCCGCCTTTTTATAGAACTGCCAAATATCGTTATGTTTGATTGGAAATAATACGAAGCGACTCGGATCTTCCTGTAATAAAGGCTCAATTTGTACTGTTTGTGACATGGTGCTATTTCGAAGAAATACGGTTATAAAAAATAAGGCAATCGTGAGTTGCAAGAGCTATCTACTGGCGAATTTACAAATTTATCCTCAAAGCATTCATTATTCAACCCAAGAATAGATTTCTTTTATTTGACCGCAAAATATTCGAGATGGACAGTCTTGCATCTTCAAAGAGGATAACTCCCATTCTAACAATAGGGTTTCATAATTGACGATGATTTTTATTATCTTTTACAAAAACGCAGAATAATGATTTATCATACAATTTAAGAAACGAAGTATTGAAATACCTAATTATCGGAGAATTGATACATAAAAGAAGGCCTATCTACCATTTTTCCTTTACTGTATAATTGAAATAAACGGTTGGCAAGCATTTTATGCCCTAATACATTGAGATGATTGCCGTCTGGCAAGAAAAAGTAGGGATGTGTTTCTAGTAGGTTTAAGGAGTCTATTGCTGTAAACTCCATTTCTTGACACGTATCAAGAACAAGCTGGTTGCCTGCTACTCGCAACAATTGGGTATGTCTGTTCAAACTCGGTAACGGAGATACCACCACTACTTTTGACCGAACACTCATCAGTAATTGTAAAATCACCTTCCATTGGCGATGAATATCACTTAATCTAGTTAATGCACCCACCTGATACAAGATTTTCAACATACTGAATGTAAATAGATTAGCGAACTTATTCGCTTCAACATACTGCATACCACATTTATCAGCCAAAGCCGTACGGAAATAATTAATGTCACTCGGGGCGTATGTTTTCAACCCATGGTAGCATTGGTCTTTGGGAGCAAGAAAGTGACTTTTATCCTTTTGAAGAATTGTTCTGAACGACTCTGTCATCATCAATTCGTCATTGGCCAATTGTAAAATAATTAAATCATAGGTGTATAATTGTGGTTCTAGGGTCATGAGCAGTTCAACCGATTCTTTGAGGGAAATGGCAATAAATGTGGTTACTTGTACTTTAAAAAAATGATTTCGAACAATCTTTTTTATGAACTGTTCTACAAAACCCTCTTCGTCAGTTAATCCACAACCATATACTTGACAGTTGCCTATAATTAAAATTTTCATCCTGATAATTTGTTGAGTATCAAAAAGTAATGTCTCAAAATAACCCTACACAGGGTACTAAGCGACAAACACAAGCTCATAAGCTATTACGTTGGACATCTGTAAAAGGTTGTGTGTCAATTATTTTATTTTTTCTCACCACACCATTTCCGAATGTACTGCGTAATGGTTATTATCGCACGTTCATACATACGTACACTCAACCCCATTAGCTTTGTTTTTTAAAAAGAAAATATCCTATACAGAAGCTAATCTTCCTGATCTCATAGCCTCCTGCTTGTCAAACAACAATCAGGCACAAGAAGCTATGCTCAAAATTTTTATGGGTTATGCAAAAAGTATCTGTGCGAGATATACTTCCAACCAGCAGGAAGCCGAAGAAATATTGAATGAAGGGTTTTTAAAGGTATTTCAGAACTTACAAAAGTTCGACCAAAAACAACCTTTTAAGGCTTGGTTAAGGACAATTTTTGTCAACACGGCCATCGACTTTTATCGAAAGAATCAGAAGTACGCCCTTCAATCTGATTTGACCGAGGGGTTAAATGTGGCTGATGTAGATGAAAATATCATTAGTCGTATCTCTGCTGAGGAAATTCTTCAACTAATTCAACAACTTCCACCAGGTTATCGAATCGTATTTACCATGTATGTAATTGACGGCTATACACACCGAGAAATAGGCGAAATTTTAGGCATACAAGAGGGTACATCTAAATCAAACCTGCGAAGTGCTAGGCAAAAATTACAAGTAATGATTAAGCAAGCTTATCCAGATTTATACCAAGTGTATGCGTTAAAAACTTCCAAACAAGATGAAAACTGAAAAGTTTGATGACGCTATCCGTAGAAAAGTAGAGAGCGTCGAGTTCCCACACGACGATGGAGATGTAGCAAAAGTATTAAACTACATCAGCCTTCAAAAAGCCCCAGGATTTTGGGCAAGCTATGGAAAATTATTGACCTATTCCATTAGCACTTTGGTCATTACAGGTTTACTCATTTTTAACGTCGTTCAACATATCGAGAATAAAACTTTACAAAAACACGTTGCCATTCTTCAATCAGAACTAATAAAAAAAGACAGTTTAGCAAGACCAAGCTATTTGGCTTTGTCACATTCGCCTGTGTATCAACGCAA
>JBMLRK010000319.1:0-2644 GCA_049241065.1 Spirosomataceae bacterium
GGTTTACCACGTGTATTGAGTACTGAAAATGACGTAGCTCAACTAATGGCAGCCTGTGACGTACCTGCCAATGGACTTACTTTTTGTACAGGTTCGTTTGGGGTGAGAGAAGATAATAACTTACCACAAATGGTACGTCGTTTTGCCAATCGTATTCATTTTGTGCACCTACGTGCTACCAAACGAGAAGAAAACCCGCTGAACTTCCATGAAGCAGCTCACTTGACAGGAGATGTCGATATGTACGAAGTCGTAAAAGCCTTAGTGGAAGAAGAGCAACGACGTAAAGCAACAGGAGAAGCAATGCCTCAATTGCCGATGCGTCCAGATCACGGGCATCAGATGTTAGATGATTTGAACAAAAAAGCCTATCCAGGTTATTCGGCTATTGGACGTTTGAAAGGACTTGCAGAGCTGCGTGGGCTAGAACTAGCAATTACCAGAGCATTGACGGATTAGCTGATTGATTCACTAGAAAATTTTTATACATGAAATTAAAACTTTTGTTCCTGCTGTTGTGTGTGTCTTTGACATCACGAGCAGATGACGGTTATCGTCTTTGGTTAAAATTTGATTTAATCAAAGATGCAAAGCTGAGAAGTACCTACAGTCGTCAAGTCCAGTTTATTGTGCAAGAATCCCAAGGAGAAATCATCACGACGGCTTCAAAAGAGCTACAAGCAGGAGTGAAGGGCTTGCTTGGTAATAGCTGTCCAATTCAAATGAGTACTCAGGGAAAAACTGGAGGAGTCGTTTTACGGGTGATTTCAAATGACGCACAAACCAAGGGATTGGCCGAAGACGGATTTGCGATTTATTCAGAAAAAGGAAATTTAGTCATTTCTTCGGCAAGTGCTTCTGGCGTTTTGTACGGCAGTTTTGAATTATTGAGAGTGCTACAAACAGGCACTTCCATTGTTAGCCCTGTTAAGAGTTCACCGAAAGTACGTTTACGGATGTTGAACCATTGGGATAATCCACTGGGAACAATTGAACGAGGTTATGCAGGTTCGTCGCTTTGGAAGTGGTACGAACTTCCAGAAGTAGTGGATGCTCGCTATCAGGACTATGCTAGAGCCAATGCTTCCATAGGTATCAATGCGGTGGTCTTGAACAACGTGAATGCAAGTGCACGATTTTTGACCGCAGAATACTTATCGAAAGTAGCCGCCCTAACTAAGGTATTTAGACCTTACGGAATAAAAGTATATTTATCCATCAACTTTGCTTCGCCCAAGATTTTAGGAAAATTAAAAACGTCTGACCCTTTAGATGCAGAGGTGAAAACATGGTGGCAACACAAAGCAGATGAGATTTATAAAACGATTCCAGATTTTGGAGGATTTTTAGTAAAAGCCAATTCAGAAGGAGAGCCTGGCCCACAAGAATATGGCAGAACACATGCCGATGGAGCCAATATGTTGGCGACTGCTTTAGCTCCTCACAAAGGAATTGTTATTTGGCGTGCCTTCGTCTATGCCGCAGACCCTAATGGAGACCGTTTTAAAGAGGCATACAAGGACTTTAAGCCCTTAGATGGAGTATTTGCTTCAAACGTTATCGTTCAGGTCAAAAATGGGCCAATTGATTTTCAGTCTCGTGAGCCATTTCATCCGCTTTTTGGAGCAATGCCCAAAACACCTTTGGCAATGGAATTTCAGTTGACACAAGAGTATTTAGGCTTCTCTACCAACTTGGTATATCAAGCACCTTTGTTTAAAGAGTGTTTGGAAAGCGATACCTATGCCAGAGGCAAAGGTTCTACCGTTGCGAAAGTGGTGGACGGGAGTTTGGATAATCACGAGTTGTCGGCAATTGCAGGCGTGGCAAATACGGGTTCAGACAGAAACTGGACAGGGCATTTGATGTCACAAGCCAATTGGTATGCTTTTGGGCGTTTGGCATGGAATCATGAATTATCGTCTGAACAAATTGCCGCAGAATGGATTAAAATGACCTTAACCCAAGAACCGCAAGCAGTAAAGACGATTCAAACAATGTTGATGAACTCTCGTGAAGTCTATGTGAACTTTACAACCCCTTTAGGATTGCATCATGTGATGGGACAAAATATCCACTTCGGAGCAGAACCGTGGCTATCAAAAAGTGCAAGACCAGACTGGACAGCCGTGTATTATCACCGTGCTGATTCTGTCGGATTAGGCTTTGACCGCACTGCCAAAGGAAGCAATGCCTTGGGATTGTATGCACCCGAAGTACAAAAGGAGTGGGGCGATGCCGAAAAATGTCCATTGCCTTATTTGTTGTGGTTTCATCACGTAGCTTGGGATAAAAAGTTAAGCACTGGAAAAACCCTTTGGGATGAATTTAGTGGTCGATATTATCAAGGTGTTCAAGAAGTGGAAGCCTTACAAGCTCAATGGAAAAGCGTGGAAAAACACGTTGACCCTGCCATGTTTGCAGACGTAGCTGGACGTTTAGCTGTGCAACATCGTGAAGCCCTTAACTGGCGTGATGGTTGTGTGCTGTATTTCCAAGAATTTGCTAAAAAGCCAGTTCCAACTCCGTATAAGCAACCAAGCAGAACATTGAACCAGCTAAAAGAAATTACCGAGATTTATCAGTTGAAGTAATTGAGGCAAGGAGGGAATAGGCAAAGAGGCAAAGAGGGGTGAACGGGTTT
>JBMLRK010000320.1:0-1944 GCA_049241065.1 Spirosomataceae bacterium
AGTTGGTATAAAAACCTATAAGGTTTAGCTTATAACTTCCTTACTATCATTTTTTAAACCAAAACCTTATAGGTTTGACTAAATACTTAATTCTTAAAACAAATAGGTCTGATTTCTTAATCCAATAAGTATCAAATAACTAAACACATTTAAGCGTCAAAGCATTTTTTCATAAAAATTGATTAAAAATTCAGTTCAAATATATTGATTCCTGTTAATTTTCTTATCCTGTTTTTTATACATGCTTTGTTGCCAATGCCTTTCTTACTCGGCTCAACGATTCGGGTGTTATGCCCAAATACGAAGCAATCATGGTTTGCGGTACTCGAAACATTAGGTTAGGATAGAGTTTCATAAAGTCTAAATAACGGGCTTCTGCCGTAGCACTTAACAAAAGATTGATACGCTTTTGCATAAAACGAATCGAGTTATGTAAAATCACGGTGTTCCAAGCAGCAAAACAAGGTAATAAATGATTGGCTGTATCAAAAAATTGTTTCGTCAAATAAATGACTTCGGTATCTTCTACGGCTTCAATAAAAAACAAAGACGGTTCGCCAAAATAGAAGCTATTTTTATCGTTCAACCACCAGTTTTCTGGAGCAAATTGAATGATGTGTTCTTTGCCATGTTCATCAATCGTATAGGCTCTCAACAAGCCTTTTGTCACAAAATAGGTAGCATCGTCAATCGTGTTTTGTTGCATGACGATTGTTCCTTTTTTAATAGTTTTCACTAAAACTTCAGGGCTAATCAGTTCAAACTGGTCGTCACTCAGTTCGATTTGCTTTTGGAGGTAATGCTTAAAATGTTCTTTCATTGTCTGTTTTAACAAGTATTTCTTTTAGAAACTGAATGGTAACGGACGTTCCTTCGTTTGGATGTGAATGCAGATGCACCACTCCTTTTAGGTAATCTACTCGTGAGCGAATATTTTTCCACCCATTGCGTTCTACACTAATCTGTTGCTCATCGAAACCAATTCCATCGTCTTCTACGGTAAGGGTAATTTCCTCCTCATTAAAGACCAATTGCATCAATATTTCATTTGCCTGAGCGTATTTTAGGGCATTGGTCAGGAGTTCTTGCACAATGCGATAAATCATCAATTCGTGATCAGAAGCGATGGCAAAATTTTCTCCAAAATACTGAAAAATGATAGCGGGTTTTATGCTGTGCTGTCGTAAAACAAGATCCTGAATAGCCTGGATCAAGCCAAATTCCTTTAACGTATTCGGCTGTAAATTTCCCGAAATAGTACGTACTTCCGAACAAGCTTCGTCTAACATCGTACTGGCTTGACTTACCACAATATCGTCTGATTCCAACTGCATTTTAATCCGAGACAACAGCGTTCCTAAGCCATCGTGCAATTCTTGTGAAATCCGTAAACGTTCTAATTCTTGCCCATTAATCAAGGCATTTAGTGATTCGATTCGGCGATTTTTCTCTAGCTCCGCCGCCTGTAATTTCATGTAACGCTGACGACTGATATAGGCATAAGCCAAAATACACAGCAAGCCAATACCGAACAAAATAGAGACAATGTATAAACGTTGTCGAAACTTTAAATTAGTTAGTTCTGCTTGAGCTAATTTACCCTGTAAGTTCACCTTTGCTAGTTCTGCTTGTTGTTGTTCAATAAGTTGGTCTTCTTTAAAGGAACGAATGTCGTTATCTACTTTAGAGTTTTGTGATGATTCGAACGATTTCCGATATTTATCTGCATAAAAATAAGCACTTTTAAAGTCTTTTTTAGCCACATAGAATCCTTTTAATTCATCGTAAGCAGCTCTACTTAATGGATTTAGCACATAAGTTGGCTCTGTAATCGCCAAACAAGCTTTAAACATTTTTTCAGTTCTGACATCATCGTGCAAAGCACTAAAGCAAGCCCCTTGATAAAAGTAGGAAAGTGCTATCATCCATGAAATATGGAGTTTT
>JBMLRK010000321.1:0-1031 GCA_049241065.1 Spirosomataceae bacterium
ACATTGAAACCCAGAATACTCAAGGCAAAATCAGTAGGAGCTAACGATAAATCGGCTAAGGTACTAGCAAAAGCCAAACCGTGAACCAAGCCAAAACCCGCAGCAATATACATTTCTTTTCCTGCAAAAAATGGTTTGATAGCATGAATTGCGGAGACTAAAATGGAGATGCCAATCAGAATTTCTACAGGTTGCGAAGGTAAACGAATCCAACCAATAGCTCCTAACAAAAGCGTAATAGAATGTCCTATTGTAAAGGCTGTTACGATTTTAAGCACGTTGAATGCTCCTTTCTTCACTCCTACAAAACCCGTCCATTTGTTATCTTGAACCAACTGTAAAGCAGGCAATAACAAAACTAATAAAAAGAGTAAGTGATCTAATCCTTCTTTGATATGATTCATCCCTAACACGACCATACTCTTAAAACCTCGCCACGCACTCCCTTGCTCCAAACTCACTTGAAAGGGCTTTATGGTGTTGGTAGGAACGTCTAATTCAATGACTCCGATTTCGTTTAGGGTACTATCCTCCGCAACGATTCCTTGTTTCCAGTCTTGTTTAATGGAGACCAAAATACGATGGCTTGCCACTTGATGTAATACAGCATCGTAATCGAAATAGAAGTTTCTAAGGTCATAAGAAGTCGGTGGATTCATCGAAAAATCGACAACCAATTCTTTGTACACACCAGATAATACGCTCTTTATTTCATGTACTCGCATTTCACCGAGGGCTACTGTCCACGGCTTTCCATCAAAGGTTCTAGGGCGAATATGCGTTAACAAATAGCTTCTAAGGGTATCTCCCAAACGTTCAACAAGATGTTCCGAATGGTCATTTACACCCATTCCAATAGCCGATTGCAATTCACTAAGCGGTATTTGAATTTCTCCAGCAATGTTTTTTTCATAGATTTTTAACACGACCATCGAATTGGGCATGGGGTGTGCATTGAGCATTTCAAAGGCTACTAGTTGAAACAGCAATACGAGTAAAAAGAGGTGTTTATACTTTTTCATGAATGTGTA
>JBMLRK010000322.1:0-9502 GCA_049241065.1 Spirosomataceae bacterium
TTTTTGATGAAATATACTAGAAAAGCGATAAAGTAGGTAAGAATGGTTTCAAAAAAGAATAACAGTAATTAAAGACATGGAAGCTCCTTCAACTGATAGAAGCTTCCATGTCCATAGATCAATTATACCCAGCGTTCTGAGTAATGTTTGGATTTTGCGAACGGACAATTTGCGGAATCGGTAATAACAATTTATCTGCTGTAATTGCTTTTCCTTTGGGAGTCAATACAGAAATGGCTCTGTTGGTACGTTTTAAATCAAACCAACGGTGGAATTCAATGGCTAATTCGCTACGACGTTCGTGTTCGATGGCTAAATCTAAACTTGAATACAGACTAGTAGGATAGCCCGTTTCACCAAATTTAGCTAAGCCCGCTCTCGCTCTAACCTGATTCAAATAAACAGGGTCGCCAGTAGCCTCCGAAAGCATTAAGAGTACATCAGCATAGCGAAAAACCATAAAGTTGTTGTTTGACAATGGGTTACCTCCGCCTAATACCGCACTGGTATGTGTCCATTTGATAGGGTATTTTTGGGCAATAAAGGTATTCCCATTATTGTAGCCTAAGGCAATACTTTGGTCTCTGCGTGGGTCTGTGGCTTCAAACTCGTTGTATAAATCGTCGGTTACTTGATTCATCCCCGAACCATAAAACCCAAGGAAGTTATTGTTGGGATAAAACGTTTGGTAATAACGGCTATACGGTGCGGAGGTAGAACCGCCTAGGTACTGAATTTCAAAAATTGATTCTTTGGTGTTTTTAACGGTTGGCCCCCAAAGACTTGCGTAAGTTGGTAATAGCACATATTGGTTACTTGCATATACTTCTTTCAAGACCGAAGCAGCAGCCGTTTTATCGCCTTGGGTTAAATAGACTTTCCCCAACAGCGTTTGTGCTGCCCCTTTTGAGGCTTTTCCCAATTTGGTAATAGTGGATGCAAGCGGTAATTTGTCAATTGCAAACAGTAAATCTTTCTTGATTTGATCATAAACCTGAGCTTTTGGTGAACGCAACACGCTGTATGCTTCATCGCCTGTGATAGGTGTTGTCACCAAAGGAACATCTCCCCAAATTTGTACCAAATGGAAATAATATAAGGCTCTTAAAAACATCATTTGAGCTTTTACATCGTCTTTATAAGTGGCATCTAGGCTCGCTGTTTCGATTTTATTCAAGACAATATTTGTGTTAAAAATCGCTTTGTAATAGTCTTGCCAAAACTGATAAACCATGGTATTGGTCGTCATCAAGCTATAATCTTTGAATTGCCACTTATCCGCTTGAATCCCTGAAATGTTGAACATAATGGCGTTATCGCTCATTTGCTCGTTTACATAAGAAACAGCCCCTTCTGGGTGATAAATGGTGTAGAGCGACGTGTAGGCGGCATTCACCGCCAAGTCGAAGTCGTCTTTACTTTTGAAATTATCGGCGGTAGCATTGGAAATTGGATTGAGTTCCAAAAACGAATCGCTACAACTCATGGCTATTCCACTAAGAACAAAAAGTAGAAAGAGTTTTCTGAATGTTTTCATCGTGATAAGCTATTTTAAAACGTTTTGTTGAACGTTTGAGATGGACATATTTTTACTGAAAAAATTCGAAGGTGTGTAAAAAGTGTAAAGTTTAAAGCATTTTGTACCAAATAATATTAGTTAGCAACAGTAAAACGGCTACTTTTAGCTTTAACCCGAGCGACGGTCGCTCATAAACTTTTGACTTTTTACACTCCCTCGTTTTCATGAATTGATTAAAAATCGAGTTTTGCTCCGATGGTAATCACTCTCGGAATCGGATACGAGCCATAATCTACCCCTACAAAAGCTCCGTTAGGGGCGTTCCCCGACGCATTTAAGCCGTTTGAAGTATTGCCATTGGCTTCCCCCGAATAGGTAGAGGCATTGTAGGTGGTGTTTTCTGGGTCATAGTTGGTGTAATGACTCCAAAGGAAAACGTTCTCCGCATTGACATAAATTCGAGCCGATTTGATAGGCGTTTTTGCCAATAGACTATTCGGTAAGCTATACGACATACGGATGTTTTTTAGACGAACAAAGGACGCATCTTCTACCCAAAGACTGTGAAATTGGTCTTGTAAGCCTGTAAGTCCAAGCGTAGCTCTAAAATGCTGTCCGTCGCCTGGGTCAGTTTCCGAACGCCAACGGTTAGCAACGCCTGCGTACATATTACGTCCGTTGTTCCAGAAACCAGAATAGCGATAATTTTGATTAACAATTTCGCCTCCGAATGTTCCTTGAAACATAAACGAGAAATCGAAGCCTTTGTAGGCAAACGTATTGGTTAAACCTGCCATAAAATCAGGCTGGTAATTCCCAAGTGTCGTACGGTCATCTACGGTAATTTTACCATCGTTGTTTACATCCCGAATGATAGGGTCGCCAGGTTTTGTGGTCGAATAATGTGGGTAAGCATCTACGGCTGCTTGATTTTTGAAAACACCATCGACAACATAGCCATAGAAATTAGAAATCGGTTGTCCTACTTCTGTTTTTACCGTTACCACAAAGTCGGTATAAGAAATGGGAGCGTTACTTGGCCCTAGTTGTAATACTTTATTACGGTTTTGACTAAAGTTTAAATCGCTACTCCATGTTACTTTTCCTGTTAAATTTTCGGTATGAAGGTTTAACTCTATCCCTTTGTTTTCCATTTGTCCGATATTGGTTAACTGTGTCGAGAAACCAGAAATATCAGGTACTGGCACATTCAAGAGCATATCGTTGGTGGTAGAAATGTAATACTCTCCCGACAAACTGATTCGATTGGCTAATGCTTTTAAGTCAAAACCAATGTTCATTTGCGTGGTACGTTCCCATTTCAAATCGGTATTCGCAATGTTTCCAATGGATAGACCAGGGGCAAGCGTTCCACCTGTGACATAGTTAGAAGAGTTTAACAAACTTTTTGAACCGTAGTTCGGAATTTGGTTATTTCCTGCCATCCCGTAACTCGCTCTAATTTTTAGACTATTTACGGCTTTAACGTTTTGCATAAAGGTTTCGTCAGACAACATCCACGCAGCCGATACCGATGGAAAATAACCCCAACGAGTATTGCCACCAAAACGAGAGCTACCATCACGACGAATAGCGGCGGTTAAGAAATAGCGATTTTTGTAATTGTACTGTGTTCTTGCCAAATACGATAACATGGCCCATTCAGAGGCATTGGTCGAACCGTTTGAAACGACTCCAGCGTTGAGCGTTTCTACTAAATCGTTCGGGAAACTTCCTGAGGTAATGGTCGCAAACTCGTTGCGTTGATGTTGAGCCGAATAACCCATGAGTACCGCCAAATTATGTTCGCCAAATGCTTTTTCATAGTTAAGGGTGTTTTCACTCAACCAGTTTAACATATAACCACTTGTCGAATAACCTTCTGCTGCCAAAATTCCTGAATAGCCGTAGCCTTGTTTGTTGACACGGTAGCTATTCAAGCGAGTATTGTACAAGTTGGCATTGATACTTGTTTTGAACTTTAAGCCTTCTATAATTTTCAGTTCTGCAAAACCCGTTGCAAGGGTATTAAAAGTCTTGTTTTCTTTATGAATATAACGAGTCAACGAGTACGGATGCCATAAGTTCAAATCATTATAGGCAACGTATTTGCTCCAAACCGAATTGGGGTCACGGTAGCCAAGATTGCCATTTTCATTATAAATCGGAAAAATGGGGTCACTTTGTAAAGCTAAACTTACGACATCGCTTTTCCCTTGTGTTCCGTCTGTGCGGTCAAAAATGCTTGTTGCTCCAAGGTTTAAACCAATCGTTAATTGTTCGCTTACTTTATGCTTGATGTTCGAGCGAATGGATAAACGTTTGTAAAAATTTTCGTCTAACACCGCATCTTGATTAAGGTAAGCTCCCGAAAACATAAACTGTGTTTTTTCAGTACCACCCGAAACCGAAGCTTGAATGTTTTGAGAAGGAGCAACTCTAAACATGACATCTTGCCAGTCTGTCCCTTTGCCAAACTGCTGTGGATTCGTCGTGAAATCATCAGGAATTCGGTAGGTCGAAGTACGAGCACTGTTCGGGTCTGTCGCCTTATTTTTAGCAGGATTTAAATCTACCCACGCATTGTTATGAGCGTCGATATAGTAATCAATCCACTGTTGGGCATCCATCATTTTTACACGGCGTTCTACGCTTTGCATTCCCGATTCGTAGCCAATATTGAAAGTTGTTTTGCCTGGTTTTCCCAATTTGGTTGTAACAATAATAACCCCATTTGCCCCACGAGAACCGTAAATAGCTGCCGACGACGCATCTTTCAGTACCTCTACCGATTCAATATCTTGTGGGTTCACCATGTTGAGGTTAAAGTTTTCCAGAGGAACGCCATCCACTACAAATAGAGGGTTTGTTCCTGCCGTAATAGAGCTTACCCCACGAATACGGATGATAGGAGATACCCCTGGTGCTCCCTGTGCTTGAGAAATATTTACCCCCGCAATTTGTCCTGCTAAGGCTTGTGTAACGTTGCTAAACGAACGGTCTTGGAATTGTTTGAAAGCAACCGAAGACACCGCACCCGAAACGGCACGTTTACTTTGTGTACCATAACCCACCACGATGACCTCTTCCAAGGATTTTTGGTCGATGGTTAAGGCAACGTTTACGACAGAGCGTTTTCCGATAGCGATTTCTTGTTTGTTGTAGCCTACATAACTGAATACAAGAACGCTTTTTTCGTCAGGAATTGCCAAGCGAAATTGTCCCGAATTATCGGTAATTGTTCCTTTACTCGTGCCTTTGATGGTGACGTTAACGCCTGCTAACGGATTCCCTTTTTCATCGCTTACTTTTCCCGAAACACTTTGTTCGATTACAGTAGTGACGATATTTTTTTCCACCACAGGTATATCGGAAGCCACATTTTTTGGACTAGCGATGGCGGTGTTTTCTCTGACGATATTGGTGTTTTCTGGAAATCGACTTGCCTGTTCAGCCCTCTCTTTGCTCGATTTTTCATCAAAAACGACGAACGATGTTTTATTGATTTTCTTGTAACTTAAACCAAAGGGTGTAAGCAAATTTGCTAAACTTTGAGACGCATTTTTACCCACCGAGTAAGCATTTGCCTTTACCGAAAAGCGATCAACCGTTTTTAGTTCATACATAATTTCAATACCATGTATGTTCTTTAATTCTTGTAGTGCTTCGGTCAATTTAAGAGAACTGGAGTTTTGTTGACTCGTATAATGTTGAATGCTTTTGGTGGAAGCAAAAGCCTGTGACCAACTTGGTTGCTTTGCAGAAA
Organism: Spirosomataceae bacterium; assembly: GCA_049241065.1. Taxonomy (GTDB): domain Bacteria; phylum Bacteroidota; class Bacteroidia; order Cytophagales; family Spirosomataceae; genus JALRIJ01. Next base: position 5,286 of record JBMLRK010000322.1, read on the forward strand.
GCAATAGCGTAACCATCAACCCTATTTTAGAAGCGTTGAGTATGTGTTTTTTCATAGCTGATTGAAATTTATTAATACGCTGAAAGAATGACAAGATTGCCTTGTCGAACCACATTGATATTTAGTAATTCTGAAATTGTTTTGAGTAATTCATCGACATTTTCGGCTCTAAACGAACCCATCAACACTCGCTGAGCAAGTTCTTCGCCTTTTATTTCTACTTGTAATCCATAATTTTCTTCTAGTAAATAGCCCACTTCTTGTAAGGTCGTTTCATCGAATACGAAGCGATTGCCTGTGATTTCGCTCGTGCTTGGCGGACTGGCAACTACTTTTTTCTGAATATGATTTGCCATATCAAGGCTCACTAATTCGCCTGGTTTCATAATTAATTGTTTGGCTTGGTTACCTTCTGTATATTGAATGCGAACTTTTCCTTTTTTCAATACCACTTTTGAACCTTGGTTACGTACACATACCGAAAATTCTGTTCCTAATACCACCACTTCAAACTGATTGCTCGATTTTACAATAAAGCGTTTGTGGTCGCTGGTGTGTTTCACAGAAAAACTTGCTTCGCCTACTAATAAGACCTCTCTACTGAGTGTTCCAAAGCCCCATCGAGGTACACGTAACGATGAGTTTTCACTCAGTTCAGCTTTACTTCCATCGGGTAAAAGAATACTTTGCTGTTGCTGTTTTCCTGTTGTATAGTATTGATACTGAATGTTATTCCGAAAAATAAAAGTCATAAGCCCCAACAGGCAAGCAACCGAAGCGGCAATCATCCAATACTTTTTGAAGTCTAGGCGTAAAGGCATTTTATCTGCCAATATTGGAAGCTGTGTTTCTTCTGTAACTTCTTGTACAGTGCTATCCATGAAGTTTTTATACACTTCTAAAGCCGTTTCCGTTTCGGGTAAATACTGTAAATTATAGCGTTCCCATTCTTCTAGCCATTCGTAGTAATATTCCTCGGATGCTGGATTTTTTAACCACTCTTCAATGAGTTGGCGTTGCAACGGAGAGGTTTTCCTTGCAAAATGGTTAAATAAAAGTTCTTTATTGACAGAAGTATTCATGCTATTAATTGGGGATCGTTAGCTGTTTGAGTTTAGTAATAGGTTTATTTTTAAAGGTGCTGTTAAGACGAGAAAAGGTCATAACTACTCAATAATAGCAGACTAACCAACCAATGCTCTTGCAAGCCCTTTCGTACAATAGCAAGGGCTTTACTAATGTGTACTTCTACCGTTCGAGGAGATATTTGTAATTCGTCGGCAATTTCTTGGTATTTTTTCCCCTCAAAACGATTCATCAAGAAGATTTTTCTGCACTGTGGCGGCAGTGCAGAAACGAGGTCTTCTACTTGCTGAACGATTTCTTCAAATTGGGTGATATTATCTGGACGTTGTCCTTGGGCTGACTCTTGGTAGGCCGCCGCAGTGATGTCTTCTAATCCTTTAAACTCCGAACGGATGTGATTATAGGCTTCGTTACGGACACAACGAAAGAGGTACATGCGATAGGAAGTCGTTACCGATAAATACGCCTTTGTCTTCCAAAAGCGACAAAATACTTCGCTTACTAAATCCTCGGCAAGTTCTTTGGAATACACAAAACGTACAGCATGGCTACACAGCACTTTATGATAGCGACGAAAAAGTAGTTCGCAACCCCTTTGTGGGTTTTGCTCAAAGGCTTTACGGATAAGCAGTTCAGCATCGTGAAAAATAGCCGTATCATTTCTTTCATCGTTCGATAAAGGAAATAAGGTCGTGATAGACTCCGTTAATGCTGGTTCAACTTTAGTTAATCGTGCAGTATTCATAAGCTATGATTTAATCAATTTATTCTTAAAATTGTTCAATCTATATCTATAAGACACAATCCATTTGAAATACCCGTAGTAGTTGGATGAAAAAAATAAAAAAAGAATTTCCTAAAGCGGAAGACTAGTCGGAGTTGAGGAGGATTTGTTTTTTCTAAATTTTCAGTACCTTTAGTTTTTACCCTTTAGAAACAATCGTTATGAAATTACTTAGTTTTTTTATCGCTACGCTTTTGTGGTGTAGTGTACAGCAAAGCGGTGTTGCTCAGAATACCCCAACGGCAGGAATTGCTATTTTAGGTTATAACCACGTAGGTTTAGCTGTGAAAGATTTAAAAGTAAGTGCTACTTTTTATCGAGAAATTATGGGATTAAAACCAGTGGATGTTCCCGATAATTTGATGGCTATCAGACGTTGGTTTCAGATTGCCCCAGGACAAGAGTTACATTTACTTTTAGGAAGAAATGACCCTGTAAGTAATAACGATAAGAATGGAGCCCATTTCTCGTTGAGTATTGGTAAAAATACCGCCGATGCCGTGGAAGCTTTTTTAAAAGAGAAAGGAGTGGCATACCACCGTCAACAGCGTTTTGATGGAGCGTATCAAGTTTATGTAACCGACCCAGATGGCTACGTGATTGAATTGAACGAACCCAAACAATAAAATAAAAGCCAAACGAGAGAACCCGAATGGCTTTGCATAGATATACGAATGGAAGGGAGTTTTCTATCTAAAAAAATGGTAGTAGGAGAGTAATGTTGCTCTCCTACTGAATGTTTGTTTGGTTTAGCTCATGCTCATCCACGATAAGATAGCAAGAACGAGGGTAAAGGCGAGTGTGAAATACAATTTTTTCATCTTTGTGTGTTAGTTATATTTATATTTTGGAAAACTCATGAGTACGCACAGCGATAGTAGAAAGCTGTGTATTCTATGGATATAAATTTAATAACTACAGAAGGCGACATGGCTGGGCATAGCCAGCAGATAGGATACAGGTAATTGCGTTGCAGCATAAGAACGTTTGTAAGGTCTTGTCAAAATAGAGACTTTGTATCCGTTAGTGTTCTTCGTTACAAATATAGGGAAAATAACATTTTTGTTATGATGTAGGCAGGTATTTTTTGGAGAAAGTGATTAAACGGTCAATTATTCTTTGAATTATATCGTGTTTAGTAAATTTTTGAATCATAGTTAGTTAGCTTATTTTGAGTTAGTTGACGAAATGTTGTAGCTCAGCGTCTAATAAGCCTATACCTATTCCTTCAATGAGTAAAGCGTTGTTAGTGTTTATTCTAAATTAGAATAGTTATATTTTGTACGTATAAGTATGCTTGAACGTTTTTGCTTTGAATAGATACTTTTGCTGGGTGCAGAAATATCCATTTGGCTTACAGACTAATATTTCTGAAAACTAGAGATACTGAGCATTTTGTGTAATGGTATCATATCCGTTGCTACCTCTTCACCCTGTTCAAGGGCCTCTCGTTGGTCACCATACGCAATCAGTAAGTGCGTATCAATGGTGTCAATCCAAGTGAGTAATTCGCTATAAAAATAAATGGTAATTTGATGTTCTTCTTTATTATTATTGTTTGAATCAATAATTTCAAACGAATAATCTTCGAAGGGTAAACAGGTATTTCCTAAGGCATTATGGATGTCTGGAATTTGATCTTTTAATTCGGTTAAATAGTCTTCAATTTCCGTACCAACGATAGCGTGTAATTGCTCCGCTTGCGGATTATGAGCGAGGATTTCTTGGAAAGTACGGTGCTTATCTTGCGGATTATAAAAGGACGAATTCATGAAGTATTGGTGATAGGTTTTCTCGAAAATACTTCTTTCCCAAGCTTTATGAGAACTTATGTCGATGATTTTACGATAGCAAAGCTGTATCAGTCCTTTATACATACACGAATATGGTTGAGTCTATGTGGGCGAATTTACTTCCCAAAGATAAAATTTCTTTTATGAAATCGTATAAACTGCTGATATTAAATGTTGTATAGGGGATATGACCCTTTGAAAACCTTCATTCACTTACCTCCGCATTATAAAATAGAAGGAATGACTATATCAGCTTATTTATAGGAATTGAGTGTCAGGACTAGCAATGGACTCATTTCTCAGTAAAAATAAAAGCCCTCTGACGCAAATCAAAGGGCTTTTGAATCTGATTATTGTGCAAAATTATGTAAAACTTAAAGGTTTCATACCTAGCGTATAAAATCCAAAATTTAGAATTCAAAATTTTACATTATTACCTAAAAACCTGTTCCTAACGTAAATGCACGAACAGATGTTGGTAAGTCTGAAACTTTCGTTGCAGCACCTGTAGTAAGGTTAATCGTATAAATTGAAGAAGTAGTGCCTACTTTCAA
>JBMLRK010000323.1:0-3118 GCA_049241065.1 Spirosomataceae bacterium
TACCAAAAAACTGTAAATCATTGCCTGTCGTTACATAACTCGCCTTTACGCCCATACCCCATTTAGTGATTTTAGATACAGGTAAGACATAGTCCAATTTCAAGGAATATTGCTGAATATCTGAGTTAGAATTATTACTAATACTTGAATCAGGACGGAATTTTGTATTCAACAAAGCCCCGTTAAAGTACTGAGTCAGGTAGCTATTGGCAGATTGGTCGTTGTAAATGGCATAGTCTAAATCCAAGGTTAATTCTTTTCCCGTTGAATCATAGGTATGTTTTACGTTAAAATTAGTAGCGATATTTTTCCATAAATTCGTTGCTGTATTGGTAGTTGGAATCAACTGTACTACCTGTTCGTTGACAAATTTAGATGTGGTGTTCAAGGCATTGTCTGTTCCCCAAGTTCCTGTATTTCCGTTTACTAAAATTCCTAAGGTTGTTTTGGCATTGAGGTAATAATCAGCCCCTACTTTTACCGAATGATTATGGCTTTTACTAATACGAAGCGTTTGAGCCAAATAGCGTTCTCCTTCTGCTTTGAAATTTCGGTAAATCTCGTTCGTGTTTTCTTGTTTGTTTTCGTTCCAGTTATAATTACCAAATAGGTTAATTTTCTTGTTTCGGTAATTGAGGTTCAGACTTGAGTTATCACGCAAATATTTTCCATGCCCTACTCCTACGCTTGCCGTTCCATTCAAGCCGATATTGACATTTTTTTTCAGTTTGATATTGATAATCCCTGCTGTTCCTGCGGCATCGTATTTCGAGGAAGGGTTCGTCATAATTTCTAACTGAGCGAGTTGTTCTGCCGACATATTACGCAGGAAATTCGCTAAATCTTGTCCCGACAAATACGAGATTTTCCCGTCAATCATTACTTTTACGCCTTGTTTACCACGGATAGAAATATTACCGTCTTTATCGACCATCACCCCAGGCGAGCGTTCCAACACTTCCATTGCCGTAGAACCCGCTGCGACTACGCTATTCTCTACATTAACCACCGTTTTATCTACCTGACGTTCGATAAAAGGCTTTTGAGCAGTTACAGTCACTTCTCCTAACACCTTAGAAGCCTCCGTCATTTGAATCGTTTTGAAATCAATGCGGTTATTTTCTTCCGAAATAATAAACTTCGGCGTTTCGTATTTTTGATAGCCTAACTGGGTGATACGCAACACATATTCGCCTGCTCCAATACCATCAAGTGTTAGTAAGCCATTTTGGTCGCCAAATGTTCCTTTTACAACCGTACTGTCTTTTGCTTTCAACAAAACAGCCGTCGGAAATTCAACGATTTTATTATTTTTATCGACTACCTGTGCCGATATTTTTCCTTTTACTTGTGCCATCCCTGTAAAGGTGATGAGTAATAACAACAGTGATAAGAGTTTTTTCATATTATTGTTTAACATTGAGAGGAAGTGCAATCCTTAGATGTTTATTAAATTTTACGATTCAAAATTAGCAACAATACCCACTACCTTGCAATACAAACTACCTGATTGGTTATCTCAAAGGATGAATGGTAAAGAATAATTGCTCATTGGGAATTGTATTTTGAAGAAAGGTTACATGAGAGAGATGCAAATGCAGGTAGAAAGGTTGCTTAGTTAAGCTACAAAATCAAAAACAAGCCTTAATTTTGTAGCTTAACCAAGCATACATTATATGTCAATAGCACTTTTTTTAGAAAAGCTTAACAGCAATCCAACACAACTAGAATTCAGTGAAGTCATCGCAACGATTGACTCCAACTATACTTTTACGCCCACGAAATTCAAAAATGGGGAAACGGTCAATGAGGCAGGTCAGAATTCTGGTTCTTGCAAATTGTTCTCTTTTGCCAAATTACAAGGCTTATCACAAGCACAAACGCTTGCGTGTTTTGGGGCATACTACCGAGTGGATGTCTTAGAAAACCCTGAAGGAACAGATCACGGCAATATCCGTAACTTTATCAAATATGGTTGGGATGGGATTGTTTTTGAAGGAGATGCCCTTCGTGAGAAATAGTAAAAAAGCTCGTAGGGGATAACATCTCCTACGAGCTTGATGGGGTTATTCAAAATTTTCTCGAAGTTGTTGAATTACCTCCCATGATAATTGAGTCATTTTATGAATTATTTCGTCGTCAAAACCTGCCAAAATTCCATTTTTAGCGATTTCGATTGTCCGCTCATCTTTTGCCTTAAACTCTGCTTCAGTCTGAAGGGAAAATAATTCACTGGCTTTCAAATGGAGTGAATCCAAGTAACGGTTGTATCCATATTGATCGTGCTGAGGAAGTCTCATAATATCAAGTACCTCACCAGCTTCTCTAAGCCCTTTTGCTCTAAACTCATCCTTGACTTCGCTATTTTTCAAAAAGTAAATCCATTCATCTAACGTATCGTGAGCTACATCGTCAAACTGGTTTACTTTTAACAAATAATATTCTGGGAAAATATCCGAAACAGTTTCCTTCTTAAACGTATTTTTTTGCTTACTTGACAGCGTTAAAGTATCTTTTTGATGCAAACCCTTAAAATCCGTTTGTCCTTTATAGATATAATCCTGTCCTTGTCCAAGGTCAAAATAAACGATATTAACAGAGATAACCTTTTTTATATTAGAATACTTTTGCCCAAGTTGCAAATTTTCAGAAATACTTTTTGAAACGCCATATACCATTCGGTGGAAGTAATCTATTTCATAAGTACTCTGAATTTCAATGATGATTAACTCATTTTTTGAATTTTGTGTTAATATATCAACACGATTAAATTTATCTTCTGAATCGTCTTGGTTACTTTCGCTTTCTAAAATATGTTCGATTTTTATCGAGTCAAAAAGTAGTTCACTCAAAAAGCCTTCTAACACAACAAAGTTTGCCTTGTTTCTTAGAAGTCTCTTGATTGCCCAATCAAATCGAATTAATTTCTTGCTCATGATAGTCTTAATTATACGGCAAATGTAATATTTTAGGCATTATTTATCGCTATTCTCTCCAATCGATTTTAATATTGCTTATTTCTCTTCTTCTTCCTCTTCTTCCTCTTCTTCCTCTTCTTCCTCTTCTTCCTCTTCTTCCTCTTCTTCTTCTTCTTCTTCTTCTTCTTCTTCTTCTTCTT
>JBMLRK010000324.1:0-9781 GCA_049241065.1 Spirosomataceae bacterium
ATTACTTACACAAATATGATTATTTCCGTTGTAGGATTAGGGCTTATCGGTGGTTCGATGGCTTTAAGTTTAAAAGAAAATGGATTTGCCGACACCGTTATTGGGGTTGACAATTCTACTGAACACGTTATTAAGGCTTTAGAATTAAAGCTTGTCGATAAAATTGCCCTGTTAAATGATGCCATTAAACAATCAGATATTATTATTTTGGCTGTTCCTGTAAATGCTCTGACGACTTTATTGCCAGAAGTATTGAACCTAGTGGAAGACCATCAAGTGGTAATTGAGGTAGGATCTACCAAAAAGCTCGTCGTGGATTCGGTAAAAGACCACCCGAAACGGGCTAATTTCGTGGCGACTCACCCCATGGCAGGAACGGAATTTTCTGGTCCAGAAGCAGCAATTCGTCATTTGTTCGATAACAAAAACTGCGTACTCTGCGATGTAGAAGCATCCAAACCTGAATTGGTAGAACGTATCGAAAAAATGTATCAAGAAGGCTTAAAAATGCGATTGATTTACCTCGAATCTACCGCCCACGATGTACATACCGCCTACATTTCGCATATTTCACATATCTGTTCGTTTGCCTTAGCATCTACGGTATTGGCAAAAGAAAAAGATGAAGAAAGTATTTTCAACTTGGCAAGTACAGGTTTTGAATCGACGGTTCGTTTGGCGAAATCAAATCCTGAAACATGGATTCCGATTTTTAAACAAAATCAAGAAAACATCCTTGACGTGTTGGACGAATATATCAATACCCTCCTGAAATTCAAAGGCTTAATGCTGGCAGATGGTTATGACAAATTCAAGGAATATCTAACACAAGCCAATGACATCAAGCGTATTTTGAATAAGTAGTAATTTTTTTTAGTATGAGACAAAGCCTTTTCTTGGAGCGAAAGAAAGGGCTTTGTCTTTTTATTCCATCAATAATGAGAGATTTCTTAAATCAAGCGAAGCATGTTGAAAACTCCTCTAATTTTGATATATTTGAGTGGAAAATTAATCATCAAATAGCCATGACAGCGAAAACCCAGCACGTACAAAGGCTCTCTAATGCTCAACTATTATTATTGAATTTGTTTGAGCATGACTTATCGGAGTCTGACTTAGAAAGTCTAAGAAAAAACTTAGTTAACTTTCTTAACACTAAACTTCAAGACGAACTAGACAGTATCATATTGGAGAAAAATATGACTCTCGAAGATATTAATCAAGATGAAATAGGAAATAATAGAACTGAGTTTCTTACTAAAATTAGAACTAAATAATGAGATGTGTTATTGATACCAATGGGCTTTTAAAAAGTATTCCTAAGTATGGGCAATATAAGTGGTTATATGACGCATGGCTCGAACAAAAGTTCACGTGGATTTTTAGTAATGAGATTCTTTCAGAATATTCAGAACTCATTGAACGAAGATATAGTGTAAACGCTGCCAATTATGTGGTAACGATTCTTCTTGCGGCTAGTAATCATGAGCGATTTGAACCTTCATTCAAATGGAACTTAGTCGAAAGTGATCCAGAAGACAATAAATTCGTTGACTGTGCCGTGGGAGCTGGTGCTGATTTTTTAGTAACAGAGGATAAACATATACTTAACCTTACAAAGATAGAACAACTATTTCCACCTGTTCCTGCCATTAACTTTGAAGAATTTAAGGCTTTTTTACAAAAAAATTAATTTCAAAGTTCTTTACAAAGGATAAATACTTTAGAATAATCAAACTTTTTCTCCATTAAATTAAACTATTAAGTCATAAACTTGTCTAATACATAGCTTGTAATAAAACAATCGCTTTATGGCTTTATTAGACACATACACAAAACCCCTCTCTACGCTAGAAGTAGCCCATCTACTTCGTAGAACGACCTTCGGGGGACGACCTAGCGAACTAAAAAGTTTGACAGGACAAACAGCAAGTACCATTGTAACACAACTCTTGGCAGCTCAAGCCGACCCGAATCCGCCAACAATGGCAGACGGAACGACTTTTCATGATAAAGCATGGGGGTATCCTGGGGTAGATGATACTGCTAGAGGAACGATAGATGGAACAGCTCGTAATCGGTTAAAATATTGGTGGATTGGTCAAATGATTAATCAGCCAACGAGCATTACCGAAAAAATGACCTTGTTTTGGCAAAATCATTTTGTTTCGACTAACGTAGAAGTACCTGATGCTCGCTTTATGTATCGCTATTTACAATTGATGCGGAAATATGCACTAGGTAATTTTAGAAGTTTTGTGATTGAAGTCACGAAGGACTTGGCTATGTTAAAGTACTTAGACAACGATTTAAACACCGCTACAAAATCAAACGAAAATTATGGGCGTGAGTTACAAGAATTATTCACCATCGGACTCGGCAACTACAACGAAGACGATGTAAAAGCGGCTGCAAGAACGCTTACTGGCTGGAAAACCGTAGGGTATCGCAATGCGACAACCAGTGCCATCAGTGTTCTTTTTACCGTTTCCAGCCATGACAAAACAGATAAACAATTTTCTTCTTTTTATCAAAATACGGTCATTAAAGGGCGTTCGACGGATATTGCTGGCGACGATGAATTAGCCGATTTGATTAACATGATTTTGGCACAACCTGCTACGGCTCGGTTTATCGTTCGGAAGTTTTACCGCTATTTTGTACAAGCGGACATTTCTACGCAAATAGAAAATGAAGTGATTGAACCATTGGCTGCTATATTTCGTAAAAACTATGAGATAAAACCAGTACTACAAGCCTTATTTAGTTCGACACATTTCTATGACTCCACGCTTTTAGGTTCTCAAATTAAATCGCCACTCGACTTAATTGTAGGTACTTTACGCCTGATTAATTATCAAGTTCCTTCGCCCACAACCGATATGACGGCCTTTGATGCGGCAACGTCTTATTTCTTTGCTAGGGCAAAAGAACAACAAATGGAAGTATTGGATCAACCAAGCGTTTTTGGTTGGAGACCTTACTACGATACGGATTTTTATGAAATTTGGATTAATGCTACAACACTCGCTTTGAGAGGAAAGTTGACCGATACGTTTGTGAAAGGAAGCACCTCGCTCAAATTGACCTTCGATTCTATTGCCTTAGCGACGGCAACTAAAACACCTACTGACCCTTACGCCATGGTCACAGAATTGGCAAGTCCTTTATTTGCATTTGCTCTGACGACAGACCAAATTAAGTACTTGGTTGATACGGTATTAATGACGGGGTCACCCTATTATGAGTGGACAGAGATATGGAACAAATATGTAGCAAGTCCAACGGTTGCTGCCAATAAAACGGCTGTAAAAACTCGCTTAGATGCCTTATATACGTATATGTTCCGTCTGGCAGAATTTCAATTAGCATAGGTCGTTCCTTTATCCTTTCCAAGAAATCATGAAACGTAGAAATTTTATCCAATATGCCAGCTCGGCTTTCTTTTTACCTTTGCTTTTAGACGGTCATACCGCAAAAGCTCATACTCAAGCGACAACCCCATTTATGAAGGCTATGCAATCGTTAGCAGATGCTAACGATCGTATTTTAGTCGTTATTCAATTAAATGGGGGAAATGATGGACTCAACATGGTGATTCCACTAGACCAATATAGTACCTATAGTGCCAGTAGCTTTAGAGGAAACATTGCCATTCCAGAAAAAAAAGTATTACCACTAAACGGCTATGCTGCAACGGGTTTACACCCTTCCATGATAGGGCTTCAACGCTTGTTTAATGACGGTAAATTATCTATCGTACAAGCTGCGGGGTATCCCAATCCTAGTTTTTCTCACTTTAGAGCAAGTGATATTTGGTTTACGGGAGTTGATTCCGACAAGTTAGAAACTTCGGGTTGGCTGGGGCGTTATGTGGAAGAAACCTTCCCTAATTTCCCAGATGCTTACCCCAATACGAATAATCCAGACCCATTGGCTATTCAAATTTCGTCAATTTCTTCTACCGTTTTCAATACGTCTTCTGTAAGTAGTTCACTGGCGATTCAAGACCCAGATACTTTTTATAACATCATCGGTACTAAAGCAACCATTATTGACGGCTCTTTACCCAATACGGTAGGAGGGAAATACACGGCTTTTTTAAGACAACAACAATTAGCTTCTGTTGCTTATGCGGGACAACTCAAAACTGCGGCTGGAGCTGGAAAAAATTTGGTTACTTACCCAAGTAACAACGCCCTTGCCGACCAATTAAAAATTGTGGCTCGGTTGATTCACGGAGGTTCTAAAACGAAAATCTACTATGTGACACTCGGAGGTTTTGATACCCATGCTTCACAAGTTACTACAAGTGACCCCACACTTGGTTCTCATGCGCTGTTAATGCAAAAAGTTTCAGAGGGAATAACCGCTTTTATGGATGACCTAAAAGCACAAGGAACACAAGATAAAGTAGCAGGAATGACTTTTTCAGAATTTGGAAGACGTGCTATTTCGAACGGTACATACGGAACCGATCATGGATGGGCTTCTCCCCTGTTTGTATTCGGCAATGCTGTTAAAAAACAAATGATTGGTAAAAACCCTGATTTGAAAAATTTGGTTAACAACAACATTGCTCTGCAAAACGATTTCCGTCAAGTATATGCGGCTATTTTACAGGATTGGATGGGGGCTAGTACAGCAGCGGTGAAAACCATGTTACTCGATAAGACCTTTGCACCATTACCAATTTTCAGGGCAGATGCGGTCTTAGCAACGAGCAATGAAATGGTTAATAACCTCTTGATATATCCGAATCCTGCCTCGTTAGAAACGATTGTAGAAGCTGATATTTTTGCGAAAAGTAATCATACTATTACGTTGATTAGTATCAATGGGCAAGTGATTGTTCCTCCTCAAGAACGAATTAGCAACACCCAAATACGGGTAGATGTCAGTCATTTTTCTTCTGGAAAGTACATTTTACAGGTAGGCGAAGGGGAAACAGCTTCCCGTTCTAGCTTCTTGATTTCTCGATAAAACAAGAGCGGTTTGCCTGATTCACGCAAACCGCTCTATTCTGTAAGCTATTTCAGACGACGAGGAGTGTCTTGCATTCCGTACATTAATACGACTTGTTTTCCTGAAATTTGCTCTAAAAATGGCTTCAAAATCTGTTGAGCCGACGCTTTTGTTTCTTGAATAATACCCATTTCTTGAGCTGATTTTTGCACTTGTACTTCTGCTTTCTTAAAGGCTTGATCTACCAATTCAGCTTCGTCCATAAATGCAAATTGGCTGTCATAAACTTTCGATTTTGCATGATCTATTTTGAACGTACATATTTCTGGTTCTGGCAAATGAACCACCAGTTTATCTACTCCATTTTCAATATCTGCCACCCTGATTTTAGTCAAATCGATACAGCCCGTTGCTTCACCCATCACTACTAGCAACACCTTCGCATCTGGCAATAAGTCTTTCTGGATTTTACTTTCCACTACATCCTTGAAATTATATTTCACCAATTCCAGTTTACCCATAGCCGTAATCTTTTCCAATAAAATATTACTGGTTACTTCGGGCGTATGGTCACTTGTAAAAGGATTTTTAACGTCTCTTAGTTTTTCCCAAATAAAAATAACGCCTGCAATTAACAAGACGATTACAAGAAGTTGAACTAGCTTTTTAATAAACACAATACGAGTGATTTTAAGTTGACACCAAACTAATTGACAGGATACCTTTGTTCCCAACGAGAAATCATAAATTGATCGGTAACTTCTCTTAATAAAAGGGATAATTTCTGAGCATGATTACTTCCATTATAAGCAAGTGTTTTCTGAATAGCATAAAGCTTAACAGGAATTTTCCCTTTGCTCATGGCCAAAAACTCAATATATAGCTGTATTTTCCCTTTTTTAGTAAATCCAGCTTTCCACTTTGTAATCTGAAAGTTCTTAATGCGAATATACACAGGTTTTTGCCCAACCCAACGAGGCATCGCTTCCGAAAAAAAATCATTTAATACGAACGACAAATGCTGACTTCCCTTGGGAGAAGTAACCCTTAGGGAACGTACACTATCTTGCGAAAAAACATTTGAGATACCCGTCTGGTCAATCACATCCTTCACATAAAAATTACGATCGGGCATATTCCAGTAGGTAGGTGTCAATACCACTGTTTCTTGTCCTAATGCACAGAGCGAAACAAGAAGGTGGCATATAAGACTATTAATAACTACTTTACGTTTCATCTGAATAAGCATTTATAAACCCAGACTTCTGGCTGATGTAAACTTTGATTAATGAATAAATGGCGGATATAAAGAATAAAATTACGATTTTTCTATCGGATTATACACTTATGATGTATTAATCGGATTGAGGTCATTTATAGTCCTTGAAAGCGTAAAAAAAAGCCTATGAGATTTTTTCTCATAGGCTTGTTTGAAAATTATATTGCTGACCAATAGCACTTTTAGTGACTATATTCTGGCTGTTTTTCTAAATCAAATAATTCTGTTAATACATCCACCAGTTGTTCTGCCTCTCCACGTTTACAGGCTGCTTTCAATTGAAGTACAGGTAATTTCATGATTTTTTGAACAATTCCCATCGTAATTTTCTCCAATTTTTCTGATTCACTTGGTGAAAGATTTTTCAGATGACGAGCCATCTCTTCTTTACGAATTTGTTCAAGAGCGTTTTTCAATTTGTTGATTGCAGGAGAAACGACCATTTCTTTCGACCAATCTTCAAATCCAACGATTGCCTCTGCGATAATTTCACGTACATGAGGAATTGCATCAATACGGCTTTGTAAGGCTTCATCAGCACGCTGACGTAGGGTATCAATGTTATAAACTAATACACCCGCAAATTCTTCCAAATTATCTTCTACACTTCTTGGAACAGATAAGTCGATAAAATATTTGAAGGTTAATATTTCCATTCTAGCAACCATTTCTTTCGTTACTAGCGGTTTATCGATTAGGACAGATGAAATAATAACATCTGCTCTTTTGATTTCTTCTTCTAAATCTGCAAAATCAGCCACACGAAAATCGTGACCTTGAGCAATGCGTTCTGCTTTAGCACGAGTACGGTTCATCACGGTAATGTCCCATTTTTTCTCTGCCATATTTTTGCAAACATCTATTCCAATTTCACCCAAGCCCAAAATCAAGATTTTTGGAAGGGCTATTAACTGCGTTACCTCTTCTGTAAGAGCCACGGCTGCATACGAAGTAGAAGCTGCACCATCACGGAAAGAAGTTTCTTGAGCCACTCGTTTATTTGCAAAGAAAGTCGTGTGCATTAAACGATGTAGAAAAGGCCCCGCCAAGTTCAAATCAGCCGCAATTTGATACGACTGTTTTACTTGATTAGGAATTTGTAAGTCACCCACTACTTTTGAGTGCAAACCTGTTGCCACTTCAAATAGATGTTGAATGGCCTCTAACTGTAGATTAAATTGCTCGAAATATCCAAAATATTCACCTTTATCTACAATTCCCTTTTCAATTAACAATAATTTTATGATGTCTGCATTATGATTTTCATCTGCGACATAATATACTTCGGTGCGGTTACATGTTGAAACAATCAATGTTTCATTGATATTGAATAAGTCTCTGATTTTCAAAGAAAAATTCTTTATTTCGTCTTCATTAAGAGCCACTTGCTCTCTCACCGCTAGAGGAGCTGACTTGTATGACAAACTTAGTGCCTTGAATTGATTTTGCATCTTTCCTTTACTATTCTTCACACAAAATTACAACATGATAACGCAATAATGATTGACTTTTTCTCTAATTTTATTAATGAATTCTAATTTAGAATCAATATAAACAAAAAATAAAATTCCATTAACAAATCTTAGAATTTTACAATTTCAAAGAATTAGTACCATGTAGTCATAACGTTAATGATATAAGCTTGAATGAGTGTTTTTATGCCTAAAATGTGTGGTAGCCTTGTAGCCTAAATCGAATTAATACAAACGAGCGATTGCTGCACGGAATTACGTATTAACAACAAAACAGTTACGTTAGGATTTCAACTGCTTTTTGCTTGGTTAATGACGTTGACGTTTAGAAATACCCGAAAACTGTATGCGATTTACGATGAAAATGACGAAGTAAAGATGATTCTTGTCGTAGAAAGAGATGATTTTACTTTGCTCCGTACCTATTAGCCAATTCGGTACGGAGCAAAATAGAACTTATTGACCTACAATGTCAGCTCTCATACCACCCAAAGCGGTTAGTAATTCAATTTTAGCTTTCGACTGTACGTTGTATTTCACCAATGAAGCTGATAAATCCTCTACTAAAGCATTGAATTGAGCATCGTTAATATTCATTCCTTTGTGAGCTGTCTTCATATCTAAACCTGTGTACTTTTCAGTTCCACCTGAAGCTTGACCTACTTGATTAACTAAATTTACTTTTAATTTGTTCAATCTAGCTGGATCTGCTGCTGCTGCTGCAAAGAATTTATTGATACGAGCATCTGCTGCTACCTTTCCAATAAAATCATCAATTACCGTTGTAATACCTGCATTCTCACCTAAGCGAGTATATAATTTTACAGGGCCTTCAACAATATCTGGTTTCATAGCAGCCAAAGCAGTCAATAATTCTGTTTTTTCAGTAGTTGGAACTTTAAACTTATCTAAAGCCAATACTAAATCTTCCACAAGAGCATTAAAGTGAGATTCTTCAACTCCCATGTTTTTGTGAGAAGTTTTCATATCTAAACCTGTGTACTTTTCTGCACCACCTGTAGCCATCCCAATCTGATTGATCAAATTGTTACGTAATTTTGTTAAACGTGCAGGATCTCCAGCTGCATCTGCAAAAAAGGCATTGATGCGAGCATCACCAGCAACATTCGTAATAAATTGGTCTATTACGGCTGAGATAGCAGCATTTCCACCAAGACGAACGTAAAGCGATTGCGTAGGGGTAGCAGTTGCATCCTCATCTTTTTTGCACGAGCTTAACACGGCAACTCCTGCAAGCAAGAGTGCTGCTCCAATCTTCATTGTTCTTTTCATCGTAGTAATTTGTTAATACTAATTTTGTCTTTCACCTATACAGCCGCCCGATTACTGTATAAAATGAGGTCTTTTTATGGATCAAAACGGGCAAAAAGGGAAAAAATGAGGGCAATTAGGGAAGTTCACCCTCACAGGTAATTAATAAGGAAAGTATCTAGTAATCAATATGTTATAGTGTCATCTAACACATAAGGCTTTTTTCATATCGGTAAAAAAGTCGATATAACCCATTGGAATAGGACATTTTGGGCCATCAAATTTTGAGAACTCGATTTTTTCTGGGGCAAGGTGCTGATTTTCTAAAATCATACGAATTGCGGCTTCCGAAGTTGCTGTTGGATGATACGTTGCACTAACGGTAGCTGTGGAACGATTGACCGTAGCAGCGGTGATACCTTCAACTGTACTGAGCTTAGTAGCCAAACTTGCACTGTCTTGCGACGACATCGTGTTGCTTACATTAAATACAGCCAATGAAATGGGTTCTAGTTTCAGGCGGTCAGCCAACGAGGGTTCTTCTAAATTAGCGTAAATAAAAAATACGACAAATAGACTAACAAAAGTTATTAAAATAGTTCTTGAAATTCGTTGTAGCGTGTTCATGATACTGAGCGTTTTTTTCTGTTCTGCTCATATCTACGGGAAGGATTGACGATTGGATTTAGGGAGATTGAAAAATTCTTCTTAGTTAGGAGTATATGGCTATAAAAAGATTTATAAGGACTTTCTCTGTGGAAGGAACTATTCCACTGAGGTTCGCAGAGTAGCA
>JBMLRK010000324.1:9881-13544 GCA_049241065.1 Spirosomataceae bacterium
TTTCTCTGTGGAACTTGGTGGTTCTCTGTGAAACTCAGCGGTAGAAGAAACTATTCCTCGGAGATTCACAAAGTTTTTTTTCTCTGTGGAACTTGGTGATTCTCTGTGAAACTCAGCGGTAGAAAAGAACCAACTTCTTTAATGAATACCTGCGTCTCGGTAACTCAATTTTCCGCCTTTACGTTTTGAGAAAAAGGCTTTTACTTCTGCGACAATTGATAAAGCGACTTCTTCGGGTGTTTCGGCTCCAATATCAAGACCCACAGGATAATGAATTTTTGCTAACTGTTTTTCATCCGTAATCGCTAATTCGTCTATCATTTTTTGTCCCCTTTTTTTAGGGCCAAGAATACCAATATAGCCCACATCGGTTGTCAACAAATAGGCAAGAGCTTCTTTGTCATAATAATAGCTATGCGAAAGTAAAATTGCCGCTGAATACTTCGTTACAGGTAATTTATCTGAGAACTCCTCTTTTTTACTATAAATTAAACAGCTTGCTTCATGAAAGCGTTTGGGCGTAATATGGGCAATACATTCGTCGGTAACAGTCACTTGAAAACCTACTTGTTTACCAAGACTTACCAAGGGCAGAGCATCGTAACCAGCTCCAAAAATTACCAATTCAATATCGGGCTGAATGACTTCCACAAACAAGGTATAATCATCCAGTGTTAAAATACTCGATTGTCGAGTCGCCGCCTCTTCTAGTTGTTTTCGTTCAAAAAACGATTCCATCTCCTCCGTAACAGCAAATCGTTTTCCGATAGGTATCAAGTCAGACTCCGAAGCAATGACGGTTGCATACGTAATCGGTTTAGTATCGTTAACCAGCTTCGCCAATAATTCTATCAGATTGGTTGGGCTTTGATGTTGAAGGGGTTCTATCAATATTTCAATAATTCCATTACATCCTAAGCCCAATCCAAAGGCATTTTCGGCATCGTCCATCGTATCATAAACCACAATACGGGGGATTAAATCAAGCATTACCTGACGAGCTTTCCGAAGTACATCTCCTTCTAAACAACCACCACTAACCGCTCCTATCCAAGTACCATTATCGACAATTAACATTTTTGCACCAGGACGACGATAGCCCGAACCATGCAGTTTTACAACAGTAGCCAAAGCAACTTTACGTTCTGTGAAATTTAGTTGTTGATAGGCGGTTATGATTTTCCGTAATTCGTATCTCATGCTTTTAAAGCTAAAAACTGTTTATCAATGATAAGCTACGAGAGTTACCCGTATGCTTATCATTTTAATTTCAACGAGTTAAAACTCATTTAAGTACCTCGACATATTTAACCGTATATGTACATAGAAAACATAGTTATTTATAATTTGATAATCAATTACTTATGTTTACTACATTCTTAACATAAATGTGTCTTTATACTTACCACTCAACGAGTTAAAACTCGTTAACCCCTTAACTTTTGGGTTGCTCAGACGTAAAGGGCTGATTGTAATAGCGTTTACCCGTTGTTTTATACAAGGCATTTGCCACCGCTCCGAAGACTGGAGGAAACGGAGGTTCGCCCAATCCTGTTGGATCTATTTCGTTCTGAACAAAATGAACATCAATCGCCTTAGGAGCTTCGTTATGGCGAATAATGCGGTAATTATTAAAATTACTTTGTTCTGCCATGCCGTTTTTGTGCGTTAATGCCCCATAAAAAGCATTACCAATTCCATCTACGACAGCACCTTGTACCATATTCGTTGCCGCATCTGGGTTGACAACTACCCCACAATCAATGGCACTGGTTACATGCTCTACATAAGGTTCTCCGTTACGCACAACCATATCTACCACGTGTCCAGCATAAGAATTATGACAGAAATAAGCAGCAACACCTCGTTTTTTGCCACTATGTTCTGGTTTACCCCAGCCCGATTTTTCTTTTAATAATTCCAACACGCCAATATATCGACTTGCATCGTACTCGTTATTTTTACCAACTGGATTTTCTTTGGCACGTTTCAATAAATCTAAGCGGAAAGCGATTGGGTCTTTGCCCATTGCTTCGGCAACTTCGTCCAAAAACGACTGTTCTGCGGCTGCGTTAAAATTAGAACGTGGAGCTCTAAATGCTCCGATGGTAATATTGGAAGGAATCTCCCAAC
Organism: Spirosomataceae bacterium; assembly: GCA_049241065.1. Taxonomy (GTDB): domain Bacteria; phylum Bacteroidota; class Bacteroidia; order Cytophagales; family Spirosomataceae; genus JALRIJ01. Next base: position 12,015 of record JBMLRK010000324.1, read on the forward strand.
CTTCTGCCAAGTAATTATCCACCGCTCCAGCAGGAAAACGATTGGCATGTACAGGATGTTCAGGAATACCTCCGCCTTTTACGTGAAATGCAATCAGGTTTTTATTGGCATCCAAGGCTGCACGATACGTAGCCGTGTACATTGGGCGATAAATTCCGTAAGTCATGTCGTCTTCACGAGTATAAATTAACTTGATGGGAGCTTTCAATCGCTGAGAGATGCGAGCGGCTTCATACACGTATTGCCCATACGCTCTACGACCAAAACCACCACCCATACGAGTCATCTGAATTTCGATTTTATCAGCAGGCAAGTTTAAGATTTTGGCAAGCGTAGGTTCCATCCAACCTGGTGCTTGCAATGGCCCAGCAACCAAGGCTTTATCTTCCGAAACATGAGCAAAGAAATTCATTGGCTCCATCGTGTTGTGTGCCAAGAAGGGAGCATTATACGTCCGTTCAATTACCAAAGCTGCATTTTTGAAAGCCGTTTCGGGGTCACCATCCTTTCTTAATTCTTTAGCTGGTTTCTTGGCAAATTCAGCCATCATCTCCAATTGCGTACTCGTAGTTTCCAACCTAGCAGGAGTCGTATTAACGGTCTTTCTACCTCCAAAACCATTGATTGTCTCTTTCGTTTCACCCGTAGGCTCCCACTGAATTTTTAGTTTCTTGCGAGCATTCATCACTTCCCATGTAGATTTACCCACAATGGCAATCATTTCATTGAACGTACGAGTGTCAAAACCTGCTTGTTCAAAGCCGTCGTCGTATAATTTAAAGCTAAAAATGTCTTTGATTCCCGGCATTTTTTTAGCAACAGTAGCATCAAAGGATTTTAATTTCATACCAAAAGCTGGTGGATGCTGAATCATTGCAATTAACATTCCGTCAACTTTATAATCTATTCCGAAAAGCGGTTTACCCGTAACGACCTTTAATCCTTCGGTATTTTTCTTAGACTTACTTACAATCGAAAAATCTTTGGGAGCTTTTAGTTTTACGTCTTTAGGAACAGTCATGGTAGCGGCTTTACTCGCCATTTCGCCATAAGTAGCCGACTTTCCACTTGAATGACTTAACACACCTGCTTTGGTAGTAATTTCAGTGGCAGAAACACCCCACGTTTGAGCGGCGGCTTCGATGAGCATTAACCTTGCAGAAGCCCCTGCATTTCTCAAGGGTTTCCAGTACATTCTCACCGAATTACTTCCTCCTGTAAACTGTGGGCCATATTTCACATTGTCGTGCGTACCCATTTCTACCACCACATTTTTCCAATCGGCATCCAACTCTTCGGCAATCATCATGGGTAATGAAGTCATGACGTTTTGCCCGAATTCTGGATTCGGACATATTATTTTGATGGTATTATCAGGCGTAATTTTGATATAACCCGTCAGTTCGCTGCCTTGTTCGAGCAAATTTAGAGATTCCATCTTTTCGGCTGCTTTCGCATTCGCAAACCAACTGAAACTCAATAGTAATCCACCGCCTGCCATGACGGAAGATTTGAGGAAGGAACGACGAG
>JBMLRK010000325.1:0-6549 GCA_049241065.1 Spirosomataceae bacterium
ATTTCAGCATATTTTAATTTATCCGTTCTGAAAAATGAAGCCCTCCGATTAGAAAAACGAACATACAGGCATTGCTCATTCTCTGAAAGTTGAGCAAAATCCGACAAAAAAGCATTTTCAGACTCATTGAGAATATGAGCATATTTTTTTTCAACAAAACCGAGTAAGTAATGAAAATAGCCCAAGTAATATTTGGGTTCAAGCTCTATTTTTTCAGGCATTGGAACGAGTGATTTCAGTATTTATTCAAAAGTCCTACTTTTTTGGCTGAATGAAAATAAAAGGGAGTTTTTTTTGTGTATGCTTCCACTTATCGGAAAAATTTAGGTACTACTAAAATTTGCTATTCTTGAAATAATTTGAATGGAATTTGTAAATTTGTTTAGCTAATTTCAACACTTATGACAAAAAAACTAATTCGATTCGACTGGGCAATTAAACGTCTTCTAAGAAATAAGGCAAACTTTGTTGTACTAGAGGGTTTTTTGAGCGAACTTTTATTTGATACAATCCAAATTAAACAATTGTTGGAATCCGAAAGTAATCAAGAACTTGAGGACGAAAAGTTTAATCGAGTTGATATTCTGACTCAGAACTCTAAAAATGAACTTATTATTATTGAAATTCAGAGTACTTACGAAATAGATTATTTTCACAGAATGGCCTTTGGAACAGCAAAAAGTATTTCTGAAAATCTAAAATTAGGTCAAAAATACTCGGAGATTAAAAAAGTAATATCGGTAAACATTGTATATTTTGATTTAGGACAAGGGCAGGATTATATCTACAAGGGAAAAACAGATTTTAGAGGCTTGCACCAAGATGACCTATTAAACCTTTCGGTTAATCAAAAAAAGACTTTCCAAAAACAACAAATTGCAGATATTTTCCCAGAATACTATCTCCTAAAAGTGAATCAATTTAATGACATTGCTAGAGACACGTTAGATGAATGGATTTACTTTTTGAAGAATAGTGAAGTAAAAGATGAATTTAAAGCCAAAGGGCTGAAAGAAGCTGGTGAGGTCTTAGATATTATGAGACTTCCTAAAGACGACCAGTATGGTTATAATCGTTATCTGGACTCTCTCCACTTGAAAGCAAGCGAACTTTTTTCATTACAAATAGAGGCTGAGTTTAAAATCAGGGAAGAAAATACGGTAGAAATTGCTAAAAAATCCATCTTAAAGGGATTCGATAATGATACAATCGCAGACATTACAGGTTTATCTTCTGATAAAGTGGAAGAACTTCGTAAGTCGCTATAACTAGCCACTAATACGTGAAGAATTTTCTTGTCGAAGTATGCTTGACTATCACCTTTTCTGTCGTCTTTTAAAAAAAACTCCTAAATTTTCTTAACTTGTCAGACAATCATCTTTTTATACTATGTCTGCCGAGCAAGTTATTCAATCACTACAATCAAAAGGCCTTTTTTCAGCAGAAGAGGCTAGTCGATTGACTTCTCATTTGAGAAGTCGCCCTTTTTCACTTTTCTATGAATTACGACTCTTACTGTATCTCGGAATACTATTACTTTCTGCTGGACTAGGAACGCTCGTTTATCAGCACCTTGACAGTATTGGTCATCAAATTATTGTAGTTTTTATCGGTTTAGCAACCATAGGAACATTTGCTTATGCCTTCGTTCATCGAAAACCCTTTTCTTGGGACGAAGTTCGTGCAAGCAAACTCGAAGACTTTTCACTTTTGGCATCCGCCTTGTTGTTTCTCATACTCGAAGGTTACGTTCAGTATCAGTACAAATTATTCGGCGAACATTATGATTTGGCTACGCTTTTACCAGCACTTATTTTTTTACCAGCAGCCTATTTCTTCGACCATCGAGGAGTCTTATCTATGGGCATTACCGCATTAGCCTCGTGGTTAGGCATCAAAATTGCACCTGTTTCCGTATGGTGGACAGATAACATCTCATCCGTCCATTTAATTCTTATTTCCATTGCTTATAGCTTAGTACTGGCGGCAATAGGCGTTTTTTCCGATAAAACTCATCACAAAAAACACTTTGCATTCATCTACCTAATTTTAGGGTTAAACCTTGCATTAACTGCTACGCTTTGGGGATTATTTAATTATGACAGAGAGGTTCTCTACTTCGTAGGCGTTATCAGCTTGAGCGTCTTTTCGGTTTGGTATGCACGCCAAAATAAAGAGTATCAATTCTTATTAATGGCGGTTATTTACAGCTACATAGCCATTACCTACTGCCTGTCGTTCATACCTTTACCATCGGGCTTATCTACGTGGTTTATCGCCCTTTATTTTATTACATCAGGAATTGGCGTTATCATCTTTTTGTTAAACCTTAAACGCATTATGCAAGAAGCGTTAGATGCCTAATTTGGTTGTCTCATACTTCACTATACGATAAAAATGAAAGGTTATCCATCCGACTTAATCGAACAGAGAGCCATCGCTCGAACGATACGTATCTGGCAAACAGAAAAGATAATTTCTGAAAGCAAAGCAAGTGAATTACTTCAAGCTCACTCGGCAACGTTATATCAGCCTAATTTTTTCATTAAAATTGGGTTATTCTTATTTACAGAACTTGCTTGTTGCTTTTTCAGCTCTTTAATTTATTTAATTGTTTCACCAGCTTTTAACAACTCAACGTCAAGCTTTCTAACGTTTTTGAGTATAATTCTTGCCATTTGCTTTGCCTGTGCCTTAGAATATGTTATCCGAAAAAAACGCTTTGTGAGTGTTGGTATCGACAATGCTCTTTTATATGCCTGCTTATTAGCTAGTTGCTTTGCTCTTGTAAATACCCTTGAAGGAAGTATTGGTACTGCTCCTTTGCTTACCATTTTAGCAAGTGTGTTGTTAGTTGCCACAATCCGCTACGGAGATTTTTTAGTTGGCGGAATGACCTTACTACTTTTCACAGCCGCCTTTATCGCCTTCTTTAAAAATTACACTTGGGGACTAGACTACCTACCTTTTTTAATCATGGCTTTTGCGGCAACGATGTACGGCATTCTAGGAAGATTAAAAAAACGAAAAGATAGCTTTTATTATGAAAGATGCTTCGACATCGTTGAAGTAATCACGTTTCTGTTATTCTATTCTGGGGGTAATTATTACGTTGTTCGAGAAGGTCACGCTCTTTTACATAACATTTACACGACTCCTTCTCCTGAAATTGCTCTTGCTCCCCTATTCTACTTTTTTACGTTAAGTATTCCATTTCTTTATCTTTTTGGAGGTATTCAACAACGAAATCGCCTCTTGTTAGGCATTGGAGCATTGACCTTAGCTTGTTCCATTGCGACTTACCGACACTATTATTCGGTTCTACCAATCGAATGGGCTTTAACATTAAGTGGTGGATTATTAATCCTTTTAGCCTTATTGCTCATTCGCCAATTGAAAGAACCTCGTTGGGGTTTGGTTGACCGTGAAGAAAAGCAAAAGGACACGGAAATAAGAGATTTAGTAATCGGACATTTTGTTCAAGAAAGCATCCAGAATCGTCCATCCCAAACCAACGATGGTTTCGGTGGAGGGGACTTTGGTGGAGCAGGGTCTGGAGGTACGTTTTAGCCAAGCTAAGCAAATCTTACTGATAGAAAAAAAGAACTAAAAAATAGCACTTTTTATTGATTTTTTAAGAATAAATACTCAAATACTAGTCTTTTTTCGTGAATTATATCCGAAAAATGTATATTTGTTATGTTGAAAAAAAGAGATGTCACGACTATTTAACGTTAGATTATCTCCTAATATAATTTGGTCAAAATACCTTTTTACATAATATTCAATAAATTATATTCAATTTCCCTATAACATAATTCCAAAAAACAATGAAAACCGTCAATTCCTACAACTTTGCAGGCAAACGTGCTTTAGTTCGTGTAGATTTCAATGTGCCATTAAATGAGCGTTTTGAAATTACGGATGATACTCGTATCAAAGCTACTATTCCAACAATCACTAAAATTCTTAACGACGGTGGTTCTGTTATCTTGATGTCTCACTTAGGAAGACCGAAAGATGGCCCAACAGAAAAATATTCATTGAAACACTTGGTTACGCCACTATCAATTGTATTTGGCCGTCCAGTGAAATTTGCTGATGACTGTATCGGTGCATCTGCGGTAGAACAAGCAGCAGCGTTACAACCAGGTGAAATCTTATTATTAGAAAACCTTCGTTTCTACAAAGAAGAAGAAAAAGGAAATGTTGAGTTTGCTGAAAAATTATCAAAATTAGGTGATGTTTGGGTAAATGATGCCTTCGGAACAGCTCACCGTGCCCACGCTTCAACAGCGGTTATTGGTCAATTCTTTACAGACCGTATTTGTGGTTATGTAATGTTGGCAGAATTAGAAAATGCGAAGAAAGTATTAGACGCTCCAGAACGTCCGTTCACGGCTATTATGGGTGGTTCTAAAGTTTCAGATAAAATCATGATTATCGAACGTCTTCTTGATAAAGTAGATAACTTAATCATTGGTGGCGGTATGACCTACACATTCTCCTTAGCAGAAGGTGGTAAAATCGGCAAATCTATCTCTGAGCCAGATAAAGTAGATTTAGCGAAATCATTGTTAGAAAAAGCAGCAGCTAAAGGCGTTAAAATTTATATGCCATTAGATAACATGTGTGCTGACAAATTCTCTAACGATGCAAATCGTCAAATCGTTAATCGTGGCGAAATTCCTGATGGATGGGAAGGTCTTGACATCGGTCCAAAATCAGTTGAGTTATTCAGCGAAATCATTGCAACTTCTAAGACAGTTCTTTGGAACGGCCCAATGGGTGTATTTGAATTCCCTAACTTCGCTATCGGAACAAACGCAATTGCTGATGCGGTAGTGAAAGCAACTGAAGAAAATGATGCGTTCTCATTAATTGGTGGTGGTGACTCAGCTTCTGCTGTAAACAACGCTGGTTATGGCGACCGTGTATCTTATGTTTCAACGGGTGGTGGTGCATTGTTAGAATACATGGAAGGTAAAACGCTTCCAGGTGTTGCTGCATTAGAAGACTAGTCTTTACAATTCAGAAAAATACAAACCATAAAAAATCCCTGCTTGAGATACTCTAAAGCAGGGATTTTTTATTGGTTGTCCTTGAAAGCAAAAAGCGTAACAGATTTCTCCATTACGCTTTTTCAATCTATTATTTATTGACGAACTGCCTATTTTACTTCAAATGCACCATTTCCGATTTTATATCCTTCAGAATATAACTCGATTGCGTATTTGCCTGCTTTGTAAGGAGAACCTTTGCCATAAACAATCTCAACTCTTTGGTCATTATTTTCAAAAGGAACACCTTCTTTTGTAGTGTATCCAATTTCTTTACCGTCGAACTTAACTGTTCCAGACGTTCCTTCTTGACTTACGACTGCACCTGTTGCATCCATAATACGTACATAAACTTCTTTCGTATTTTTCTCAGCTACTGGATTAGATGGCATGATAAATGAAATTTTAACACGATCCACTTTCGACGCTTTGTATAAACCACCTTCACGTACTTTACCATTCGAAGCTAATGCAGCCACTTGTACGTTGATCGCTTTCATGGCAGAAGCCATTGTCACTTTACGTTTCAAGTCTTCGTTTTGAGCCGTGTAATCAGAAACTGTTTTCGTTAACGATTCTTTCTCCGTTTTCAAACCAGTATTTTCTGTTAACACCTGTGCTTTCTCTTCTTCTAAAGTTTTTGTACGAGCTAACAACGTCCCGTTTTCTTCTTGAAGCTTTTTAATATCTTCGTCTTTTGCCACTAAGAAACCTTCGTATTCTTTGATTTTAGCATCGTATTTCTGAACAGAAAAACCTAAATCTGACTTCAACTTTTTCTTGTCTTCGATTAATGACGCTTTCACTTTCTCTAATTCCGAAACATCACCACCTAACTTTTGTACTTCAGCGATTTTTTCGTCCAATGATTTTGCAATCGAATCTAACTTCATTTGCGTACTCGATAATTGTTCCGCCTTCACTGAAACCGATTTTTGAAGCTCGAACGTATCGTTTCTTGCTCCCATAAATAAGTAGCTCAACAATGCGACAATACCGATCAATACACCAATAGCAATTTTCAAAATGCCCTGATTATTATTTGTTTCCATCTTAGTTATTAAATGTTAGTGTTAAAGTGATAATAAGATACGCTACTTGTTTTAATGTATTTAGTTGTTCTCAGTAATCTTACCTCAAAGTAACTACATCAAGTTTAAGTAGGAGTTAAACTCAGCTTAAATTCACCTTAAAATTTCTTAGCATTATCCAAAAAACAGAAAACAATATCGTAATTTCATGCCTATATAGCTGGTAGCTGGACAAGATTTGTAATCTCGTTCTATTTAGTAACTGATTTTTAATCAGCAGAGGGTTAAGATACCCACCTCTGTACAAACATCCTTAGCAGCAAAAGCGGATTAGAAATCCTTTTTATCTATACTTCGACTTGCGTTGCACTAACAAGTCTAAGAGCGGTGAGATTATCACACGAAATTGCTGTCGCACGATGGCTGGTCAGGAGACTCAGCCACGGGACACCGAGGGT
>JBMLRK010000326.1:0-1124 GCA_049241065.1 Spirosomataceae bacterium
TGATTTTGCCAGTTGGTTTTACGGAGAGAAGTAATTCTTCTGGATGCCTTATATCCTTTTGAAAATAATAATGATAATCACCATTCAAAGATTGTCTTAAAACAACATAGCCCAGTTGTCCGTAGGGATAAATTTTTATCGTATTCAGGCTACTTGATTGAACTCTCTTTAACTGATTATTGGAGTATTCGTAAAGGTAAAAAGTATTATTTTTTTTAGTTTGGGCGTATGCCTTTTGGGTCATTGCATTAAATACAGCAATTATTTTTTCTTCATCTTGAGGTAAGGTCGTGTTGGGTAATGGTACCACCTTATTTTGTATGATTTTATACCATTTGTTATGTTCGGAAATGAAAAATGGGGTATTGTTTTCTAAATAGACTATTCCACCTCTTTCTTTTTTATCAAAATACGTCCATGAGGTGAATTTCTCCCCATCGTATTTACTGATGCCCATAGAAGTGACTAACCAAAGGGAACCCTTGGTATCTTCGATTATTTGGGTTATTGTGCTAGAAGCAATACTATCTCCATCAGCACGACGATAGGTGACGAACTTGGTGCCGTCGTATTTGTTCAAGCCATTCTTTGTTCCCACCCATAAAAAGCCTCTGCTATCTCGATGAGTACTCACTACCTGCATCTGGGCAAGTCCTTCGTGGCTGGTGTAACGAGTGATTGGAAAAGTTTGGGCATGACTGTAAGCTACAAGGAAAATGAAAAATAGCGAGTAAAAAGTTTTGAGGAGGTTTTGAGAGTTGTTCATTTGATAGTTTAGTTAGATTGTACCACTAAATATGGTGTCTCAGAGGTAAATATGGAGTTAAATTCAGTTTTATATTTTCCTTATAGCTCTTCATACCATGAAATAAATTAAGTCCCCAATCGCTCTAAAAAAGCCTTACGCCGATAGGAACCTTGATTGAGGAGGTCTTTCTCAAAGAACTGGAGTGTCCTAGACATGAGATGTTGCTTACGGTTTTTGCAGAAAAAATAGGTGTAGTTTTCTTCTCCTTGTAGCAATAAGATGTCCGTAAATTGCATCTGTATATTACGTTTAGCGTCGATTAAAAGGTAAAGAGGTAGTAAAATTGAGGTCATATAGCAATGCGTGTTGAGTTTAC
>JBMLRK010000326.1:1134-2700 GCA_049241065.1 Spirosomataceae bacterium
GTTTAGTGTCATAAAAGTAGCCTAAAATCTTTATTTATACGTGCGAACAATGTTCTCAAAATATGTATATTTGTTAGATACTACGATTAAACTCCCTAAATATGATTCAAGATCTTCTTAACCAAATTTCCACTTTTTTAGATACTCAATATCCTCCTAATGTCACTTATCAGTACTTAATCAGCGAAGATGCTCAGTTAAGAGAAATAGAAAAACTAAAGACCACACTAGATTACGAACATTTCTTTTTTGTGGTAGATTTAGAGAAAAGGGCTGTAGTTCATTGTCACGGAGTAGCACAATGGTTGGGGTATCCTGATGAATCGTTTACCTTTGAAAGGTATTTGTCCATCATTCATCCAAGTAAACTCTCTACCTTGTCTTCTTATGCACAGGAAGTAATTATTAATGCCAACGTAGAGGAGCAAGAGCTTTCCTTTCTGAACAAACATAATTCTTTTACAGCTCATTTGCCTTTGCAGCACCAAAATAGTACTTGGCTGGAGGTAAAACGCATAGCATCTCCTTTCCAGATTGATACGAATGGAAAAGTGTTAGCGTATCTAAATCATTTTAGTATTCTGCATGAACTTAATGGAGAGGAAACAGTTGCGATGAAACCCTTGGTTAAGGGTACTGAGAGTGAAAAGGTGATAGCGAAAATTAAAGAGAATGTGATTAATTCGTATAAAAGCAACCCTGCACAATTAGATTTAAACCCTACCGATTTAAATATTTTAAAAGGTTTGTTGACTGATATACAACAAGATACTTTTGTGAGTATTAGCCAATCTCTACAAAATTTAGGTGTAGCACCCAATTATAGAGGTAGTTGGTCAAACAGAATTTTAGTACATTTTAGAGAATATTATGGTACAAAACATGACTTTAAAACCCTAAATCAGTTGGTATTATTTTTAAATAAAGAGGGAGTCATTTAGCTCCCTCTTTATACTCATGAAAGTTCAAAAACTAACCAATGCCCCATAACTTCTCCTTCAACACCATCGCCCCCTTTTACGACTTCCTTGTCCGTATAGTTTTTCAACAAAAACTACAAAAGGCTCAAGAATCGTTGTTGGTTCAAATTCCTGAAAAGGGGCATATTCTCATATTAGGCGGAGGAGCGGGTTGGGTACTCACTCGTTTGGTGGAACTAAAACCTAAGGTTTCTGTAGTGTACGTGGAGGTGTCTGAAAAAATGCTGACTTTGTCGCAACAACGTTGGCAAAAAGCAGGAGGGAAGGGACAGGTTTCTTTTCGTTTAGGAGATGAATCAGTGCTTGGCAGGGCTGAAAAGTTTGATTATATGTTAGTTCCTTTCGTTTTTGATTTGTACGAAACACATTACCTAAAGACGGTTTTTATCCCAAATTTATGTCAGCATTTGGCGGAGGGTGGAGTCTTGGGTTTGGTTGATTTTAGGGAAACAGATAAATTACTTCACCGAGGATTAATCGGAGCAATGTTTTTGTTTTTCAGGCATGTGAGTGGACTAAAAGCCACAATGCTTCCGAATTATTCAGAAGCATTGCAGTCTTCGCTTTCCTTGCTTGAAAACAGTAC
>JBMLRK010000327.1:0-1173 GCA_049241065.1 Spirosomataceae bacterium
TTAGCCCTGAAAGGGCGATATATCTTAGCGATGGGTATTAGCCCATCGTCAAAAAGGATTTTACCAAATTGGTCAGAGAATGCTATTTTTCAATCCTTCGTACACTACTAATTCATAATCCCAAATTAGTCCTGTACAATCTTTTTCATCCTTTTTCGTTTTCCCAAAACAGTTAATCGCCTGTAAACAAGCATCGGTTCTATAAAAAATACATAGTACATTCGTGTAAGAATTTTATGTCTATATAGACTGCGACAGAACTTATTAGAACGAAACCTTATAGGTTTTGAAAACCTGTAAGGTTTTTGCGGATTGAAATTCTAATAAGTTATGTCGCACGCTATCAATTTTAAAAGAACTTTTATAGACTCCTGCTCTTGCACTACTTATCACTATTTTATCATGAAACGCCCATGGCAAATAACTTTGACACACAGAGGAATAATTAGGGCGTTCCATCTGATACCATTTAAACATAACTGAACATCATAATCAGATGAAAAACCCTTTATTCTTCCTCGGATGTGCCTTTTTTTTGGGCAATGTGACTTCACTAGCTCAAAATAAACCAGAAAATATTGGCTCGGCTGTCAATTCAGAATATTCTGAACTCAACCCTGTGATGGCTCCTGATGGACGTACTTTGTATTTTGGAAGAAAAAACCATCCTCAAAATAAATATGGTGTATTGGGGACAGAACAAATAGCTGGTTCGCAAGATATTTGGTTTTCGGAAAGTACCATGGGGGCTTGGACAACGGCAAGAAGAATGCCCGAATCCCTAAACCGTGACCAATATAATACGATTTTGAGTATTTCTCCCGACGGACAAACGATGTTGGTTAAAGGGGCTTATCTCAATGGACAATATGAAACAAGAGGTTTTTCGATTGCTAAAAAAACAGAAAATGGTTGGGGAATCCCTCAAAAAATTGACATACCCAAATACGAACGATTGAGTAAAGGTAAAAATGAATATGGCTTTTTGTCAAGTGATGGAAAGGTTTTATTGATGGCTTTTTCAGAAAAAAAGAACTCTGACGAAGACGATGTCTATGCTTCTTTTCTAGAAAAAGACGGCACATGGTCTGAACCGATGAATTTGGGCGATGACATTAATACGGGTGATACCGAAACAACGCCCTTTTTAGCACCCGATGGCAAAACGCTTTA
>JBMLRK010000328.1:0-1554 GCA_049241065.1 Spirosomataceae bacterium
AAATCCGTAGTTCCTTATTGTCGCTACTTCGCCAGATGACTTCTTCACGCCAATCGCCCAATAAATCGGCACTGAGGCAAGGCGTTGCTTTGCTACCATTGTTAGTAGTTACTCCTTTCTCTGTCAGGAGGTTATCGGTTGTGTTAGTTTGCCAATTCCATTTGTCAATTCGATTTTTGTCTAGTAATTCACGAGTTAAATCTCCGTCCCACCATACGACAAAATTAGTGGACGAAGGCACTTTTTCGCTGATGGTTTTGCCGTGGACATCTCGTAAACCACCTGTGCCTCCCCAGTTTTCTGCTCCTTCATGGGTCGGGTCAATATCGGCAGCGACTCCTCTGCCTACATCTTCGCCATTACCCAGACTAAACAAGATATTCCCTGTTTTTGCGTCGAACATTGCAACGCCAGGGGTATTGAGGGCAATGGTTTTCTCTTCGCTTTCATGTACGCCAAAAACCTCTAAACCTGCATGATTGGGGTCTAAGTCGCCAATATGAAGAGCATCTCCGTGACGTAAACCAGTAGTGTATAATCCTTTGCCGTTATCATCTACCGTCATTGCTCCGACACATATTTCATCTTTGCCATCTGCATCGACATCCGCTACCGAAACCCCATGATTAGCCATACCCGAAAACGGATTTTTTCCATCTACCGAATCAAATACCCATCGGTTACTGAGTTGACCATGTTGCCAGTCCCAAGCGGCAATAACGGTGCGTCCATACCATCCTCGGACAAAAAATGCACTGGGATGTATGCCATCCAGAAAGGCGACCCCTCCCGAAAAGCGGTCGGAGCGACCACCCGTATTGTCATTACCTCCATTGCCACCAATGCCGCCCCAGCCATCTAGTGGGTATCTCGTAGGGATATAGGTAGCACTGGCAAGAGCTTTTCCTGTGAGTCCTTCAAAGACGGTTACGTATTCAGGGCCTTCTACAATTTTGCCATAAAAACCCGATTTTTCGTCCGTATTTCTCCAGTCTTTTGTCGCATCTCCCAAGATTTTCCCTTGTCCGTCTTTCGTGCCATCGCCCGTTTTGCACATCAATTCTGCTTTACCATCTCCGTCAAAATCATAGACTAAAAATTGCGTGTAAGCAGCTCCCGAACGGATATTTACCCCCAAGTCGATTCGCCAAAGGAGTGTTCCGTCCAATCGGTAGGCATCAAGTAACTGATTGCCTGTGAAGCCTGTTTGCGGAGGTGTTTTACCATTGGAAGGCTCCCATTTAAGAATAATCTCATACGTGCCATCGCCATCCAAATCGCCGACACTGGCATCGTTGGCGGTATAGGTAAATGCTTGTCCGTGGATTTCGCCAGCCGCAGGGATTTGCAAAGGAATGCTCAAATACGACTGAATTGGACTGTTCGCAGGAAGTACAAAGGCTTTGCTATCGCTGGTGTTTTTACCATTGAGTAAGCGAATAACATAGCGATTTTCTTCACTTAAATTGGCGGTGCTGTCCACCCAAAAAGTTACCTGATGAAGGGCTTTGGGCGTAAGGAGTGTTGATTTACCTGTCTTGTTTTGGCGATAAA
>JBMLRK010000329.1:0-1879 GCA_049241065.1 Spirosomataceae bacterium
CTAAGGTTTGGCGTTCAATAGAATCTTTGAGATTCACTACCAAAGGGTCAACATTGACAGGCAATTTTCCTTCTTCCAAAGCCCAATAAATAGGGTCTTCGTAAGTCGGTACAATATTATTCGTATCAATTCCCAAATACTTCGTCAATTCCGTAGCAAAGCGTTCGGCATCATGGAAATTGAATTTTGTATCATTTTCTTTCGCAATCAGGGCATCGTTTTTCCAGATAGGTAAACCGTCTTTTCTCCACAATAAGCCATATTGCCAACGTGGGAACAATTCGCCTGGATACCATTTCCCTTGTCCAAAATGGAGTAAACCACCATGAGCAAAACGGTTTTTAAGACGTAAGGCTAAATCATAAGCCAACTTACGTTTCAGAGGGCCATCCGCAGCAGAATTCCATTCGGCAGACTCAAAATCATCTACCGAAATAAAAGTAGGCTCTCCTCCCATCGTTAGGCGAACATCGCCTTCTTGTAAGTCTTTTTCGACATCCTCTCCGACCTGCATGATGTTTGCCCATTGCTCGTCGGTATAAGGTTTTGTCACACGTGGGTCTTCTTCAATACGGAAAACCTGATTATCAAATTCAAAGATTGATTCGCAATAATCTCTTGCACCCGTCACAGGGGAAGCACTTGCATAATGCGGCGTACATGATAAAGGAATATGTCCTTCACTGGCAAATAAGCCTGACGTTGGGTCTAATCCAATCCAACCTGCTCCAGGAACGTAAGCCTCTACCCAAGCGTGTAAATCGGTAAAATCTTTTTCAGGACCAGAAGGACCATCAAGCGATTTCACATCAGGAGTTAGCTGTACTAAATAGCCAGAAACGAAACGAGCCGCAATGCCTTGATGACGTAAGATTTGCACTAATAACCAAGAAGAATCTCGACATGAACCACTTTTAATCGTGAGAGTTTCTTCAGAAGATTGCACCCCCGTTTCCATGCGGATGTTGTAATTTACCGCTTTATAAACTTCCTGATTGATATATACTAAATAATCAACGGTGTTGATTTCACGATTAAGTTGATGGTCAGCCAACCATGTTGTTAACACTTCACTCGATTCGTTGGCTTCTAAATACGGTTTTAATTCTTGCTCCAGAATGCCATCGTACTTGAAAGGAAATTTCTGTGCATAATCTTCTACAAAAAAATCAAATGGGTTAATTACTTGTAAACGGGCAATTACTTCTACTTCAACACTGAGTTCAGTTGTTTTTTCTGGAAAAACTACTCGGGCTTGATAGTTTCCGAAAGGGTCTTGTTGCCAGTTAATAAAATGATTTTCGGGTAATATTTTAAATGAATATCCTTCGATGGCAGTCCTCGAATGAGCAGCAGGTCTCAGTCGAAAAACGTGTGGAGATAAACTCACACTTCTGTCAAACGTATATTTCGTTTTATGGGAAATGGCAACTTTAATAGACATAAGTGAATTCAGTTAAAAATGTTTATACAAGATACGAAACCTTTGAAAGATAAAAGCCTTTACTTGGATTCTGGTTTAAAATCATACTAAAAAAATCAGGATGATTTTCTAAAAATGAGCTTAAAAACAGGAGTTCGCCAAACAGAAGTAGTATCATCTTTTGGAGGCAAGTCTTATGTAAAAAAAGCAAAAAATAAGGGCATTCGCATTGTCCTTCGTAAAAAATTATACATTTACTTGTATAAATACTAAACCCGCTTTTCCAAAGCTCCAGCCAACTTTGAGGACATAAGTAATTACACTCAATTACCTAGTTGATTCGTTTAGATAAAATACTCACTGTTGGACTATACTAACAGGTATCAAGTTTGCAAAGGAACATCAGCACCACGTTCTAGCTATTAGGTAAAATCAGATAGGTATTCTTGCAAACCT
>JBMLRK010000330.1:0-3271 GCA_049241065.1 Spirosomataceae bacterium
TGACTACTGCTTATACGATTTCTTTCAATTCTTTATAGGTCAACCAAACGGTATTGGCTACTAAGACCACAAAACTGCATTCAAGTAAATACTCTCCTAACAACGCTGGAGAACCCAAAAAGGCAAAGCTATCAAATACGGGATTGTCTAAGGATACATACACAAAAGGCTGCACCACCAACAAGATATTTAACAACAAGAGTTGAATAAAATATCGTTTGTCGGTAATATTCCACTTAACAAATACCAACACAATGAAGTAGATAAACATATAATACGCCATTGCACTCGGTAAAAAGAGCTGCATTAAGCCATACGTAATGATGAACAACAACGGATAAATCTTTTCAAGCGACTTCGTACGACACTGAAAACCAATCCATGTAGCAATAGGTAAAAAACAACCCAAGCCAATCCAGTTCATCAAAGTAACATTAACGTGCTGACCCATGAACGGACGTAAAATCGAATACAAATTAGGTGAATAAGGGTCTTCGGTGTGTTTTACCAACATCAAAAAATCTAAACCTACAAGACTGTATAATAAGGCGATACTTGGAATACCCACAAGGGCTAAGGTCAAGACAAATTTTACTTTATTTTTAATGGAGAAAAAGAGCGGAAACAAGAAAAATGCAACCGTTACTTTTAGGCTTAATAAGGCTAATGCCACTACTAATCCAAGTTTTACTTCGCTTTGGGTTCTTAGTAAAACAGCCAATCCCCAAAGAGCAAAACCCCACAACCAAATATCTTCCTGACCGCCCAATAAACAGATAATCATGGGTGCTGGCATAATAAGGTAATGCACTAATTTACGAAAGGCGGTCTTATCTCTTTCTTGATAAAATCGGTAAGTATATAGCACACAAATTACTTCACCGACCATCATCAACGCTACAATCGAGGCAGGATGATGTACAATCAACAAGGGTAACGCCAGTAAATACGAAAATAAGGGAGCATGAAATGACCAGAAATCTCGGTACACTAACTCTAATCGTAAGGCATGAGTACCTTTATAATAGAAAAAGGGAATATCGCCTCTTGGCAATTCCTTCAATACAATGAATACCAGAATAAAAGGAATTACTCGTGTAATAAAAACTAACGAAGCAGTCGTATAGGTCTTATTTTTTTCGAGTAGAGAAGCAAAACGTTCGTAGTGGGTCAGTAAAAAATAACCAGCCACACAACTGAGTAGTGTCAACGCTAATTTTATATAAAAAACGTATAGAATGGGCATTGGTAAAAGAAATTAAGGAATGATGATGATAAATTTTGGATGTTAAATTTTGAATTTTGGATTAGTAAAAGCTGATTAATTAAGTACAAGGAATTATTTAGCACAGGCAATATCATCCAATATTCAAAATCCATCATTCAACATTTTCTAATGACTGAATTTTGTTTTAAACGAAAGTATTTTTTGTTCTAAAAAATGAAACGAAGCACTTGACACCGCAATGGTTAAGCCAATAGTCAGTGGGTACATAATCAAGTTATACTGTAAAACAGATAAGTCTGCTTGGTACGTTTTTAGGACATTGGCTACCAAAATACTGATTGCGATGTGATAGATATACAAACCGTAAGAGATTTTTCCTAGATAAGAAAACAGTGGTTGCTCTAAATTGACAACCGTATTGGGATTGGTCGCCACATTCACAATAAAGAAGCAGTAGAATACACTTAGTACTTCTAGGTAAATACCATCGAAGTGAATTCCTGTGAAAATGATGGTCAACAAAACGGCATAAACTCCATATTGAACGTCTTTACGATACAAGAATTGCAGTATTGGGTGCTTGACATATACGAGATAAGCTCCAATTCCTCCCATCACCATCATCAAAATACGGAATTGGCTAAAAAAGAAGTTGATATAACGAGGTAATTGTGCGAGGGTATAATCGGTAAAAAAATGGAAATAAATTGCAAAAACGAGGGCTGTTCCTGCACAGAAAATAGCGATAATCCCCAAACGCTTTGTCCAAGTATTGGCACGAACCAACCACGGCCACAGGTAATAAAACTGTTCTTCGACCCCAATAGACCATGTTTGTGAACACATATAAGGCAATTCGTAAAAGACAAAACTCATATTGGGTAAGACAATCAACAAGAGCGATAGTCTCGGCCAAAAATGTCCATCAGTGATACGTTTTAACCCTTCTGGGGCGTATAGAAAAGATATTTTGGGAAAAATAATCATCGCTGCAATCACAATGATAAAATAGATAGGCCAAATTCTCAAGACTCTCCGCATGTAGAAATTCTTGATATTAATCTCCCCTTTTTTGCCTTTTTCACTTAATAATAAATACGTAATCAAAAATCCACTCAACACAAAAAATAAGCCTACACCCTGTTTCCCAGCCTGATTAATAAGGTAGTTTTTGTATAGATTAGGTAATCCTAAAGCCCGCTTTGCCTGCTCAATGTGGTGAATAATCACCGCAAAAGCAGCAATAAACCTTACTCCATTCAAATTAGGAAAGTAAAGCGGTTTCTTAGGTGCTTCAAAACTAGGAGTTGTTTGATGCGTTGGTGATGAATGAATCATGCAGCGAATAATTTATACTTCAAGGCATTTTGTTTACAAAGGCATGGCGTGTAAACTACTGTATGCCTTATTGCTTCGTTTTATAAACGTTAATTGTTTGTGGATAAACTAAGGCTCAAAACGTTAGTTCGTGAATGACAAAATTACACTAATTTTTTGGCATCAAGAAAATAATATTATTCCGATAACGAAGAAGGCCTCGTTTATCACGAAGCCTTCCAATTTATTCCTAAAAATAGTTACTTAATCCAACAAACTCTTATACCCAGAATCTTTAGGAGGATTAATCGTTTTGGTTGGTGTTCCCGAAGTAGCATCTAAATTAATCAACTTGAAATCACCTTTGTTATACGCTTCCAACATGGCTTGCCCTTTGTCGGTCAATACGCCATTTTGAATATCCACGCCATTAATAAAGTCCATTGATAAGTCCATTGCTCGTTTCATTTCACCCAATTTCATACTCATGTCGTCTTGGATGTATTCCATAGAAGCATCGAAATAGAATTTCTTATCGGGGTTTCCTTTGAAAATACTCACGGCTGTTTTCAAGGCACTCGAACTACTTTTTACAATTTCGTATTCGGTTTCTTTCAACTTCACCTTAATCTCCGTTTCCTTGATAATATAGTCGGCCGACGATTGTACTTTTTCCATAAAACCCAATACCGTTTGCATATTGCGTTGTAACGGCAAGAGCTTTTC
>JBMLRK010000330.1:3371-8851 GCA_049241065.1 Spirosomataceae bacterium
GTGCGAATATCTTTACTGGTAATCAAGAAGATAAAGAATCCCAAAACTACCAACAAGCCTCCCAAATAGAGCGTATTTTCGGTTACTTTAATCAGAAATTCTAAAATATCGTTGATGTGGTACAGTAAATAAGCTCCCACAGCTCCCAGAAACAACATGGAAGTAAGACCTTCGGGTTTACTCCAGAAAGATTTTTGAGGTGCATTTCCTCCTCCAATTTGTGATAAATCTGCCATTGGTTTAAAAGCCCCATCCCCAAGGGGTAGTTTTGTTAATGTGAACGTTCTTCGGGTACGAACGGAAAAGTCTGATTAAGGTAATCCCTTATTGATTAGCTATGTATTGTTGAATTTTACTGATGTCACTTTTAATCTGTTCTACAAAAGAACTATATGTTACTTCGTAGTTATTCTTATTGGTAGTGATTTTGGCACTCTGTTCTCCAATATCGCCAGTTAACTTGGTTATCTGAGTCTTATTGGCTTCAACTTTTTGCTGAAGTGCTAAAATTTGCTTGGCTATTGCCTCATTCTCTTGTTGCATTCGCAGGACTTCATTTTTGAGTCCTCCCACTTTTTCAGTGATGGCATTTTCAACATCCTTCAAAAAATGTTGTCGGTCAGTATCCAACATTGTCACATACTGATTGGCGGTATTCGTCAACACCGAATAATCCGTGCTATTCGCCATCGCCTTGAAACTTGCCCAAGCTGCCTGATAACGTTTATCCTCTGACAAGCCAAGTCCTTCTAAGTTTTTCAACGTTTCTCGGTATTCAAAATAATCAGGCCCTTGCAAATTGGCTTTTTCAAGCAAGTTTACAAAATGATCTATAAATTTTTTATCTACCGAACCCGCCTCGGATGTTACTGGCCGAACGACCTCAGCCGCTGGCACAGGCGTTACAGAAGTTCCTGTAATTGTAGGACTTACAGGAGCTTCATCAGCAATAAAAAAGCTCCATATTTTTTTCCCGATGCTCGTATTTGATTCTTCAGCCATGGTATATCGAAACAACTTTTTTTTGAATTTGAGACTTTTTAAAGATACTTCCGTATAAAGTTCACAAAAGGAGATAATCTAAATTAATCAAAATTAACGAAAGAGTATCTTCTACAAGCGAATTGTTTAGAATTGTGATACAATAGTACGTCAAGGATAGAAAATAACCATCAAAGACTAGAAGAATGGTCGTAGCAGATGACAAAATGTATTTTGACGGGATGAAATTAAAAAGCTGTTTTTTACTTTAACATTTCATTAACAATGTTTCATAAAATATCTTCAAAAACTAGGCGTTTTATCTTCAAATTCGGCAAAACAACCGAAAATATGATTAACAAAACGTTAACAACTTAGAATAAAATACTACTACGTATGGTGCGTTATATACATGAATTTGAGTACGACAGTTAAAAATCACCAGCCCTAAAGGCATAAATAACCATCACCATGAAACGTAGCATCATCGCCTTATTTATTGCAGCATTTGGTTTCGTTTTTAGTGCCAATGCACAACGTGAGTACAATCAATATCCACAACAAAATAGTGGGTATGACAATAGAGGACAACAGCAGTACGGTAACAATAATGGCAATTATGACCGTGACCAGCGTTATAGCCAACAAGACTATACTCGCTATGGGGCTTATAATTTAGACCCTCAAAATCCTTACGATTACCGTAGCAGAGCTTACACAAGTTGCAAACCGAATAAAAGAAATAATTATAGTGCCAATTATCCCATTGACCCACGAAATCCGTATGATATTCGTAATCAGCAAAGAGGATATGGTTACAATAATCAAGCAAGAGTAGTAGTAGTTCCTCCTCCAGTGGTGGTTTATCCACAAAATGGACATCGTCATCATCGTGGAGGAAGATGGTAAGATCTGAATTATAATACCTTATTAAATTCTCCTTACTTGTGTTAATACCACGTAAATAATTCGCCTAATGTAGAAAACTGGTAAATCCAGTTATATCCGAAGGCTACCAACGAGATTATTCTCTGAGGTAGCCTTTTTTTTATACCCTGCAAACAAGGTCAGATAGTATATTTTCAATATAAAATTATACATTAAGTATCATATCCTATATCTTTACACCTAATAACTATAACACAGTAGAACAGTAACTACTGAGTACAATTCATCCCCAATTAATAATACAAGTCAATGAAAAATAATATCCTATCAGTCCTTTTGTTACTAGGCTCGTTCGTGACTAGTATGGGACAAACAACCAACCCTCTTCAAGGAAAGAAGATATTGGTCTTTTCCAAAACAGCAGGTTTTCGCCACTCCTCTATCCCGTATGCTAATAAAGCTTTACGCTTGATGGGGCAACAAAATGGATTTGCTGTCGATACCACTGAAAATGCAAATGATTTCAACGAGAAAAATCTAAGCAATTACGTAGCTGTTGTTTTTAACAGTACCACAGGAAATGTATTGGATGACAAACAACAAAACGCTTTTGAACGCTATATCCAAGCAGGTGGTGGTTATATAGGGATTCATGCGGCATCAGATACCGAATACGATTGGCCTTGGTATGGCAAATTGGTAGGTGGGTATTTCAATGGACACCCAGGAAAAAACGTATCCAATGTACAAAAAGGAACGTTCCATGTAACGGATAAAAACCATTTGTCAACGGAGTTTATGCCTGAGTCATTTGACCGTACTGATGAGTTTTATAGCTACAAAGAATTTAACACAGACGTTCATGTCTTATTAACTGTTGATGAAAAAAGCTATAAAGAAGGTACTATGGGCGATTTTCACCCGATGTCTTGGTACCATGAATACGATGGTGGACGTGCTTTTTATACCAACTGGGGACATACGCACGAAACTTTTACTGAAGAATTGGTTTTAAAACACATTTTAGGTGGATTAAAGTGGGTTGCAAGTGGTGCTGCATTAGACTTTACGAAAGCGAGACCTGAAGAAAACCGCTTTATTCGTTCTGTTTTAGCAGAAAAACTGGATGAGCCGACTGAATTAACCGTTTTAGACAACGGAAAAGTTTTATTTGCAGAACGTAAAGGTTTATTAAAGTCTTACAATCCAACAACGAAAAAAACAAAAGTAGTTGCCGATTTAAACGTTTATTCTAAATTTGAATACGGATTAATGGGCTTGAATATCGACCCGAATTTCAAACAAAATAAATGGCTTTATTTGTATTATGCTCCGTCGGTTGCCATTGCAGGAGCAGATACGGCAAGCCGTTTATCTCGCTTTGTCTATGACGATGCCAAAGATACGCTTGTCATGAGTACGGAAAAAATCATGCTCCGTGTTCCTGTAAAACGTACTGACTGTTGTCATACGGGAGGTTCTATCGACTGGGATGCACAAGGAAACTTATTTCTTTCTACAGGAGATGATACCAATCCTTTTACTTCTAATGGCTTTGCTCCGATTGATAACAGAGCTGGTCGTGCAGGTTGGGATGCTCGTGCAACGTCTTCAAACACAAATGATTTAAGAGGTAAAATTTTACGTATTACGCCTAAAGCAGACGGAACGTACAGTATTCCCGCAGGAAACTTATTCCCTGTAGAGGCTGCAAGCACAAACGGAAACAAAACTCGTCCAGAAATTTATGTGATGGGTAACCGTAACCCTTACCGTATTTCGGTAGATAAGCACACAGGCTTTTTGTATTGGGGTGAAGTAGGCCCCGATGCTGGTGAAAACTCGGCTAAATATGGTCCTCGTGGACACGATGAAGTTAACCAAGCTCGTCAAGCGGGTTATTACGGCTGGCCTCTTTTTGTTGCCGATAACCGTGCTTACCATGACCGTGATTTCACAAAAGACAGTACGGGAGTTACCTTCGACCCTTTGAAGCCTATCAATGACTCGCCACACAATACGGGTTTAAGAGAATTACCTCCTGCTCAAAAAGCATTTATCTATTATCCTTATGCTGACTCTCCTGAATTTGGAGCAATCGTTGGTAAAGGCGGACGTAATGCCATGGGTGGCCCTGTATTTTATGGAGAAGATTTTGAAGCTACTTCTAAAGTGAAATTCCCGTCGTATTATCAAGGTAAATTCTTTGCTTATGACTGGATGCGTGACTGGATTAATATCGTAACAATGAAGCCAAACGGTGATTTTGTGAAAATGGAGCGTTTCTTACCAGACACTAAATTTAGCCACCCAATGGATATGCAATTT
Source organism: Spirosomataceae bacterium (assembly GCA_049241065.1). GTDB lineage: Bacteria > Bacteroidota > Bacteroidia > Cytophagales > Spirosomataceae > JALRIJ01. Next base: position 7,569 of record JBMLRK010000330.1, read on the forward strand.
GCCAAAGATGGTTCGTTGTATGTACTAGAATATGGACAAAATTGGTTTGCTCAAAACGATGACGCTCGTTTGATTCGCTTAGAATTTAACGCAGGAAATCGTAAACCTGTCGTAGCTATTCAGGCAAATAGAAATGCGGGAAGTATCCCTTCAAAAATTAACTTTAGCTCAGAAGGCACGAAGGATTATGACGGCGATGCATTAACTTATGAATGGACTTTTGCAAAAGGGGCAGCTAAAAGTAATTTGCCCAACCCTAGCTTCACCTTTACCAAAGCGGGAATTTATCACCCAACCCTGAAAGTAACAGATGCCGCAGGAAATGTAAGCGAAGCAAGTCTCGAAATTAAAATTGGAAACGAAATACCAAACGTAGAAGTTGCCATCAAAGGGAATCAGTCGTTTTACTGGAATGATGACAAAATTGACTACGAAGTAAAAGTGGCAGATAAAGAAGACGGTTCGTTGGCAAACAAAAAAATCGACCCTAGCGATGTGCAAGTAAGCATTGATTATTTGGAAGGATTCGACAAAACAGTGATTGCTCAAGGACACCAAGCCAACTTGAGCGTATCGGCAGGAAAACGCTTAATTGAGCTTTCTGACTGTAAATCGTGTCACTCAATTGACAAGAAATCAATTGGACCAACGTACCTAGACGTTGCTAAAAAGTACAAAAAAGCATTTATGGCAGAAGGTAAATTGGCTGATAAAATTGTCAATGGAGGTAGTGGCGTATGGGGCGAACAAGCGATGTCGGCTCACCCACAATTAACCAAAGAAGAAGCCAAAGAAATGGTTCGCTACATTTTATCATTAGCAGACGATAAAAAAGCAAGCAAACCTGTGAAAGGAAGTTACCCAACCAAAGACAATGGCAAAGCTGGAACGTACATCGTATCGGCAAGTTATACTGACAAAGGAGCTAATAAAATTTCTTCGTTGACAGGTTCTCAAACGATTACCTTACGCAGTGCTAGTATCAAAGCAAGCGACTACGATGCGAATAAAGCAACCACGAAAATGAAAATAGATGGTATGGGTGAAGTAGTAATTATGAACGAAAACAATGCTTATATCGGTTTTAATAACCTTGATTTAACAGGTATCAAAACGATTGCAGTAGCGGGAAATGCTGCTGATAAACGTATTGCAGGTGGAAAAGTAGAATTGCGTATCGACGCTCCAACAGGACAACTAGTTGGTACAGGTGAGTTTAATGCTTCTACCCAAGGAGCTGTTAACGTTGCCATTAGCCCTATTGCGGGTAAGCATAACTTATA
>JBMLRK010000331.1:0-5977 GCA_049241065.1 Spirosomataceae bacterium
AAATATTTTTATATTTTTTATTAAAAAAGTATAAATAATAAATAGGCAAAAGAATCAATAAATCATAAATATCTAATAAACAGACACTTATGACTATCCCCAACAATTAATTAACAGTGGTATTTATTCTAAGATTCGGTAATATTTATTTTATATGTTATTAACCACTAACAACATCGTATCATTTTAACCGCTTACAGGGTCTTTGACCGCTGTCAGGGTTAAACCGATACGATACTTTTCAGAATAGTGATAATTCTTACAAAACTATATCTTCTGTATGTCCACGTGGGACAGACACATAGGTCTGTCCGTACACCCATACGCCATACGTATCAATAAAAATAGGGAATCAATAAAATAGAAAGTGCGGTATAATCGCTCAGAGATTCTTTGAGCATTTTGAGGGCTTTGGTCATTTGGTTTTCGACTGTTTTTTCAGAAATATCTAATTTTTCTGAAATTTCTCGTTGCGACAAACCTGTTCTTTTCAATAAAAAAACTTCACGACAACGTTCGGGTAATACTTGTAGGGCTTTTTGATAGGCTTCGTTTAGTTCGTCAAAAGCGACCATTTCTTCCGTGAAATTCAAATCATTTTCTGTCGATATAAGCGAGGCAGAATATTGTTCAAAGAGGTTGTTCTTTTTATACTGAGCAATCGTTAAGTATTTGATAGACGTAAATAAATATCCTTCTAACGTTCCAGTTATCGCTAAACTTTCACGACGCTCCCACAATGAAATAAATAGTTCTTGTACCACCTCCTCTGTAAGTTCCCGATTTTGCAAGCGTTTATAGGCAGCCCCATAGAGCTTTGAAAAATATCGTTGATAGATACAATCAAAAGCACGGACATCCCCCAGAGCTAAATGCTCTAATATTTGCTGGTCAGTATCGAAGTGGACAGAAATCATATAACCGCAAAGTAAAACATAAATTTCAGCTTTTCAATCTGATAAAGGGATAATTAATTCAGAAATTATTGTAGCGATGTTCAGCCTGCTCATTGAAGGATCTACCCTTTTTTAGTGGGCAAGAAGTCATAACAGGCATTTTTGAAAAATTAAAAAAGGGAACACAAGTCTAATTTTCCTAGATTTTAAAAACAAAAAATTAGACAAAACGCAGAAAACGCTCCACAAAACAAAGAAGTTTTGCGGAAATATAATATTCAGCGAAATTTCGCTTGTTTTTAATATTTCGCTTTACTACTTTTGAATAACAAATTAAACAAGTAGCAAAAACAACAATACTGAGTCTTTTTCCATCACGTTAAATTTTTACTAATATGTCAATCACATCAACTACCCCCATTAAAGCGATTGAAATCATAGGCGAAATGAATCCAGCCTACGAGCAAATTTTAAGCCCTGAAGCATTAAACTTCATCGAAACGTTACACCGCCAATTCAACCCTAAAAGACTTGAATTATTGGCAAAACGTGAAGAAAGACAACTAGCCATTGACAAGGGGCAAATGCCAACCTTTCTACCAGAAACAGAGTCTGTACGAAATTCAATATGGAGTGTTAAGCCAATTCCTGCGGATTTACAAAACCGTACGGTAGAAATTACAGGCCCCGTTGATCGTCGTATGATTATCAATGCTTTGAACTCAGGTGCAAAGGTCTTTATGGCTGATTTTGAAGATGCAAATGCTCCAACTTGGACAAACTGCATGGATGGACAAGTCAACTTAAAAGCGGCTATCAGAAAAGAAATTGACTTTGAAGCAGCAAACGGTAAAAGATATGCACTGAACGATGAAGTAGCCGTTTTGAAAGTTCGTCCTCGTGGATGGCATTTAGTAGAAAAACACGTATTAGTTGATGGAGAACCGATTTCAGGCTCAATTTTCGACTTTGGTTTATATTTCTTTCACAATGCGAAAGAATTAATTGCAAGAGGTTCTGGCCCGTATTTCTATTTACCAAAATTAGAAAGTCACCTAGAAGCTCGGTTATGGAATGACATTTTCGTTGCAGCTCAAACAGCTTTAGATATTCCAGTAGCAACCATTAAAGCTACTGTCTTGATTGAAACAATTTTGGCAGCCTTCGAAATGGAGGAAATTATTTATGAATTGCGTGAACATAGTGCTGGCTTAAATGCTGGTCGTTGGGATTATATCTTTAGTGTGATTAAAAAATTCAGAAATCATGCTGACATTATTCTTCCAGATAGAGCAGACGTAACAATGCGTGTACCATTTATGCGTGCCTATTCGCAATTGTTAGTAAAAACGTGTCACCGTCGTGGAGCTCACGCCATTGGAGGAATGGCCGCTTTCATTCCGAATCGTAAAAATGAGGAAATCAACAGCATTGCTTTTGAGAAAGTTACCCAAGATAAGGAACTAGAAGCATCAAACGGCTTTGATGGTACTTGGGTGGCTCACCCAGACTTAGTAGCGGTGGCGATGATTCCTTTCAAGAAATACTTGGGAGACAGACCAAACCAGAAGCAAATCATGCGTGAAGATGTCACTATCTCGGCAAACGACTTATTGAACTTTACCATTGAAAACGCTTCTATTACGGAAACAGGATTACGTCTGAACATCAATGTAGGTATGCTTTACATTGCCTCATGGCTTCGTGGAGTTGGAGCAGCAGCTATCCACAATTTGATGGAGGATGCAGCAACAGCCGAAATCTCAAGAGCTCAAGTTTGGCAGTGGCTAAAACACGAAGTGATGATGAACAACGGACAAATTATTAATGCAAAATACTACAAAGCAATCTACGCTGAAGAGGTAACTCGCATTAAAAAATCGGTATCAGAGCAGGAATTTATAGACGGAAAATACGAAAAAGCCGCTGAATTATTCAATCAATTAGTTGTTCAGAAAGAGTTTAGTGAGTTCCTGACAACTAACGCATACAGAGAGTTTTAGTAATGATGAATTTTGAATTTAATCTAAGTAAGCAAAATCACTTTATACTTTATCAAAAAACTGATAATCAATGTTTTAAATCCAAAATCCATCATTCAAAATTTAACATTATTACTTGCCCGCATTTTAGTCATTTAGTAAACTATCCAATTATTTAACAAGTAAAATCACATACAATTATGACACGTCAAGAAAGAATTAACGCATTAGTAACAGATTGGGCAACTAACCCACGTTGGAACGGTATCGAACGTCCTTATACAGCAGAAGATGTAATCAACTTGAGAGGTTCATTCGATGTTGAACATACCGTTGCTCGTCTTGGTGCTGAACGTTTATGGAAAATGTTGAACGAAGACCAATGGGTTGCTGGTTTAGGTGCATTAACAGGAAACCAAGCGATTCAAGAAGTAGCGGCTGGAATGAAAGCAATTTATCTTTCGGGATGGCAAGTAGCGGCAGATGCGAACTTATCTGGCAATATGTATCCAGATCAAAGCTTGTACCCTGCTGACTCTGTTCCTGCGGTAGTAAAAAGAATCAACAATGCCTTGATGCGTGCAGATCAAATCCAAAGCACAAGCGGAGATGGCGACAAATATTGGTTAGCTCCAATCGTGGCAGATGCTGAAGCTGGTTTCGGTGGAAACTTGAACGCTTTTGAATTGATGAAACAAATGATTGAAGCAGGTGCATCGGGTGTTCACTTCGAAGATCAATTATCATCAGCTAAAAAATGTGGTCACTTAGGCGGAAAAGTATTAGTACCAACTCAAGAAGCCATCAACAAATTAGTAGCAGCACGTTTAGCGGCTGACGTTATGGGCGTACCAACTTTGGTAATTGCTCGTACGGATGCTGAAGCGGCAAACTTGATTACTTCTGATATTGACCCTCGTGATAGCAAATTTATCGTTTCTCAAGAAAGAACAAACGAAGGTTTCTTTAATGTGAAAAACGGATTAGAACAGGGTATCGACCGTGGTTTAAGTTATGCTCCTTATGCTGACTTAATCTGGATGGAAACAGGTAATCCAGATTTAGGCTTAGCTCGTGAGTTTGCTCAAGCAATCAAGGAGAAATATCCAAACCAAATGTTAGCTTACAACTGTTCGCCATCATTCAACTGGGCTAAATTCATGGATGTAAAACAAATGATGACCTTCCGTGAACAAATTGCTGACTTAGGCTACAAATTCCAATTCATTACGTTGGCTGGTTTCCACGCCTTGAATACGGGAATGTTTGAACTTTCTAAAGCGTATGTTGACCGTGGAATGGCTGGTTTCTCTGAATTACAACAAAGAGAATTCGCTTTACAATCTGAAGGATTCAAAGCGGTGAAACACCAATCTTTCGTAGGAACAGGTTACTTTGATGCAGTTCAAACCATTGTAACAAGCGGTTTATCTTCTACAAATGCCTTGAAAGGTTCAACAGAAGAAGAACAGTTTCATTAAGATTGATATAACCTAAGATTATATATATTCGGATTAGAATTGTACATGAAGCCGCTCGTTGAGTGGCTTCATTCTTTTTATAGCTATCAAAAAGATATAATATTTTAAATTAAAACAAATAATAACTAATTTATCTAAAACTATATTTAATAATAGTCAATACATCTAATTTTAATTAAAAATATAGATAATGCAATTAATCAAAAAAGAAACCTCCATACCTTTGCAATGAACAACAACATAAGCCTGTATTTATTGGTTCTGTCAAGATTACCTGACAAAGATTAATAAGGAATCGTGTGTAAATCACGAGCAGTTCGTGCTACTGTAAGTAACCGCCTTTGAAATACGTAAGGAAAGTATCGTTCAATAATGCCCATTGTTTCGTTGGAAATGAGAAGGGCGAACGACACTGTTACAAGCCAGGAGACTTGCCAATAAAGCATGACTTATGGTTTTAAAACAACAAAAATCATGTTAACAACCAACTTAGGCTATCCACGAATAGGTAGCAAACGTGAATTAAAAAAAGCGTGCGAATCGTTTTGGGCAGGCAAAATCTCTGAGGAAGAATTGCGGTCAGTGGCAAAGCAACTACGCCAAACAAACTGGTTAAGCCAACAAGAAGCAGGGATTGATTTGATTCCCTCTAATGATTTTTCATACTACGATCATGTCTTAGACACCGCCCTTTTAGTGGGTGCTATTCCTCCTCGCTATGCGTCTTTAGCTGCCAACCAAACAGATGAATTAGCACTCTACTTTGCCATGGCTCGTGGTTTTCAACGGGATGGACTTGATATTCATGCGATGGAAATGACTAAATGGTTTGATACCAATTATCATTACATCGTTCCTGAATTCACTAAAAACCAGACATTTAGTCGTTGCTCAGATAAAATAGTTCTTGAATTTGAAGAAGCCAAAGCTCTTGGAATCCAGACGAAACCTGTCTTATTAGGTCCAGTTTCATTTCTTTTACTCGGTAAAGAAAAAGAAGCAGACTTTAATCGCTTGGACTTACTGGAAAAACTCTTGCCTGTATATGTTGATATACTAACAGAACTTGCTGCAAAAGGCGTAATCACCGTTCAGTTGGACGAACCTTGTTTGACTCTTGACCTTAACGAAGACCAACAGATTGCTTTTCAAAAAGCATATCAGCACATTCGTCAGGCTGTACCTAACGTACAACTTGTTCTGGCAAGCTACTTTGAATGTTATGGAAATAACCTTGGCGTTGCGGTCAGTTTACCCGTAGATGTACTCCAAATAGACCTTGTCCGTTGTCCATCCCAATTGCAGGATTTACTAGCAGACTCACGACTCCTTAGTTCTTCCAAAGTCTTATCCTTGGGCGTAGTAGATGGCAGAAATATCTGGAAAAATGATTTCACTAATTCATTACGTCTCATTCAAGAAGCAGTTAAGGAACTTGGCGAACACCGTGTCTGGATTTCCCCTTCGTGTTCATTGCTACATAGTCCGATTGACTTGGAACTTGAAAAGAACGAAGCGGTTTTAAGTACTGAAATCAAAAACTGGATGGCTTTTGCCAAGCAGAAATTAACGGAAGTAGTGACCCTTGCCCAATTGGCAAACGAACAAACGGCTCCGT
>JBMLRK010000332.1:0-16615 GCA_049241065.1 Spirosomataceae bacterium
TGACAATCACAGCCGTTTTATTGTAATTTTGCATATACAATTAATAATCAATGCACAAATATATAGTATATTTACTATGTATGTCAAGTTTTTATAGAATTATTATCAACTTTTATTTATAAATGTCTAAAAGTATGGAAACAATTAACAAAAGGTTGGAAGTTCTTATTCATAATGTCGGTTTCTCCTCACTAAGAAAATTTGACAAGGAAATAGGAGTAGCATTAAGTCAAACGCATAATATCGTAGGAGAAAAACAGTGTATGCCAGGTTCGAATTATTTACTTAAAGTGAAAGAGAGGTTTCCACAAGTAGATCTTAACTGGCTTATTTCTGGCGAAGGGGATATGTTTAGGCCTGATCCAAGTAATGATACAAAAAAGGCCAATGAAGAGTTTCTTATACAGGAAAATAAGATGTTAAAACAACGAATTCAAGGCTTAGAGTTTGGTTTAGCCTTAGCTGCAAAGCACAGTAACTTCCAACAAGGGAATACCGCTGCAAATTTTAAGTTTGTTAGTAGAAACGCTCCTGTTGAGCAGCATCAATTGAAAATTGTTTGGACTGCTCCTAACAGTTCTACTAACAGTCGTGACGAAGTGTCTCGAAGAGCCTTGTAAATCAAGTAGTTACGGACTTTCCTTTAATCCCGTACGGACTACTACAAAGAAAAAACAAGTACTTTTAACGAGGTACTTGTTTTTTCGTTTAATAATTTCAAATCACAAGCTAACTCTAAACATACACACATTTTCACTGCGATTCAGTTCTCATAGAATGCTTTTGCAAAACATCTTCATTTTAGTAACAGCTTGCTCCATCCCTCTTCACCAGCTACATTAAATTCTTTCTTACGTTCCTGCATAATTTTTTTAACTCGATTTTGATAAGTCCAACAGGTACTTTGACGAATCGAAAGTAATTCTGATAAACGATAGGAAGTAATTTTGCAATTCGTTGAATAACACAGAAATACTAAATAAAAAGCTTTAGTTATCTCAATTTTTGAATTTTCAAAAAAGGTATTCATCGTTACAGATTCTTCATAACTACACTTCTTACAACGTCTGCTATAGGGTAAATGTCCTTGAAAAAATTGAGTATAATTACATTTTTGACATATAAAACCGTTCTTCCACTTTAAATTAGTTAGAAAGTCATAGCAGTGTTGTTTGTCTGGATAAATCCTACTAAACTCTTGAAAGTCAACGTTACTAGCCATAATTCTGGCTCTCCTGATTGTATTATTTTCGAGTTGTAGTGCTAAGTTATTCTCTTGTAAAAAAATATTTAATACGGATATTTCATCGGCTTGCTCTTTAAGCAACAGATTCATAGACAATAACTCGTCATTCTGCTTTTGAATAATTTCTGATTGTACGATAATTTCTTGGGTCCTTGCTCGAATTTCGTCTTCAAGTTGTTGATTAATTCGATCCTTCAATCGACTATTCTCTTGAATGTGTTTAATTATTCTACGTTGAAACTCTTCTTTTTTAAATTTCAAAACTCTCACTCGATCGCCCGCCGCAAAGGAAAAAGCCATCATTTCTAGAATAAAACAGATACTTAAACTATAATAGCTCCAAACACCAATATTAAAACGTCCATCGGTAAGGACTATGAGGAATTTGATACTTAAACCTACAAATAAAAGGGTATAACCAAGCACAAAAAAACGTGCTGGCTTATATCCTTTTATCCAACAATATATACCAGTGGCAAAGCAAATTAAAAAAGGAATAATTTCTACTTGTTTGTAAATAAATAGGGCCTGATTGAAGAAGAACGTATATACAAACAAAACTGAACGAGCAATAATGACACTATTAATCAGTTTATGAAATCCACTTGCATTGATGCGAGTATGTAATAAAGCTTGTGTAAAGAGTAGAGCAAAAAGGGTTATTAGATATAAACTTACACCGTAGGCATACTGATTCCAAGTTACTGAGTTAGGCCACAAAAGTTGATAGGCAATACCATCAGTACACATTTCATATAGACCTATTGCTAAAATATAGAGAACATAATACACATATTGCCGTTGACGAATCGCCAAAAATAGTAGCAGGTTGTAGAAACCGAATACCAAAATCATTCCGTAGAAAATTCCAAAAGTAAAGTATTCGTTTAGTGAATAAGCAACAAACCATTCTAAGGATCTTACTACTAGAATAACATCTGATTTTTGAGACGATTTTAATTGAATATAAATAGTTGAGGGATTTTTAACATGTTTGGGAAGGGGGATTTCAAAATTTTTATGCTTAAAATATCTCATTATAAATGGATAAGTATCTCCTCCTTGAATACATTGGTATTTGCCTTGACTATCAGATAAGTAAACGTTAAATTGATCAATCGTCTGGTCAAAAAATTCGAGTAAAAATTGATGATTATCTGTATTTTGAGTATTGATTTTTATTTTAAACCAATAAGTTGAATTCAAATGTTGTGTTTGGGGAGTACTAAGTTTACTTGCTCTAAATTGATTTGCCAGAGCGGGTTTATTAATGTTATTAAAAGTCAAGGCATTCGTGGAATCTTCTAGCACATAAATATCATCAAACGAAAAAATATGCTGCTTCGTTTGTGGTGTAATTTCAACAATACGTTGGGCTGTTATGGGGAAACCACAACGTATCAATAAGTAGAGAGATACGACTAATTGTCTGGGGAAAACCTTATTTTTCATCAAAAAACGATTGTATTGCTACATAAAAAATATTTGTAATCAACAGGATTAATAGTAAAATTAACCCTGTTGATTGCACCACTATTGATTAACTTTGAACGCTTCCCAACCACTAATTGTTGAATTAATGCATGTCATTGGGCTCAGTTCACTATTTTCATACGAAATGTATTTACCATTATTTCCTTTTAAAGAAATTGTTCCGTCATAGTTCGTAATCCAAGTAAACTTCTCCCAGTCCCCGATTGTCGCTCTATTACACGTAATTCGTTTGCTTCCATTTTCGCTTGAAACGTATTTACCCATGCTTCGTAGGGCAACTTTGCCATCTCCAGCATCTACTATCGTAAATGACTCCCAGCCTTGTGCAACTGTCCTATAGCAAGTCATTGGTTTATATTCCTGAGTAACGGGGTCTTTATCACCATTTTCTCCCGACACGTATTTATTATTAAATCCTTTGAGTGTTATAGTTTTACCAATAGGAGCATCTGTCCATTTAAATGTTATCACAGAACCTGCAGCTATTGCATAATAAAATGCCCGACCTTCCCATTTTACTTTAATTGTTTGGCTGGTTGATCCATTATTAACAACCAACAACACTTTACTTCCATCTTCATTTCTAAAGGCTACATTATTGATTGTTCCCGAAATATTTGAAGCAATTCTTACAGCTCCTGGGCGTACAAATTTTGAAGCATGACCAATGATATAGTAAGGAGTATTTCGAATGTACGAATTCCCTGAAATTGTTATTGCACCCAGACAATCAACACAGCCACCCGGTGTATGTGGCTCTAAACTTGGGTTTGCTGCTAAATTCCAATTTAAAGCATTACGACTCCAATTTCTGATTGAGCCTATAATAACGTTATTAATATGCCAATTCAAATCATTGCCAAAATTACTTGCACCTCCTACATATTGTTCCGTAAAATATACATTCTTGTTTGGGTTTGCATTATGGACAATTGACATATTATTTATATCCCCACCATACAAATGAAATGCAGAACCATCTACATATTTTGAAGCACCTAAATCATTTATAACCGATGTAGCATATTGAGAACCAATGGTATCTGCGTTATGATCAAAGCAAATGATTTTTGTAGTTATGCCATTATCAAAGAATTTTGGTCCAAGATTGTTTTTGATAAAGTTAATCTGCTCATTTGCGGACATATACATACTCGGATCATTATCATAGTTCAAAGGTTCATTTTGAGGCGTAATCGCATCAATCGTAATCCCTTGATTTTTCATCGCCTGAATATATTTTACAAAATATGAAGCATAAACATCGTAATATGCTGGATTCAAGTGGCCACCTCCATAACCATCATAACGCCATACATTTTCTTTCATCCAAATAGGTGCTGTCCACGGTGTCGCTAATATTTTAATAGTAGGGTTTCTTTGCAATATTTTCTTGATTATATTAATCAATGCTATTGTTTCAGGTTGATTAAAATTGAACTTGGCTAAACTCATATCGGTTTGCCCAGAAGGAACTTCATCGTAAGTATATCGACTTGAACTCAAATCGGAAGCACCAATACTAATACGTAAATAACTCACACCAAGTTGGTCTGTACCTGGTTTATAAAGTTCGTCTAACAATCTGTCTTGATCCGCAGCAGCCATCTGATTAATTAGCATAGCACTACCTCCCGAAAGTGTGTAACCAAAACCATCAATCCCTTGTGAAACATTTGTTTCATCTACTGTGATAGTTGTCGGATAATCCCCACCATCAGAACTAAAGCTAACGTCTAATTGCTTTTGAAGTAATTTTGTTTTGTTAGGAGTCGTTTCCCAAACCTGTACAACTTGATTTGACCCCTGTCCCACTCTCTGGCCACGACTACTCGCCGTCGAAGTAAGCTCAGCATTTGGTTCTTCTAATTTACATGAAGACAACAGCGTGAGCGTAAACAAAAAAAGCATTGAGAGCACCCTGCATATAATAGTATCTTTAATTTTCATTTGGATAGTTGTTTAACATTAAATTCAAAAATTATAATCCGATTTGAGCGATACATAATAACCACGTCCTTTATTATTTCTGCTCACAACAATTTGCAACTAAAGCATCCAGATAGCATTTTAGCATGACAAATTTATATAATTTTAAGAATACAAAGCAAACAACATAAAAATACAAACAACTGAAAACCAGATAATTAAACAAAATTAATACGCTTTAACACCATTCAAAACAAAAGGGTTACGCCTTGATTATTAGGGAGAAAGGCTCTTGCTCTATTTTAAAATCTCAGAATTGTAATACGGAAAAAATCAAATTAAAAAAAAGACATTTTTTTTAAAATTCACCCAAATAAATCGTTGGGAGAAGTCATAATATACAAAATAGAGGATCGTATCTAAGGTTAACCTTCCGTGAAAAAGGTTAGCTATTGAAACTTTCAGACAAGTTTCTCCAAGAAAGCACTTAGCGTTTCTTCATGAGGAACATGCAACTTTTTACGGATTTTTAATCTGGCAGTCTCAACTCCTCTCGCTGAAATGCCTAAAAGTGGCGAAATTTGCTTATTACTAAAATTCATTTTTACGAAGGCACAAAGACGAAGTTCTCGCTGAGATAACTCTGGACTAAGTTGTTTGAGTTTCTGAAAAAACTCGTGATTTACTTTCTCAAAATTGACATCAAAAATCTCTATGAAATCGTTTCCTATTTTCTGGGCATTTAACTTTTTGTAAATCTCTAATAACTTCTTTTTCGATTCATCGCTTCTCAACATGGATTTAAGTTCTTGTAAATCCGTTTTTATTTCTTGAAAAATATCGGTTTTCTGGCTTAGCAATAAGGTGTAATTGGCCAGTTCTTTGCTTTTTAAGATAATGTCTCTGTCTAACGCTTCTGAATATTTGTAAATCTGGGCTTTATCTTCTTTGAGTTTAAGTTGCTCTAGTTCTAATTCGACTAGTTTTTTTGATTTCTCGATTTCGGTTCTTGTTTTAAGATGCTCTTGTTCAAAACGTTGCTTAATAAATAGATAAACGTATTTCAAGAGCAGCATACAGAGAATGACGTAAATGAAATAAGCAATGGTGGTTTGGTACCATTTGGGCTTTATGGTAAACTTGATTTTCGCTTCCGTTGCTTGTACTCCCAATAGGTTTCTTGCCTCTACTGAAAATACATAATTCCCTGGAGTTAGATTGGTATATTCTTTAAATGAATTGCTCGTCCAATTAGACCAATCGCTATCAGTATTCTCAAGCTTATACCGATACTGAATACCTATATTGGAAATCAACAAGGGTACAGCAAATTCTATACGAACCACCTCTGCTCCGTTGGGGAGAAGTAATTCATGACTGTTATTAATGGGTAACTCCTCCTCTACTTGATTACTTAAATAGGACATTCGACTAATTTGAGTAAGGGGTTGGCGAGGTTGTTTGGGTACTTGAGTGTCATAGAGGAAGAGTCCATTATGTGTTCCTACAAATACTTGATGTGTCCCAAAAGGCAAAATGCTTTCCATACTTTTGTTGTATGTACCTTTCAAATTAAGAAAGATATTTTTCTCAAAAGTTGGATTCTTTTCAGTAAAATAACCTAACTCATCATCTTCAATTGCCCATATTTTATCTTTTGTTTCAATAATCTTTCTTACATTCTTTTGAGGATTCAGAATCTTATTTAGTGAGTGATGTAATACAAATGAATTCGTAGTTTCATCAAATTGATAAATCCCCGTGTTAGTCGTAAAAATTGCTTTACCTTGATAGTTATGTACATTGATATTGAAAGGGGAAACAAATCCGTTGGTGTTCGTATAGTGTTCAACCGCTTCTACTCGCTGATAATCGCTGTCTATTCTAATTCGGAAAACCCCTTTGTAACCATGACAAACCCAATAAGTGTTAGGATGACTATCGGGTGCAATGTCTCGTGTTGACTCGTTGAATCCTTCAATTTTATTGCGAATCATCCATTGTCCATTCTGTTTTCTAACAAGAAAAAGTCCGTTATAATTTGATCCCAAATACCAGCCTACTTTATTCGGGATGGGTGTTAGTTTCCAAAAACCCGATTGAGTTGAAATGTTTTCAAAGCCGTTATCCCGTATTTTTAAGAGTCCATTGTTGTGTGAAGCGATGATGTCATCACCAAAACATTGAATCATCCACGCCTGCCCCTTTGATTTTGGGATTGGCTTAAAATCATATTGATCACTCATGATTTCTTGTGGTACGTCAGCATAAAATATTCCTTGGTTAGTTGCTAAGTAGATTTTTTTATTCTTTATCAAAATATCAAACACAGAAGCCTTATCAAAAATATTCTGGTACGTTGAATTGTAGCTAAAGAAATTTAAGCCATTATTCTCCAAAATCCAGAGATTACCTTTGAACGTTACGAAGAGGTCAATGATGGGATTATTCTTGATTACGTTTTGGAAATCTGCATTCGAAGAAATCTGATTCTTCCCCAAATCGTACCACAGTAGTTTAGTGCTGAGTGTTCCGAGTAAATACCGATTACCCTCTTTTTGAATACCACAATTCAACTGATCATTATCGTTTTCGGCAAATACTTCCTTTACTTTTACGACTTTTCTGGTTTGTATATTTCCTAAAAATATTTTCCCACTACGAGTCATTATCAGTATTTCAAGTGGGTTTTGTGTTGGTAATAGAGCAGAGGTGATTTCATTATTAAAATAATTATCAGAAAAAGCAGGCTCCAATTTCTTACTGACTAGGTTGAATGATAAAATACCTTTTTCTGAATCTTGAATAAAATATGAATTCCCGATTTGACTGCCATACAAGAAACTTTTGGGGGCTCGAATAATCGTGGCTACCCCTTTATTGACAACGATTAACTCATTATAGGACATAAATATCACTTGACTCCCGATACAATGGATTCTCCAAATGGTTTCAAAATTTCTATTGGATAACTTCAACTGATTCACCATTGAATGAAACACATACTTACCATATTGGTCTTTTTTAAGCACGCCAAAATCATTATACCCTCCAGCATAAATTTCACCGTTCTTAGATTTCACAAGACTATAAATGGAAGAATTATTGGGTAAAAATATTTTTCTCCAATTATGTCCATCGTAACTGACAGCCCCATCGAAGTTGCCAAATAACATCGTCCCATCATTTGCTTCACATGCTACATTAAAGTGAGAATCACTTTGAAAGTCACTTTTCGTAAAACTTAAAATAGCTGGTTTTGTACTACCAAAATGATGCTGTCGGACTGCCGAATAACGGAACTGTGCTGTGGTCAATCCAAAGCACAATAGTTGAATCAATAAGA
Organism: Spirosomataceae bacterium; assembly: GCA_049241065.1. Taxonomy (GTDB): domain Bacteria; phylum Bacteroidota; class Bacteroidia; order Cytophagales; family Spirosomataceae; genus JALRIJ01. The sequence continues at coordinate 8,016 of JBMLRK010000332.1, forward strand.
TTAGAAAACCTTTAATAAGAATGAGACTACCTTTTATCATTTTCTGAATGTCAATAGGATTATACCTTAACAAGGTACAAACATACAATTATATGTGTAAATATTTATATCGCATTATAGGGTTAATCTATTGATAACGAATTATATATAAAAATAAAAGTATAGGTAACGTATTGATTTTTAAGCGTAAACGTAATTGAAGTGTATGCTCCTTTTTCTATTCTACCTCAGACTTGAACTAATATTGCTCTCGGTTTTTGAAAGCACAAAAAATGACATGACTGATTATTGTTTTTAAAAGTGGTTCATTAACCCGTTGTTTATCCAAAATTTATAATCTTAAAAAGTGTATGAAATTTAAACATTACTTATGTTTATTGTTACTGAGTATGGGTACGCTCTCTGTTCTTGGACAGTCAGTAGAAGTACGTGGAAAAGTAATTGATGCAACCCTTAGCACTCCCCTAGCTGGCGTTTCCATCAAAGTAAAAAATGCAACAAAAGGTACGATTTCTAACTCCGTAGGCGAATTCCAACTGAATGCAAAAGCAAGCGATGTGCTGGTATTCTCATTTGTTGGTTACAAATCGATTGAAAAAGTGGTTGGAAAAACTTCTTCGATGAATGTAGCTTTAGAAGAAGAAATAAAGGATTTGAATGAGGTTGTCGTAGTTGGTTACGGAACTCAAAAGAAAAGTGTCGTGACGGGAGCTATCTCAAGTGTCAAAGCCAAAGACCTCGAAAATCTTCCTAATGGACGTATCGAAACCGCACTTCAAGGACGTGTATCTGGTGTAACTATTTCTGCAAATGCGGGTCAACCAGGGTCGTCTTCAACAGTACGAGTACGTGGACTTACGACCTTCGATACTTATGGGGGCAACAACCCTCTTTGGGTGGTCGATGGAGTAATTATTGACAATGGTGGAATCGGTTTCATTAACCAGTCAGACATTGAGTCCATCGAAGTACTAAAAGATGCAGCATCCTTAGCAATTTATGGAGCTAGAGCTGCTTCAGGCGTAATTTTAGTATCTACCAAAAAAGGAAAATCAGGAAAACTTACGGTGAACTATACTGGTTTTGTGGGTTCCTCCGCTCCTGCCAAACAGTTAAATTTACTGAATGCTGCCGAATACGGGATGATTATGAACGAAAAGTCACAAGCGGCAGGTGGTGCGGTACTTTTTCCCAATCCAGCTTCATTAGGCACAGGAACAGATTGGCAAGCAGCCATTTTCAACAACAGTGCTAAGCGTTCTAACCACGAATTAAGTATCAGCGGTGGAAATGACATTTCTAGCTTCTTCCTCTCGGTAGGAACGCAGAGCCAAGAAGGTATTGTTCTGAAAGACATATCGTCATATCGTAGAGATAATATGCGTTTGAATTCTACTCACAAGCTTTCTAAGTATGTGACGCTGGGACAAACACTAGCCTATTCACACCAAAAAACAGTTGGATTAGGTAATACAAACAGTGAATTTGGAGGTCCTTTGAGTTCAGCTATTAACTTAGACCCCATCACTTCTTTGGTAGTAACAGACCCAGTTGCTGCGGCCTCCTCTATCTATACGAGTAATCCTGTATTGAGAGATAGTGAAGGCAGACCATACGGAATCTCATCTATTGTTGGACAAGAAATGACCAACCCAATTGCATATCAAAAAATACGTTTGGGTAATTTTGACTCTTCAGATGATTTTGTAGGAAATGCTTTTCTTGAAGTAACTCCTGTCACAAACCTTAAATTTAAGAGTACCATAGGGGCAAAATTATCGTATTGGGGTGGCGATTTCTTTACTCCAAAGTACTATTTGAGTGCGACTACGGGTGCTACAAAAAATACCCTAAGCAGAGGCTCGAATACTGGATTAGGCTGGAATCTTGAAAATACAGCTATCTATTCAAAAAACATACAACAGCATCATGTAAGTGCCTTAGTAGGACAAGGACTTTACATTGATAATATCTCAAGTGGTACAGGTATTACTTATTCAGACTTACCTGTAAATACCTATGATGATGCCTCTTTCAACTTCTCACTTCCAGCGGCACAACGTACTGGTAGTGCTTATACAGGTACAGAACACCGTGTTACCTCCTTGTTCAGTCGTCTAACGTATGATTTCAAAGAAAAATATTTATTCACTGGAATCATTCGTAGAGATGGATCTTCTCGATTCGGAGGAAACAATCAATATGGTATTTTCCCATCTTTCTCTGCTGGCTGGGTTGTCTCAAATGAAGGATTCTGGAAAGAAAACAAATGGGTAAAATCCTTGAAAGTGAGAGGTGGATACGGCGTTACAGGAAACGATGCCATCCTTAACTTTGGTTACTTATCGACAATCGTAGGCGGTAGAAATTATACTTACGGAACAGGCGGTGTCGATATTTCAACAGGATCTAGCCCTAGTGCACCTTCCAATCCTGATTTAAAATGGGAAGAAACAGCACAAACCAACATCGGGATTGATGCGACCTTGTTAAACAACCTTACTTTAACCTTAGAAGTATATCGCAAAAAGACTTCTGGCATCTTACAAACCATTAATTTGCCAGGGTACGTGGGTGCAACAGGTAGCCCCGTTGGTAATGTTGCTGATATGGAAAACAGAGGGGTCGAAATCGAACTTAGCTATAGAAAACGCTTCGGTGACTTTAATTTTTCAGCAAACGGAAACGTTTCTTTCTTGAAAAACGAAGTAACGTATTTGGGTAATGGTATCAACTTTATCACTTCAGGAGCCGCAGGTTTTCAGTCAATGGGTTCTATTACACGAACACAAGTTGGTCAACCTTACAACGCTTTCTTCGGATTCCAAACAGCTGGTATTTTCCAAAATGCTGCTGAGGTAAATGCGTACAAATCGGCTGAGGGCAACGTTATTCAACCTAATGCAAAACCTGGTGATTTCAGATGGGTAGATACAGATGGTAACGGAACAATTAATGATAACGACAGGACATTCTTGGGCAATGGATTACCAAAATATACCATCGGTTTAACGGTCAATATGGATTATAAAAACTTCGATTGTATGATTTTTGCTCAGGCTTCTGGCGGAAATAAGATTTTCCAAGGGCTTCGTCGCTTAGATATTCTGAATGCCAATTATCAAACAAAAGTACTTAGTCGCTGGACAGGCGAAGGAACATCTAACGATTATCCTCGCCTAACCAATAATGACACGAACGGCAACTTCGGCAAGCCTTCTGATTTTTATTTAGAAGATGGCAGCTATGTTCGCTTTAAAATCATTCAACTAGGTTATACGTTGCCGAATAAACTCGTGAGTAAAATTGGAGCGAGTAAATTACGCTTGTTCGTAACGGCTGAAAACCTACTGACGCTAACCAATTATTCTGGTTATGATCCAGAAATTGGAGGCAGTATTTTCGGTATTGATCGAGGTTATTATCCTCAAGCACGTTCTCTTCAATTTGGTGCTAATCTAAAATTCTAAGGTAAAATTTAAAGAAAGATGAAAAGAAATACATTCAAATATACACTCGTTGCAATAGCCACATCTGTACTAACTTCGTGTAACTCTGGTTACTTAGAAGTACTTCCAAAAGGAAGTAGTTTAGAAGCAAGTTATTATACCAATCAATCTGAAGCTTTTTCTGGATTAGTGGCGGTTTATGACATCATGAGAAAAAACTCTGGTGGTTTCGATAATATGATAACCATGCTCAATGCTGGCTCGGACGATAACGTCGCTGGTGGTGGCGGTGCTACTGATGGAATGGGTTTACAGAGCTTTTCCAACTATAGCATTAGCCCAACAACTGTACCTTCAAGCTTTTGGGGAGACCACTATCAAGGCGTTTTTAGAGCTAATTTTCTACTATCTAAATTGACGAATATTCCAATGGATGCTTCGCTAAAAGCTCGCTATACAGGAGAAGCAAAAGCATTGAGAGCATTGTATTATTTTAATTTAGTGAGGTTGTTTAAGAATATCCCTTTGATTGTTAGCCCTCTTGCTTCGTCTGAAATTTACAACGTTGTTCAAGCTGAACCATCGGCTGTTTATGCTCAGATTGAGAAAGACTTGAGCGAAGCCATTCCTGTACTACCCAATACAGTGCCTGCCAACGAAGCAGGACGTTTAACAAAAGGTGCAGCACAAGCTCTTTTAGGTAAAGTATATCTATACGACAATAAGTTGGCTGAGGCAGCAACACAATTGGCAATCGTTAACGGAACGCCAGGTGGCACAAACCCTTATGGCTACAAATTATTAAGCAATTTTGGAGACCTATGGATTTTCGCTAACAAGTTCAATAGTGAATCTATCTTACAAGTTGCCCACACCAGTGCGAGTAATACTGGTTGGGGAAACTGGGGGTCAGATACAGACGAAGGCAATACGGTTGTTCAGATGATTGGGCCACGAACATTAACAAGACCCGCAGGTTCAACTGCACCAGCCTACTATTCTGGAGGCTGGTCTTTCAACCCTGTTACACAAGATTTGTATGATGCCTTGAAAAATGACCCTCGTTTTGCCGCTACTATCCTAGATGCAAAGGCTTTGAAGGCTGCTAAACAAATCAATTATATTCCTGCATATCAAGACACTGGCTATTTTATCAATAAGTTTATGCCAAAACAGTCTGACGTATCAACGGGCTTGGGAAATACGGAATTAAATTTTAGTCAAAATTCTTACCTAATCAGATTAGCAGATACGTATTTGATGGAAGCGGAAGCATTAGGTGGAACTGGAGCAAGAGCTCAGGCACTTTTGGATGCGGTGCGTACACGGGTTGGTTTACCTTCAGTTCCTGTTTCGTTAAACGCCATTGCAAACGAACGCCGTTTAGAACTTGCTTGCGAAGGTCATCGTTGGTTTGACCTTGTAAGAACTGGAAAAGCAGCAACTACGTTAGCAAATAAAGGGTTTAAAGTAGGTAAAAATGAAGTATTACCGATTCCATACAAAGAATTAGAAAATACAAAAATTAAACAGAATCCTAATTATTAATCCTTACCTCTGCCTACAAGTTGTTAGGGGATGTGTAAAAAGTAGCGAGTTACGTCAAACAATATTCTTTTATATTTTAGTTGAGATATATTCGTTGGGCATTTCTCAAGTTACGAAATACAGTAGCGACTTAGCACTTTAACACAACCCCTTAAACTTGTAGGCAATTTATTAACGATTGCGATTTCTTTCCCTTATTTCAACATAGGTTATTTATTCAACTAATATGCGATTAATCATTCAGACCATAGTCCTTTTATTAATTTGGGCTTGCGATAGTAAATCCATTAGCAACACGGTATCTCCCCAAGTACCTGTTGTTGTAACGCCACCTGTATCGTCTAACAATCCAGTGTTAACATACTGGCTTACAAGTTCAGACCAATCTATCTTGTTACAAAAACAAGGTAATAGCTCTTTTTTAAAAAGCATAAGTACAAACCCTACGATTGAAGTAGATACTACCCAAGAACTTCAAAGTATTGACGGTTTCGGCTTTACCTTAACGGGAGGAAGTGCCAAATTGATTGGACAGCTAAATACCACTGAAAGAAATAACCTCTTGAACGAATTATTTGGAAAAGAGTCGAATTCTATTGGAATTAGTTATCTCAGAATAAGCGTTGGTGCATCTGATTTGGACGAAAAAGTATTTAGTTATAACGATTTAGAAATTGGCAAAACGGACGAAAACCTAGATAAATTCAGTTTAGCTCCCGACAGAGAATATCTGATTCCACTCTTAAAAGAAATCATAAAAATAAACCCATCCATTAAAATTATGGGCAGCCCGTGGTCTGCACCCGTATGGATGAAAACAAACGGAAAGTCTGTTGGTGGAAATTTGTCAACAACCTATTATGAAACGTATGCTAAGTATTTGGCAAGGTACATCACTGAAATGCAAAAAGAAGGCATTAACATTGATGCCCTTACGCTTCAAAATGAACCACAGCATGGAGGTAACAACCCTAGTATGGTAATGAGTTTTTTAGACCAAGCCAACTTTGTAAAAAATAACTTAGGTCCTCTTTTTCGTAAAGAAAATATCAAAACAAAAATTGTTGTTTGGGATCATAATTGTGATAACCCTGAATATCCCATCAATGTATTAAACGATAACGACGCCAACCAATACATCGACGGTTCAGCCTTTCACCTGTATGCAGGTGATATTAGTGCATTGTCTAAAGTACATACACTTCATCCAAACAAAAATCTATATTTTACAGAACAATGGACATCGGCTAAAGGAGCATTTGGAGGAGATTTACAGTGGCATGTAAAAAATGTAATCATAGGTTCGGTCAGAAACTGGAGTAAGGTGGCTTTAGAGTGGAACTTAGCAAATGATGCTAATTTTCAACCCCATACTCCAGGAGGCTGTACCGAGTGCAAAGGAGCTTTGACAATTTCAGGTTCGAGTATCAATCGCAATGTGAGTTACTATATTATAGCCCATGCCTCCAAGTTTGTACCCACAGGTTCAAAAAGAATTGAGAGTATCACCAACAGCAATTTACCAAACGTTGCCTTCATGACTCCTACGGGGAAAAAGGTCATTATTTTGGTAAATGATAAAAATACCAGCATTGATATTAATGTGAAGCAAAGTGATAAAATGGCTACTGTATCGCTACCTGCTGGAGCTGTTGCAACCGTAATTTGGTAAGATTAACATCAAAGACAAACATTCAAATCACTTCCCCTCGGAGCTTTTAGCCCGAGGGGTTTTCTATTGTTCTTTGTCAACAATACCTCCTCCTACTCCAAAGCATTAAGCCATCGGAGTACAAATTTCAATCAAGAATCCGTTCGTGTAAGCAAATTTTATCATTTCTAACCATTTAAATTGTTGTAAAAAGAAATCAAACTTGCAAAAGGACACAGGCACAAATACAATGATTTAACCTATTGACTTTGAAAATATTATAATAACAAGTATAATCCTATCATCAGTCACAATTTACAAAGTCCAACGTTTACCCAAAACAGGTCATTACGGAATAGGTAGTTATAAATTTAATTGCCCTAAGCTTTCTAGCGAATTATTAACACAGATTCATTTTTTGTACATTTACAGGGTACAGAAAATTAGGTCACATGAAGAAAGAAGTACTATATCTGAAAATTGCGAAAATACTTGAGGAACAGATTTTATCTGAAACGTTAAGAATCGGAGAAAAGCTACCGTCAATCCGTTCCATACAGAAAATTTATAAAGTAAGTCTTAACACTGCAAAACAGGCTTTCTTAGAATTGGAAAGTAAATCGCTCATAGAATCACGCCCCAAATCGGGTTATTATGTAAGCAAAACCTCCAAAAGAAAATTTGCTCTTCCATCGGTCAGCGAGCCAATCATCTCGGAAAAAGAAAATACCTCCGAAGAATTAACACATAAGGTATTTAATGCCCTACAAAATAAAGACATTAGGCAATTTGCTTTAGCGATTCCCGATGAAAGCCTGTTGCCAATTGCTAAACTTAATAAAGGGGTTGTTAGAGCTATGCGAAACGTCGAAGGGAGCGGTACTGCCTTTGAACCTACTCAAGGGAGTGTCAATCTTAGAAGAAATATTGCCAAATGGTCTTTAGTACTAGAAGGTAAGCTAACAGAAGATGATCTTGTGACCACCTTGGGGACAATGAATGCTATTTTTTATTGCTTGAACGCTGTTACCAAACCTGGAGATACCATTGCAACCGAAAGTCCCACCTATTTTGGTGTATTACAACTGGCAAAATCCATGGGACTAAACATAATTGAACTCCCTACACATCCCATAACAGGAGTCGATCTTGATGCCTTAAAAAGAAATTTGCACAAAATAAATGCGGTTTGTCTCATTTCTAATTTTAGTAATCCATTAGGAAGCCTAATGCCCGATGAAAACAAAAAGCGGTTGGTAGAAATGCTAACGTTCCATAATATTCCATTGATTGAGGATGATTTGTTTGGTAATCTGTTTTTTGGTGAAAATCGTCCAAAACCATGCAAAGCATTCGACGAAGCTGGAATTGTCATGTGGTGCGGTGGCGTTTCCAAAACCTTAGCCCCAGGATACCGAGTAGGTTGGGTTGCCCCTGGCAAGTTTAAGGATAAAGTTATTTGGCAAAAATTAGTACAGACCGTAACGATGCCATCGCTCTTTCAGGAGGTAATAGCCGATTTCATGGAACATGGAAGGTACGACCACCACTTGAGGGGATTACGACAAACCTTACATACGAATTGCTTAAAATACCAACGAGCCATAGAAGACTACTTTCCTGAAAATACCAAAGTATCCCAACCGCAAGGTGGCTTTTTTCTCTGGCTAGAATTAGATAAAAGGATTGATACCGCTAATTTATTGGATACGGCTATCCAACAAAAAATAAGCTTTGCACCAGGACGGCTCTTTACACAGCATAACCAGTTTAACAATTGTATGCGATTAAATTTTGCCTTACAATGGGATAATCAATTGGAGCTTGATTTAAAGCGATTAGGAAGCCTTGTCAGAGATAGTTTATAAATCTGTACCCATAAAAAAAACAAAAACTATGTCTGTATTCATTAAATTTTACTTCTGAAATTTGTGCAGTCAAATGAAGTAGTA
>JBMLRK010000332.1:16715-26432 GCA_049241065.1 Spirosomataceae bacterium
AAACAGTCAATCTAAGTCCTAAACATCTTCTTTTAGCCCTACTTACGGTACTGATTTGGGGCATGAATTTTATGGCAATTTATCTTGGACTAAAAGGGTTTCCACCTTTTTTGTTATGTGCTCTTCGTTTTTGTTTTGCAGCATTTCCATGGGTTTTTATACTGCCTAGACCAAAAGCACCGCTCAAGTATATTATCGCTTATGGGGTCTTTACGTTCGCCATTCAGTTTGGGTTACTCTTTAGTGGTCTTCACCTTGGTTTATCCCCTGGGCTGGCATCGCTCGTGTTACAGGTACAGGTCTTCTTTTCGATGGGACTTGCGGCTTTATTCTTCCAAGACCGACCAAGTAGTTGGAAAATTGGGGGGTCTTTAATCTCTTTTGTAGGGATTGGGATTGTTGCTAGTCATGTGAGTGGAAGTACTTCATTCATTGGACTTATCCTAACCTTACTGGCAGCTTTGTCTTGGGCTGCGGGAAATATGCTGACTAAAAAAGTAGATGCCCAATCGCCTCTTTCCCTTGTAGTTTGGGGAAACCTTGTAGCTTTTCCTTTTATGCTCGTTCTCTCCTTGCTTATGGAAGGGCCAACCTTAATTGCCACTTCCTTGCAACAAGTATCTTGGACAACGATTGGAGCAATTATTTATATCGTTTATCTCTCAACACATATCGGTTATGGCGTGTGGGGTTTTCTGCTAAATACTTACCCCACCGCAAGCGTTGTTCCTTTTACCTTGCTCGTTCCTGTAATTGGCTTTTTGAGTTCCGTGTTTTTCTTAGGAGAAGAATTAACTTCTTGGAAACTTTTAGCTTCTCTTTTTGTAATGGCTGGACTTGTTTTTAATTTACTAGAAAATCAAATCAGAAAACAATTAGATACGTTTAAATCTAAAAAAGAGCAATTAGGCAGTATCTAAGCAAAAAGTCATGTAACAATGGAAACGTTCTCATGTATGAAGAGTAATACATGAGAACGTTTAACTAACCGTAGTTGTTTGTCGTTTTAACTCACCACACCTCCTCCTGATAATCCATCGTCATAATTAAGCCCGATTCATCAGCTTCTTCTTTAGAAGATGATGTTGACGCTAGTCAGCTCTCTAAGGAAAAAACGGCTTCTACACCTTGAAATTAGGCGAGCAACGGAGTACCACTTAGCAGTTTAAACTTTTCGACGTGATCAATTAAGCGATATAATTCCACTAATTCATCTAAGTTATAGCGCCAACGTATCGGTTGATAATAGACAGATGCGTAAGTTAAGCCAAAATGTTCCTCAAAGAAGTTCGTAAAGAACTTGAATTGAAAAGGCGACTTGTCTATGTCTTTATTGACCACCTCATTGATAAGATGGTAAAAAGCAATAACTGTTTCCTTTTTCTCCGTCGCATTGATAAACTCTAAGGCTAACACGATTTCTTCGTATTTCCAACGAGTTGGACCTTTGATTTTTTCATAAAAAGCCACATTGGTCATCTCTTTTGAAGAAGGATTTCGCTCTCTAAGATAATTCATTAACTGCGTTTTCTTTAATCCATTCACCTGAAAATGAGTTAGTAAATCTTCTGTCAAAGTAGCCAATACCATTCGGTATTTCTCAATTAGTACAATTTTTTGATACGTTGTCATGCTGATGTTAATATATAGTACTCAATAAGACTAACTAATAATCACAAATATATATCATAAAATTTAATATAAACATATAATTTTTTATAAAACACAATATAGGACTTAATTTGCCAGAGCAATACATACTTTTCATACACAGACTACAATTCTTAGAAGGGTATTCCTCAGAAGCAAACAACTAATGCCGCTTTCAAAACAGCGGACTACCCTATTGAGAATTAATCGTTGGTAACAATACTTTCAGTACATAACAACTAGCTAAATATCAAGCACTTCCAGTACTTATTGTTAAAAAAAAGCAATCACAATATTTCAAAAATATAACTTTACAAATATTTAATTAAACAAATAGAAGCAAAAGCATTAAAATACACTTAAAATGTGTTAAAATATTTGTTTTTATAAACTTAAAGGCTTTATCTTTGAATCACGCTTGTGGAAATGTACAAATCGTTCTTTGAATCAAATACACAGCAAAAGACTGCATATATCTGTTTTACAGAGTCTTACTAACCACACTTCTTAAATTCCCTCGAAGTCAGGGAAACACATTTCCATAAAAAATCCTACTTATTACAAATTCACTTTACCATTAAAATCCTTATTTCATAAAAGATTCGAATGCTCGTTCTACGACTGAGTATATGCTTGTTCGGCTCTATATAAAAATTTAAAGGAATCATTGTCGGCTAATTGCTGCACATAAATGGAATACCCATAATTAAGAAATTACCTAAGTAATTATATATGTCTCTCCGATTTGGTCGGAAAAGGCTTTTAAAAGATGCTTAAAAGAAAGCGTCTTCCACCTAAATGTATAAAAAATGAGAAAAGTAGTCCAAATGGTTAGTTCAATTATTTTAATTGCACTTTCAGTAGCTGCATGTAAGGTAAAAAAACATCAAAATGACCTTGCAGCCTCTCAAAAAACAGAAACAACGTTTAGTATCAGTCAACCTCAACAAGAATTAGAGGTACTTTTAGTCAATACTTGGATAGTAAACCTTGTCAATTACCAAGCTGACGCACGCAAAGAAGTAGTTTATCAAAAAGGAGATATTTCAAATCTTCATGATTATTCGAAAGAAACAATTAAGCTTAAAAAAGATGGCACAGTCGTATATATAGACGAAGGTGGCGAAAAACATGAAGGCGAGTGGGAACTCGAAGATAATGGAACGAAGCTATCAATGTCTTTTAAGGACGGACAAGAACTTAATTGGGATATTATCAAAAAAGATAGCCATCATTTAGATTTACACTTGAGTATCAATGCCCAAAAGGTAAACTGGGATATTCAAAATTTGGAAAACATTGACTTATCTACGGCTGCAGTATTCGCAGGATTCTACGCTGGAATAGTTGATGAACATACACAAACAGTAAATATTACTTATAGAATGACCCCAAGAGGTTAATTCACAAGCAGTTGTTTCTGAAAAAAATAGCCACCTATTTTGATAATAGGTGGCTATTTTACTTTATGCTTACTATAATAATTCTTCTGTTGGGTTCCAAAACAGCTTTTCAAAAGCGATTACTTTATCATTTTCAACCGAAACGCCTTCTTGTTGAAGCAATTCTTGCATTCGATTACCTCCAAAATGTACTTTTCCTGTCAAAACACCATTTCGATTCACCACTCGATGTGCAGGAATATTAGAGTCAGTATGTGAGGCATTCATCGCCCAACCAACCAATCTAGCCCCTCCTTTCGCACCTAAATACGAAGCGATTGCCCCGTAACTCGTTACTCGTCCAGAGGGAATCAGGCGAACAACCTGATAAATAGCGTCAAAACGATTGGAATCCATTTAATCTTCTTTTTCTAATTCTCTATCCTTAATTTCTCGTAGTAATTCTTCGTACCAAGCCTCTCCATACTTGGTAATAAGCGGGTCTTTCAAAAACTTATACAATTCTACCCCCAACTGCTCTCCATGCGTACAAGCATCAGAACATATATGCCAACGATCATAATTCAAGGCTTCATAATGTTCGTATTTTGTAATACGAATTGGATAAAGGAAGCATGAAATTGGTTTTCTGAATCCAATTTTTCCGTCGAAATAAGCTTGTTCGATACCACACTTCAGCGTTCCTCTGTCGTCATAAATAGCATAAGCACATTCTCTACCTTCGATGACAGGCGTAGAGAAATCCCCCTCCCAATCCTTAATATACTTGCCTTGTTTCTCGATGGCTTCAATCCCTATTTGAGACAAATAAGGCTTTACATCTTCATAAATTTCTTCCATTACAGGAAGTTCCACGTCTTCTAAAGGAGCTCCAAGGTCACCTTCAACACAACAAGCCCCTTTGCATTTAATTAGGTCACAGACAAAAAATTTTTCTGCAATATCATCACTAATTACTGTATTTTCGATTAATATCATCTTCTTGTCGCTTACGTAATAGAGCCTACTCGTAATTTTTTATAGTATTTTTACCTTTTTTAACGTTCATTTTAACGAAATTACATGAAAAATGACTATTCTCATATAGTTTGGCATCTTAATTGAGATAAAAAGAATGAGCATTTCAATGATTTTACATAAAGCCTAGACAAACAAGTAGTTATTCCGACCTAAGAGTAGTTGTGGCTTATCTAAGTATCAATAGCAATTCGTAAGTGCAAAAAAAACATCTTTCTGTCATATATATATATGACACTTTAATTTTTGGACGTATATTTGGTCAACTTATATAACCACAAGTTGAATCAATACATCCTATACTTTGGACTTTCAAAAAAATTACCAACATGATTAAGCGCACGTCTTTATCGCTTTTGGCTGTTCTGTGCTACACCCAATCAGAAGCACAAGAAATACCATCAACAATGACCGTTGGTTCTGTAAAAGTTAAAATTGATGCAGACGCACGAATTTTAATTTCTAAGGAAATAGCTGCCTTAAATAGTAATAGAAAGTATGCCGAAGCAATGCTTCGGAGGATGGCTATTTATTTTCCTATCATTGAGAAAGAACTTAAAGAAGAGGGTGTTCCTGACGAATTTAAGTACCTCTGTGCAGTCGAAAGTGGTTTATTCCCTGATCAAATATCTACCTCAAATGCCGTTGGCTTTTGGCAATTCAAACACGCAACTGCTGTAGAAGCAGGTCTTCGTGTTGACGAAGTTGTGGACGAACGCCGACATATCCAAGCTTCTACAAAAGCGATGGCTATTTATTTAACTAGAAACAACCTTATTCTTCATAACTGGGTTTCTTCCCTGTTATCCTATCGTTCAGGTCTAAGTGCTGTACGAAAAATGTCTCACATCGACTGGGCATATAAGAAAGAAATCAACGCTACTGGAAGTACAGATGCTTACATTATCCGTTTTCTGGCATATCGTCACTTCTTAGAGAAAGAGTATCAAAAGATTAAATATGAGCCTGTGAACACCTATTTACTAGAGTACTCAAATACTCGTGGTAAAAGTGTTAAAGCTATAGCTGCCGAATTAGGCGTTTCGGTTTCTGAAATTGTCGTGAATAACACTTGGCTAAAGTCAATTACTATTCCTGATGATAAGGATTACACTGTATATCTTACTGCAGATGTTGACCGCTATGTCGAACTAAAGTCAACAATACAGAAGTTAAAAAGTAACAATTCATATCCAAGTACGCCCAATCAAGACTTAGGTTTCCCTGTGCTTGTTCGCCTTACTCAAGAACCAAGTCAGGATGGTGACCCTATCTATTATGAGATTAATGGTATCAAGGGTATTTTAGCTGTTTCTGGAGATACTCCAGAGAGTATTGCTAATCGTGCAGGAATTAATGTCAATAAATTCATTAAATATAATGACATCTCGATGAGCGAGCGTATCATCAGTGGCGATGTATATTATTTAAAGAAAAAGAAAAGTCGTGCTGAAATTGCCTACCACACTGTTCAAGGAAGTGAAACCCTTTGGAAAGTTTCCCAAATGTATGGAATTCAGTTAAATGACCTATTAAGCAAGAATAGACTAGCTCAAGTTCAACGATTACAAAAAGGACGTTTATTGTACTTGAGAGAATCTCGTCCCGAAATGCAGTCGGTTGAATATGTTCAAATTCCAGAAGAACCCGTTATTTCGTACGCATCCCCGTTGAATAATAACGTTAAAACGGTGGAGTTGAAAGAAGAGCCTGTTTTTACTACTTATCCATCAGAATCTTCAAGTACGAAGATTACCGTAAGTGATGAGGTTAAAGACAAGAAGTATGAAAACGATGGTACAGGGACAAAACAAATTCTCCCACACGTCGTTCAACCGAGAGAATCGTACTATAGCATTGCAAGAGCGTACAACATGGCTCCTAGTGAATTGTACAGACTCAATAATATCGCTCCAACTAATGTGTTACACATAGGAGATATCGTAAAGGTTTTTGGTACGCAATCTTCAACTGGTGCAATCCAAGCAGCTAATAAGACAGTTGAGATTGTAAGCAGTTTTCCGTCTCCTTCTCCAACTAGAGAAACAAACTTAGGCCCCGGACCTATTATTGTTTTAACTAGTAATAAGGAGGATGAAAGTGCTACATATAATACTGAACAGCCTTCTGGAAAACTCCGTATGGATGGTAAGCCTGTTACACACAGAGTAGCAAGCAAGCAAAATCTGTATCGTATCTCATTACTTTATAATGTTAGTGTGGCAGATATTAGACAATGGAATGGTCTGAAAGATAATAATGTGCTAAGAGATCAAGAATTGATTATTTATAAAAATAGTGGCGGGAATGAATTCAACGGTATTGAGCCAAGCTCGAACGATGCAAAGATTCACACTGTTCAAACTGGGGAAACCGTATATCATATCGCTGACACTTACAATATGAAGGTATCGGAGGTGGTAAGAATGAATAAGATTAGAGGATTTTTGATTAAACCTGGACAACGATTAGTAATTAGTAAATAAGAGGTTGAATAAAAAGTCGAAAGCTTATAAACTGAAAGGCTTCTTCCCCACCAATAACAGAAATCCCCGAAAATGGCTATTTTCGGGGATTTCTGTTATTGAGCGTTTTTCTTCCGTTTTGCTTCTACTTCTTTTTGCTTCTTCTCTCTTCTAGCTAATTCCTTTGGTCTTTTCTCCATATCAATCGGGTAGGCTAATAAATCTCTCAACACAACCGAAGCACAAACTCCTCCAAAAGCAGCAGGAATATATGAAATCGTTCCGTAGGCTGATTTCTTGAAGTTAGAACCGTCGGTGAGCATCAAGGAATCATCGTCGTGTTTTTCTAAAGAAAAAACAGCCTTTATACCCGCATGAATACCCTCTTTACGTAAGCGTTTACGCACCAATGAAGCTAAATAACACTGGCGTGTTTCAAAGACATCTGCTACACGAAGTTTAGTCGGGTCAACCTTCCCTCCTGCTCCCATCGAACTAACGATACGCAAGCCTTTCTTATAGGCCGTTGTAAGCAGCGTCAATTTAGGGGTGATAGAATCAATACAGTCCATCACATAGTCGAAATGATTTTCACTTAATATTTTTTCAGCGGCTTCTGGCGAAAGAAACTCCGCAATGGCTGTTAAATTTAGTTCTGGGTTAATAGCTAAAAGGCGTTCTTGCATGATTTCTGCCTTTAATACCCCATGATTAGTCGAAAGGGCTGGCAACTGACGATTACGGTTAGAAGGGTCAATAACATCGCCATCTACAATCGTCATTTTTCCAACACCCGAACGGGCAATAAATTCTGCTGCAAAAGAACCAACGCCTCCCAAACCCACTACTAACACGTGTGCATTTTGAAGTTTCTCAATTCCTTCATCTCCCACTAACAATTTGGTTCTTCCAAGCCAAGCTAAATCTGACATAATAAAATAATGATTAATGTGTTGGTAAAATGGGCTTTAACCCATTAACAAATACACCTCTATTGGTAAAATCTATACCGAACTAATTAATAAATAAGCTGTTTAATGTAAAAAGTTTATGAGCAACTGTTCTATTTTGCTAAATAAAAATGTAGTTTAATTGCATATTATTGGGCGTAAAATGCTTTAATCATTGAACTCTACACTTTTTACACACCTCCACATTACACTCGAATGCGGTCTCTTACCTGATAATCGGTGGTTCTGTCTGAATTCATGGTCATCAACTCACCGATAAAGCCTGCAAGGAACAATTGTGTCCCGATGATGATAGCTACTAATGCTAAATAAAACCAGGTATTATCCGTTACATTACGATATGGCAAATGATTGGCAATGTTATAAACCTTATCCGCAATTAACCAAACCGTAACAATTGCCCCAAAGAGGAAAGATAAAATTCCGAATCCTCCAAAAAGGTGCATTGGACGTTTGCCATATTTTTGGACAAAGGTAATTGATAGCAAATCCAGTAGCCCATACAAAAAGCGTTCAATACCAAATTTACTTGTACCATACTTACGAGCTTGATGTTGTACTACTTTTTCGCCGATTCTACTAAATCCATTCCAGTTTGCTTGAACAGGGATATAACGGTGCATTTCACCATATAAGCGAATCGTTTTAATAACTTCTCTTTTATAGGCTTTCAGTCCACAGTTATTATCGTGTAACTTGATTCCTGACATCCACGAGATGGCCGCATTGTATAATTTTGTAGGAATTGTCTTAGAAAGTGGGTCATACCGTTTTTGTTTCCAACCCGACACCAAATCATAATCCTCCTCCATAATCATACGATACAACTCTGGAATTTCCTCTGGACTATCTTGTAAATCAGCATCCATCGTAACAACCACATTTCCCTCCGCTGCCTGAAAACCAACGTGTAAAGCGGCAGACTTTCCATAGTTACGGCTGAATGAAATACCTCTGATAGCGGCGTTGTTTTCGGAAAGTTCCTTGATGACTTTCCAAGATTTATCTTTACTACCATCGTTCACAAAGATAACTTCATACGAAAATTGATTGGCTATCATTACTCGCTCAATCCATGCAGCCAATTCTGGCAACGACTCGTCTTCGTTATACAATGGAACAACAATTGAAATATCTAACATAGTGTTTTCTGAATTTTCTGCTAAAAAATTAAGTAATATGCTCCTAATAAGCACGCAAATGCTTCTGTGTAAGTTTCGTCTTGGTTTTTAATAACGAATTCCTCTTC
Source organism: Spirosomataceae bacterium (assembly GCA_049241065.1). Lineage (GTDB taxonomy): Bacteria > Bacteroidota > Bacteroidia > Cytophagales > Spirosomataceae > JALRIJ01. Next base: position 25,471 of record JBMLRK010000332.1, read on the forward strand.
TTCGAGCATACACTCATCGAACCCAAAGGTCGTAATAATTCTTAATATTTTTGCATCTTTTCGATGTCTGATTACGAATCTTCTTTGCAGATAAAGACCTTTTTTTCGAGCATTCTCTACTAAAAGACTCGATTCGTATTCTGGTAATAGTACAACAAACGTACCAGTTATAGCCATCATTGTCTTTGCAGCATCCAATAATTCGTCAAAAGATAGGGTGTCCGTATGCAGTGCCTTATTTTTAGTTTCTTTACTAGACTTTAAATGATTATTGAAAAAAGGAGGATTACTAATCACTAAATCATATTCTTGCAAATGTGCTTTTGCATAGGATTGAATGGCTTGATGAACCACCGTTACCTGATTAGAAAACTTACTATTCCGTACATTGTCGTGAGCTTGCTCAAATGCTGCATCATCCAATTCTACCGCCTCAATCTGTGCATCAGAGCGTTGAGCCATCATTAAGGCTAATAAGCCCGTCCCTGTTCCAATATCAACAATTCGCTTTTTTTCTTCTACGGGCAAATACGCTCCGAAAATACAGGCATCCGTAGTAACTTTCATCCCTGCCTTATCTTGTTCTATTTTGAATTGCTTGAATTGAAACACTTTTTTAATTAATGAGTAATGATGAATGTTTAATGCGTAATGGTGTGCTTGCCTAAAATGGTTTATTGGTAACTATTTAATATTAAGTATGAAGCATTATTAAATTGATACTATTTTTCCACGGAGTTCCACAAAGAGCCTCAGAGTTTCACAGAGTTCTTTCTTTGTGTGTCTTTGTGGTTCTCCGTGCAACTCAGTGGTAACAGGCACTACGCCAAAAGAATACTATCAATTTATTCTTTACCATTACTTACAATAAATTAAATTCAAAATCATTTATTACCGAGGTTACTTCCTTCCGAAATCAGCGGGGTTTTCTCCCCAGAATTCGGTTTCCCATTTAATGATTT
>JBMLRK010000333.1:0-3493 GCA_049241065.1 Spirosomataceae bacterium
ATTTTAATCCGTAAAAACCTTATAGGTTTTCAAAACCTATAAGGTTTCGTTCCAATAGGTTCTGTCGCAGTTTATAACAATTTGTTACTTACAACAAAATAACCATAAAAAAGCCGAATCTCTTTTACAGAAATTCGGCTTTATGATTTATTTTTTAGCTTTTGCCTTCGTGGTCTTTGCCTTTACAGGAGTATCTTCTGCAAGTTTCAAGCAATCTTCTAAGGTAAGCTCTGCGGCAACCATATCTTTTGGAATCTTCACATTCCGTTTCCCGATTTGGATATAAGGGCCATACATTCCGTTGACAACCTTCACCGTTTCGTTCTCAGCGAATTCTTTAATGTATTTGTTTGCTTCTTGATTCCGTTTTGCAACAATTAATTCGATTGCTCTTTCTAAAGTAATTGAAGTCAACGAATCTGTTTTACCTAACGAAACAAACTTGCCATCGTGTTTTACATAAGGGCCAAAACGTCCTTTTCCAGTTAAGACAGGGCTACCTTCAAATTCTCCTAAGGAGTCGTTGGCATCTTGGCTACGTTTTGCTTTAATTAATTCGATTGCACGAGCTTCGTCAATGGTGTAAGGGTCGTCGGTAGCTTCTAACGAAACAAACTTATCGTCGTGTTTTACGTAAGGCCCCAATTTTCCTGCACCAATGATTACGGGTAGGTCTTCAAAGAAACCAACCTCTCTCGGAAGTTTTGGTAAATCCAGTACCGCAAGTGCCTCTTCCAACGTAATTGAAGAAATCAATTTGTCTTTTGGAAGGTTTACAAAAACTGCTTTTTCTTCTTCTGTATTTTCACCTAATTGGATGAATGGACCAAATTTACCCAGTCTAACCGAAACATTTTTGCCAGTTACAGGATCAATACCAAGTTCTCTTGCTGAACCTCTTTCTGCACCCTTACTTTCTTCAATTGTTTCGTGGAAGCCCTTATAGAAGCCAGCAATCATGCTAGACCATTCTACTTTTCCTTGAGCAATCTGGTCAAACTCATCTTCCATATCGGCAGTGAATTTAAAGTCAACTACTTCTTTGAAGTTAGCGACTAAGAAATCACTTACTACCATTCCGATAGAAGTTGGGAAGAGTTTTGATTTTTCTGTTCCGTAGGTTTCTTTGCTCGTTTTTTCTGAGATTGCATCATGTTGCAAGACTAATTCTCTGAACTCACGTTCTTTTCCTTGACGGTCTTCTTTTACGACATATTCTCGTTTGATAATCGTTGAAATCGTTGGGGCATAAGTAGAAGGACGACCAATGCCTTTTTCTTCCAGTGCCTTTACCAAACTTGCTTCTGTATAACGAGCAGGCGGACGAGTGAAACGCTCTGTAGCTTTCAGCTTATCTAAGTCTAATAGCTGTCCAACGTTTAGTGGAGGCAACATTTTTGCATTTTCCTCATCATCTTCGTCGTCTTTACTTTCTAAATAAACAGCTAAGAAACCGTCAAATTTAATTACTTCTCCTTGAGCTACAAGCTCTTCTGGATTGGCTTCAATATTGATAGTTGCTGTGGTACGTTCTAACTGAGCATCTGCCATTTGTGAAGCAATGGCACGTTTCCAGATAAGTTCGTATAGACGTTGTTCTTTTAAATCTGCTCCTGCTTTAGTGACCGAGAAATCCGTTGGACGGATGGCTTCGTGGGCTTCTTGAGCAGATTCATTTTTAGTTTTATATTGTCTTGGGAAAACATATTTTTCACCAAATTGGTCTAAAATTGCATCTTTTGCTTTCTGAACAGCTTCTTCCGAAAGGTTCGTTGAATCCGTTCTCATATACGAAATCTTACCCGCTTCGTATAGTTTTTGAGCATACATCATCGTTGAAGCAACGGCATAACCTAATTTACGAGAAGCCTCCTGTTGAAGCGTAGAAGTCGTAAATGGAGGGGCAGGACTCTTTTTAGCAGGTTTTGTTTCAAGACTTTTAATCTGGAAATTTCTACCTAAACATCTTTCTAAAAATCCTCTTGCTTCTGCTTCTGTTTCGAAGTTTTTCGGTAATTCAGCATTCAGAATTTTATTTCCCTGTAAGATAAATGATGCTGTTACTTTGAACGATGATTTTGAATTAAATGAATCGTTTTCACGCTCTCTATCAACAATAATACGAAGGGCTACTGATTGTACACGCCCAGCAGATAGTCCTTTTTTTACTTTTGACCAAAGAACAGGAGATAATTCAAAACCAATTAAGCGGTCAAGTAAACGACGTGCTTGTTGAGCATTCACCAAGTCCATGTCAATCGTACGAGGCGAAACGATGGCATTTTGGATTGCTTTTTTAGTGATTTCTCTAAAGACAATTCTTTTTGTATTATCAGGTAATGATAAAGCTTCTTTCAAGTGCCAAGAAATGGCTTCTCCCTCACGGTCATCATCGGTTGCTAACCAGACTTCATCCGAAGATTTGGCTAGTTGTTTTAACTCATTTACTAATTTTTGTTTATCGGCCGATACTTCATACGTAGGTTTGAAGCCATTTTCAATGTCGATTGCCATTCCCTTGTCAGGCAAATCACGCACGTGTCCGAATGAAGATTTTACAGTAAAATCTTTCCCCAAATATCCCTCAATGGTTTTTGCTTTGGCAGGGGACTCCACTATGACTAAGTTTTTCGACATTAATTATTTTTGATTGGTGGAGTAAACGATCGAAATCATTTACGAATTTATATGTTGTAGGAGGTATAAACCTTCAATTTTGATGCCTTTGTTTGTATAATCTACCTCATAAAGGGGCTTCTTCCTTGTATATTTTGCCAAATATATAAACTTCATTCCAAAATGTAGTTCATTTTTTTCGCTAACGGTAATAAATTTATAGCTTCTTTATATTCACAAAACTCAAAGAAAGACTTTGAAAAAATTTTAGGGAGTTTGTTTTCTTTGTTTTATTCAATGTTTGCCTTAAAAAATAATGTATTGAACAAGGGTGGTTCTGAAGGTAAACACAATGAGGGACGAAAATGAAGAAATAAGGCTTTTTTGCTTTGTGTGTTTTGCACTACCAATTTTTACGATTCCAAGCAGAAGCTATCAAAAAAGCCCGAGTTTATGCTCGGGCTTTTTACTTATAGTCTAACTAGTGATATTATTTCACCAACTTAATATGAGATGGAGCAAACTTAGTCAAGTTAATACCCTCTACTGCTTTCACATATTCTTCAATCGTTGGAGTTCTACCAAGTACGGTAGAAAGTACTACCACTGGAGTAGATGAAAGCAATGATTCACCTTTTTTGCCATCAGCATCTTCTACCACACGACCTTGGAATAAACGAGTTGAAGTAGCCATTACGGTATCACCTTTTTCAGCTTTTTCTTGGTTACCCATACACAAGTTACAACCTGGACGCTCTAGGTATAACATGTTTTCGTATTTGGTACGAGCAGCAGATTTAGGAGCATTGTCATCAAACTCAAATCCTGAGTATTTCTGTAATACTTCCCAGTCACCTTCAGCTTTCAATTCGTCCAC
>JBMLRK010000334.1:0-1007 GCA_049241065.1 Spirosomataceae bacterium
TATTGCGTTAATTTAATATACGTAGGGGCGTTTCTATCGCAGGTAATTTCGCCATCTTTATACTGTAATTCAGCGACTTGAATAGAGGAGCGTCGTTGCTCAAAACCTCCTAATTTTTCTTTTCCTTTGGTACGGCCAGGGTGGGTAAAGTAAAAGATATAGGCTTTGTCATGATTGACCACTACGTCAGCATGACCACCAATTACCCCGTCGTCGAGCCCTGTGCCTGCTTCTCCCAAAATGGTATTCGCCTGTTTTTTCCACGTAACCAAGTCGTCTGACGAATACACGCCAAGTCCTTTCCACGGGTCATTAATAAGCCAATATTTATCTTTCCAACGAAATACTTTTGGTCCTTCACCACGGTCGCCAATGGCCTTTCCTTTTTCTGTCCAGTGATATAAATCGTCGCTCTCGGCGTAGTAAGTTGATTTTTTATCTCGTTCGTTATTATACCACATTCCCCATTTTTTGTTGGGAAGTCTAAAGACTGCTGCATCAATTACTTTGTCAGAAGCCAGTTTTAAGGTAGATTCATAATGCCAATCCATCAAATTTTTACTAGTCAAATGTAGGATAGCACGAGGAGCATTCCAGTTTTTGAAAATCCCTGGCACATGGGTTAAGTAAATATGATACAGTCCCTTATGTTCGATAATTTCGGGTGCCCAATAGGTATCGTTTCCCACTTTATAGTCAATACGGACGGTATCTCGGTACTGCCATGTTGCTCCACCATCCTTAGAGGCTGCCACCCCAATAGGCGTACCATGTACCCATGCCACTCCCGTAGAATCGTTGATGGTTGCCCTTCTGTTGGTATAAAACATCAACCACGTTTTTTCTTTTTTGTGGTAAATCACCACAGGGTCTGCCGCTCCATCGTAAATAGGGTCACGAAAGAGTGGTTTGGCTGCTTGTTTCTGGGCAAAAAGGTTGCAAGCTACTAACAGCAACAGAATTAGTTTTAAGGTATATTTCATTAGACAATGGCTTTGTCTTTATTT
>JBMLRK010000335.1:0-1420 GCA_049241065.1 Spirosomataceae bacterium
AGCCCACGCAATCGAAAAAGAAAAGGCGAACTTAAATGTCCGAAGTTTTAGAAATGCTAGAAACCAAAAACTCGTTCTATTCATGGGACGAGTTTTTGGTTTCTAGGATGATATGGGACTGGTCGTAGGAACGCTTCGCTAAACCTACGACTAGACCCAAACATTTCCATTAAAAGCATTTTTAAACATTGGTATAAAAAAATGAAAAAGGTAATAATGCTATTTTTCATGCTCATTGCATCGAAGTCATATTCTCAAATTCCCTTAGTTAAGGTAAAGTTTAAGGTTGAAAAAGATACTTTGAATATTAGTACATTTAAAGTTGCATCTGTTTTAGGAAAAGATACCGTTTATTTACAAGTAACAGGTAATGAATTTATGATACCTGATTCACTTTATCAGAAGAAACGTAACATCATTTTCAATATAAATCAATATGAATTGATTATGAATAATATTCCTTTAACATGGAATCCTCTATATCCAATTTGGACTTTAAAAGTAGATTGTTACCCATTTTTGGAAGAGAACAAATGGATAACAAAGAAATCAAAAAAGAGTATTAAGTGGATTTATATTTTGGATTATAATACAGGAAAGATGTTGACTTTTTACAGATACAAAAAAATTAAGCCTTCAAATTGAGGACTTTTTAATTTCGGAGGGATGCTAACTATTTTACTGAGTCCCCACTAGTTCAAGTCTACTGCCGTGTCTGGTGCTCTTCTCTGGTGTCCTTGGTTAAAGGCTGTGTCTCCAGACCAGCCATCATACGAAAGCGATTTTATCTTTGTTAGTGTGAAGTCTGGTCAGGAGACTATAACCTACTAACCTCTTCCAATGATAACCCTGTTGTCTGGCAAATGATTTCTGGGGCAACCCCAATGGCTTTTAAGGATTTTGCCATTTCAAGTTTTGCTACTTTAATGCCTTCCATAACTCCTTCTTTTTTGCCCTCATCAAAAGCAGTATCTACTACCCCTTTTAAATCACGATATATTTTTAGGCTTTGCTGATATTCAAATTGCTCATCCCAAGTATAGGTAGCCAATTCTGCTTTTTTAAAAGCTTGCTCAAAAACTTCGTCTTTGAACATTTCGGGCATTGTTTCAAAGTCTTCTAAATGTTTGATGAAGTATAGCCATTTGTCTAAACGATTTTCTAATTGACTTTCTTTTTTATTGAAATGAGGCATCTCTAAATAAACGAACTTCAATTTATCATAAAATACCTGATTGTTTTGGTCTTTAAGTTGAACGGTATGCACTACCTCTTCTTTCAATGCTTTATCGTCATCAAACTCAAAATCTAAGATGCCTACGCAATAGACAGCTTTTAGCTCGTAGTTCCAATCGCCACGTTCTGCTTGTTCTTGAATAGGAAAAGAAGCATAGTAAATGGTTCTATCTTTAAAAAAATT
>JBMLRK010000335.1:1520-7225 GCA_049241065.1 Spirosomataceae bacterium
GCTTTTTGAAGTTCTACAATGATTTTTTCGCCATTGCCATCTTCACAATAAATATCATATATCGCTTTTCTATCTTCCTGTGTTCTACCAAGTCGCTCTTTATCTTTGAAGGATAAGTTAACAATGTTACTTTCGGGTAAAAGGCTTCTCAAGAAGTCGATAAGTAAAGGTTTACTAGCTTCTTCTCCAAATATCTTTTTAAAACCGAAATCGGTAAACGGGTTGACATATTTTGCTTTCATGTAGAGCGTTAATTATTTGTAACAAAGATACGTAAATGCTAGAATATCTTATGAATCAATGGTTTGTAGATTTTTTGTTCTCTATCAAAAAGGCTACCTCCCTAAAAGAAGTAGCCTTTTCTATATCCTATTGCAATTTCTTGTAACGAATACGTTTTGGTGTTGCGTCAGCTCCTAAGCGTTTTTTACGATTTTCTTCGTAATCAGAATAGTTACCTTCAAACCAATATACTTTTGAATCGCCTTCAAAGGCTAAGATGTGCGTAGCTACACGGTCTAAGAACCAACGGTCGTGGGAGATGACTACCGCACAACCTCCGAAGTTTTCAAGGGCTTCTTCTAAGGCACGAAGGGTGTTTACGTCCAAGTCGTTGGTAGGCTCATCGAGTAGCAACAAGTTAGCTCCTTGCTTCAACATCATCGCTAAGTGAACACGGTTACGCTCACCCCCAGAAAGATTACCAATTTTCTTTTCTTGGTCAGCTCCTGCAAAGTTGAACTTACTTACATACGCACGAGAGTTCATTTGTTTGCCACCCATCAATAAGTATTCTGTACCGCCCGAAATGGATTCAAAAACTGATTTGCTGCCATTTAATTGGTGGTGTTCTTGGTCTAAGTAGGCCATTTCTACGGTATCACCTACTTCAAATGTTCCCGAATCTGGTCTTTCTTGTCCTGTAATCAATTTGAACAAGGTTGTTTTACCCGCACCGTTTGGTCCGACGATACCGACAATCCCTGCTGGAGGTAAAGAGAAGTTCAAGTCTTCAAATAATAACTTATCGCCGAATGCCTTAGAAACGCCATTCACTTCAATAACCTTGTTTCCTAAACGAGGCCCTGCTGGAATGAACAATTCTAATTTATCTTCTTTCTGTCTTGATTCTTCCGAAACTAAACGATCGTATTCACTCAAACGAGCTTTTGATTTTGCCTGACGAGCCTTTGGAGCCATACGAACCCATTCCAACTCACGTTGTAAAGTTTTCTGACGCTTCGATTCTGTTTTCTCTTCCTGAGCTAAACGATTTTGTTTTTGCTCTAACCATGAAGAATAATTTCCTTTCCATGGAATACCTTCGCCACGGTCAAGTTCTAAAATCCAGCCCGCTACGTTATCCAAGAAATAACGGTCGTGGGTTACGGCAATAACCGTTCCTTTGTATTGACGTAAGTGTTCTTCTAACCAATGTACCGACTCGGCATCCAAGTGGTTGGTTGGTTCATCGAGTAACAACACATCTGGTTCTTGTAACAACAAACGACAAAGAGCCACACGACGTTTTTCACCCCCAGAAAGATTGCCCACTTTGGCATCTGAAGGAGGACAACGAAGGGCATCCATTGCTTTCTCTAAACGAGTATCCAATTCCCATGCGTTGAAATGGTCTAATTTCTCTTGCACTTCGCCTTGGCGTTCCAATAGTTTATCGAAATCAGCATCAGGGTCGCCAAATGCTTCGTTGATGTCTTCAAACTCTTTTAATAAAGCAACAATTTCAGCAACACCTTCTTCTACGATTTCTTTAACCGTTTTTTCGGGGTCTAATTGTGGTTCTTGTTCTAATAAACCAACGCTATATCCTGGTGAAAAAACAACATCACCTGTGTAGCTTTTGTCAATTCCTGCAATGACACGAAGTAACGATGATTTACCTGATCCGTTAAGACCTAAAACACCAATTTTTGCTCCGTAAAAGAAGGAAAGGTAAATGTTTTTCAGAATGGTTTTCTGAGGTGGAACGGTTTTCGATACCCGTTCCATTGAAAATATGATGGTTTCTTGACTCATGTTGTTAGTTATCCTTAATTCTTTTTTCAAAGATAATTGAAAGCGTTGAAACGTCCATGATTATCTTTTTTGATAAAGCCGTTGATTGAAATTTTAGTAGGATTTAATCGGTAAAAGTCCTTCTTTTCGGTACTTATCAATTTCAAAAAGTTGATACTGTAACGAAGCAATAGGGACATCTTTAGAGAATAAGCTATTGGTTAAATTGGTTAAAAATTTGTCTTTATGTTCGTTATAATTTTGTAATCCAATTTGTATAGCTAATAGAAACGTACGGTAGGAGTCGCCATAGAGTTGGTCGAGTGTTTTATCATAAATATCCAATTGTGTTACCTGTTGTAAGTTCTGGGAAGGTACTTGTGTACCGACTAAGGTAGTTTCTAAGAAGAAAACCTGTTTATGTGATTCGTCGCCATAAAATCCTAACCAACAATGACTTGGCGTAACCGTAATTAAAGGATGAATGCTCATTCTATACAAAATGGAGGCGAAAAGTACCGTGCCATCCACACAATTAGCTTGCTGACTACGGAGCGATTCAGAAGGCATCCGAACAAACTGATGGAGTGTAAGTGGAGACGTGTAACTTGGCGAATTATTGGAAGAACTAAGGCTGCTATATTTAAGTCCTCGTTGTCTCAAATTATGCCAAACGGAAAATACCTGACGAAAAACTTCTTTGGTGTCGTTCGACTGATAACCTGCGATACTGTTGATAATACCTGTTCGCATAATTTGAGGTAGTAGCTCGTTGGTAATCACGGGGTGATGCTCGTTTACATAAGCCGCATACATAAAATTCATGTCATGAATAATGCCTGTACGATGAACAAAGGCAAAAGGGCAATCGTTTACACTGCGAACCGTAATTACCTTAGTTGTTTGCATAATTAGCTGCTCATTGGCATAAACCGTGAAGGTCACATTGGCAGGGAAAGGCTGAGTAACCGTTGAAAGGTAATCCCATTTATAGGCGATTTCTGGGAAAATTTCGTATTCCGTATGCTTGCCGTTCAAGAAGGCTGTGTAGCTACTTGTTTGCATAATCTGTGGACATTCGATGACCACTTTTACGGTGGCAGAACCCAGTTTTAGATAGGTAATGTCAACCCCAAATTGCCCTTCGCTATCACCAAAATAAGTACGGTCTTCGTCTTTGGTATCACTCGTGAGGTAGTTTCGAGTAGAATTAGCCCAAACATAAGAGGGGTATAATTTGTTATCCATTTCGATGACGGGTTTACACAAAACACCGACCAATTTTTGAGCGTTAGATAGCTGAGTTACAAGAACAAAGGCAAGTACGAGGATCGCTCTACTAAAATGCTTATTGACAAGGAGTTTTTCTTGAATTTTCATTATAAATTGTGTTAAATGACTAAGATAAATAGAAGATATTAAGGGTGAAATTTTAATGTGTTTTTTTGCTAAAAGCCTGATAAAAAATAGCTTAACTAAGCATTTATCACAAAAAAAATGGTTTTCATGGATATTGTAGTTAAAATGTTAGATTTTTTTCTGAAATTCTGTAAATTGCGTTAAAATCCGTGATAGTCTATTGTGGACTTTTATAAAAGTGAGTTTTTCCAAATAAATTAAAATCCAAAAACGCAGTCAACCTAAACCAGAGAATCACGTTAGAGCTATGAGCATTGCCAGACACTCTAACCACGCAACGTACAACAAATGGAAAATATAGTTAACGCAGCCGACTATGGCTACTGTAAAGACGGAAAGGTCTTTTTGAAAGGTTATTTAGATTACGCAGACCGCCAAATAGGTGTAGTTAGAAATACAGAAGAGGAGGCTCTTCAGTATTTTGTCAATCGTTTTTCGATTGCTGGAAATAAGGTGGAATTGTTGTTTTCTCAAGTAGAAGAAGCTCAGAATAAGGGCTCTTATCTTACAAAGTTGTTACAACTTCGTAAGAGTTTGATTGAATTCGACGGTTTAGGAAACTTTATTCCGTTACTCGAAAAATTAGATGGTTTAGAATTAGAACTGCGTGAGCTTATCCTTAACAATCAAATTAAAAATCTTGAAATCAAGAGAGCTTTAATTGAGGAAGGTAAGGACGTAAATGCAGGTGATGATTGGGTTGCAGCTACGGATGCCATCATGGAGATTAAATCTAAATGGTTAAAAACAGGACCAGTAGATAAAGCCCTACAAGATGGTATTGAAGAAGAGTTCAGTACAATCGTGGATGATTTCTTTGCTAGTCGTAGAGAATACTATGCTGAGAAGAATCGTATTATTGATGAGAAGTTAGCCCAATTACAAAAAATTGTGGATACGGCTCGTTCGTTGCGTTATGAAAAAGACTTAGACGCTGGTTTCCAACGTGTTAAAGATTTACAACGTGAGTGGAAAACAATTGGTGCTGTACCGCCGAAAAAGCAAAGTCAACTTTGGAAACAGTTCAAGCGTTCAAGTGATTACTTCTTTGAGCGTTATAACGCAGGAAAAGGTATCGTATCGAAACCTCGTATTGACCCACGTGTTCAACAAATGATGGACATGACTGCTGAATTAGAAAATGAATTGAAAGTACAAGACTCAATTCCTCAGACAGCAGAAAAAGCGAAGGGCTACTTGGTGAAGTGGAAAGAACTTTCACTTGCTGTTAAGATGGTGGATAGAAATCTTGCTGAACGTTTCAGAAATGTTTGTGATAAGATTTTCGAAATGAACTATTTACTTCGTGTAATTAGTTACCGACATCCTGCACTTAGCGAGAAACCACGTATCGAGCAGTTGAAAATCATGATTAACCAAATGGATTACATGACTAAGAAAGAGAAGAACGAGTTGGATTCGTTCATCTCTGAATCTCAGTACAGTGGTCAAATGGGAGATAAATTGGTTATGAACAAAATCAATACGCAAAAACGTAAGATTTCAATGAAGGAAACTTTGTTGGTTGAATTCAAGAAAGAGTTAGAAATACTACTAGGTCAATAGTCGTATTAACACATAAAAAAACCTTCTCTAGTTCGCTAGAGAAGGTTTTTTGTTTTATAGGGTTTCTAGCGACGATAATCAATTTTAATTACTTCGTACCAGATTTCTCCATTATAAATTACTGCTTTGTACTGAACACCATCTACAATAAAGAAGGTATCACCATTAATGACTAATTGCTCATAACCATCAGGAATACTTTCTACCAATGCACCAATTGGAGGAGGTACTACGGCATAATCGTACCCATTATATTCATAATACGTTCCATAGTAATAGAAATAAGGACGATTCTGAATAAAGATTCTACGACAATCTTGTGGTAAATACTGCACTCTTATACCGACTGGAGCAGGGGCAACGATGTACGAATTGTTATACGGTTTATAATAAATCCCATTGCTATACCAGAATGAAAATCCACCAAAATTGATACTTAATGAAGCCGAAGGTAACGATTGACAAATAGCGTTACGACGTGGTAAGTTATTGTATCGCCAGTTTGGTGCATTATTATAGACGTGTTGTTGTCTGTTAATAATGACAGTACGGTTTCCGTTATTATATCCGCCTCTTTGTTGTGGATAAGCCTGTCCACGGTTGTTGTTCCAGCCTCGGTTGTCATGCTCTCTGTTATTATTTCTATCACGGTTGTCACGTTCACGATTTTCGTATCTGTCATTTCCACGGGCTTGTCCATTGTT
>JBMLRK010000335.1:7325-14769 GCA_049241065.1 Spirosomataceae bacterium
TCCACCATTCTGACTTGGTTGTGCTTGCCCAGCATTTCCTCTTCCTTGTCCCTGATTGTTTTGATTAGTAGGAGATGATTGAGATGGTCCAGCGTTATCTCTACCTTGGCCTCCGTTATTTGGATAAGCTTGTCCTGTCCCTCCAGTTGTATTAGGGGTAGATTGGGCGTGATTTTCACGGCCGCCACCGTTTCCACCACGTCCTTCTCCACCACGACTACGACCTTCACGGTCTTGTGCGATTAAACTAGGTATTGTTCCTAAAAGGAAAAATGCCGCAACGATGCTTTTTGAATTAATTGCTGTACCTATCATGCTAGTGTCCTTAGTTTTCATCTTCTTGATATTTTATGTGTATTAGACGAATAAATCATACGAATGTTATATGTTGATGCTTGGATTAACAAAACATTAACATCGCTGATTGCTACCCATTTCTTATTCTTTAAACGTGGTAAACTGTGATGTGTAACTGCACTTTCCTTTTTAGTAGAAGAATGGTTTAAATGCTGCGACGTGTGGTGTTTATTAGACAACTAACAAACAAAAATCCCCCAAGAGTGACCTCAAGGGGGATTTTATCTATTGATGTTAAAAAAAGAGTTTCTATACTCCTCTAACCATGTTTACAAAGGCTTTTACCTCTCCAACTAAGTCTGTCGCTTGGCTAATTACTTTAATGAAAGCACTACCAATAATAGCTCCAGCCGATTGAGACGCTGCTTTTTTGAAGGTTTCATTATCCGAAATACCAAAACCTATTAAGCGTGGATTTTTTAAACCCATTTCATTCACTCGGGTAAAATACGCTTCTTGGTCGGTCGAGATCCCTGTTTTTGCCCCTGTCGTACTTGCTGAAGAAACCATGTAAATAAAGCCAGACGAAATGCTGTCAATATGGCGAATACGAGCTTCTGAGGTTTGTGGCGTAATCAAGAAAATATTCAAGATACCATATTGGTCAAAAATCGCTTTGTATTCGTCTTCATATACGCTTGCAGGCATATCAGGTAAGATTAATCCGTCAACGCCCACTTCTTGACATTTTTTACAAAAAGCTTCTACACCGTATTGTAACACAGGATTTACATAGCCCATCAATAAAATAGGTACGTTGATGTTCTGCTCTCTGATGCCTGCTAATTGTTCAAACAACAATTTCACGGTCATGCCATTATCCAAGGCAATTTGATTGGATTGTTGAATGGTTTCGCCATCTGCCACAGGGTCAGAATAAGGCATCCCGATTTCAACAAGGTCTGCACCTGCTTCGTCTAAGGCTCTTAAAATGGTAACGGTATCGTCAATTTTGGGATAACCTGCTGTAAAGTAAACGTTTAATATATCGTTTTTCTTTGTTTCAAAAAGTCTTGTTATGTTGTTCATTGTTATTGCTTTTACACACAAGCGACAAGCATATTTACAAAAGGTAAGGCTTTGTTATAGTCCATGCTATCATATTCAAAACCAATGCGTTGTAAGTTGTGGTAATATTGATTTTTATTTGTGTAATAATATTTTTCAGAGGGTATTTGCCATGCTTTATCACCTAGTTTTGAGGCTAAAAACCATTTTTCCAAAAGTCTTGCCGTCCTTCCATTCCCATCATTTAATGGGTGAATATTGAGAAAAATAAGATGGAGTAAGGACGCATAAAAAAACGTTTCTCGAATGGTTAAAGCTGTTTTCAAAAGCAGCGATAAATCAGCAAAAAATTTTACAAGTTCCCCCTTCACTTGTTCGGGGTCTGTGGCTACGTATAGTATTTTTTCGCCACTCATTACAAACATAGGCGACCTACGCCATCGTCCTCTTTCCGAAGCACTCAAAAAGTTTTTGGTAATCAATTTGTGAGCTGCTAATAGGCTTTTCTCGTTCAAAATGCTACTCCGTGCAAAGGAATATGCTTCGAATAAATCATCGGCTTTCTTGGTATAATCGACCAAAAATTTTACGCCTAATAATTTATGTTTTAAGTACGAATCCAATTCAATATCAACACCTTCAATTTTGGACGAATATACGACAGAACTTGACGTATAGAAGGTGAAATCTTGAATGGTATTTTGAAATTCTTGAAGATTAGCCATGCGATTAGCCAACTCCTCTTCTTGTACCAGAAAATGAGGTAAGAGTTGTTCGGATGGTAAAATTTTAAATTTCATTAATATGGCTTTTTACACTAGGGATGAGGATAATTTTATTATCCTAACATCAAATTTCCTAATTCATTAAAATCCAGACCATTAAAAGTCCCTGACGACATCATCAGTAAGTTTAAGCCACGCCATCGTTTGGTTTGTAGGTATGCCACCATTGCTGTTTTTTCGGTAAAAATTGTAAGATTTGGATGATTAAAATGTGCCTTAATTTCGTCTTCCGAAATGGCTGGCATATTCTTGTGAGCTAAGGTTGCAGGACTGTAAAAAACGATGGCTTCGTCGGCTGCATTTAGCTTATTGGCATATTCTCCCAAGAAATTTTTATTCAAGCTACTAAAGGTATGCAACTCCAAACAAGCCAATAAACTGCGTGTTGGATATTGTTCTTTTAGGGCTTTGGTGGTGGCTTCTACCTTGGAAGGGGCATGAGCGAAATCACGGTAAAAAATACTGTCATTGGTTTCTTTTACCAGTTCCAAACGCTTGGCTGCTCCTTTAAAAGAAGGAATAGCTTGATAGAATAGCGTTTCGTCAATACCAATTTGACTCAGTACATATTTAGCTCCGTTTAAGTTTTTCAAGTTATGGTCGCCAAAAACGCTAATTTCTACTTCTTTATGATTGGGTAACACCAAGTAGGTTTTCCCATTTCTGACAATATTCGGATGAATGCCATAAGGTAATTTGGTTACATCCAACCATTCTCGTTGTCCAATTTTAGCCACCAATTCGTCGGTTCTATCAAAAACAAACGAACCCGATTTTTCTAGTTGGTCTGCCAACAAATCGAACTGCTTAACGTAATCGTTAAAATCTGGATAGACGTTAATATGATCCCAAGCGATACCCGAAATCAGAGCAACGTGCGGATGATAATGTAAAAACTTTGGCTGACGGTCGATTGGTGAAGACAAATATTCGTCGCCTTCGATAATGATTACAGGAGCGTCCGACAAACTAGCCATGGTTTCAAAGCCTTCGATGCGAGCTCCAACCATGTAGTCAAATTTACGATTATGGTATTTTAAAACGTGTAAAATCATGGCGGTAATAGTAGTTTTACCATGACTTCCTGCAATGACAACACGTTGTTTATTAATACTTTGCGAATAAATAAATTCAGGATAGGAGTACACTTTTAAGCCTAATTCCTGAGCCTTTGCCAATTCTGGGTTATCCACACGGGCGTGCATTCCGAGAATAACGATGTCTAAATCGCTCGTGATTTTCTCAGGAAACCAACCAATTTCGGCAGGAAGTAAGCCTTTGGCAGCCAACAATGTTTTAGACGGTTCGTAGATTTCATCGTCCGAACCCGTAACTTGATAGCCTTTGTTATGTAAGTCAAGGGCTAAGTTGTGCATGGCAGCACCACCAATGGCAATGAAGTGTACTTTTTTCATATTTTCAAGGACATCATACGAATCACCTTAATTCGTCATTTTGTAAATCAGGAACTTAGTAGTTAAAAACTGTAAATAAAATAGTACATTTCCAAGAGTCTATCTTGAGGGAAATGATTGGATTTTGTTAGCGTATTAATTAGACTATTTTGTTTTGTAAATATCTGATTATCAAATAGCTGTCAAGATATACTTTTCTGAAAGTTATATTTTGAATAAATCCATTTTAGATTCTTGCAAAGGTCATACTTTTATTGCACTTTTGCACGTTTTATTGGCATTGTGTACTAAATGTGTCAATGCCCCAAATTGAGTATAACTTACGTAAAATTATACAATTTACCTCTATTTAGGTAGTGTTTTGTATTTTTCCGTACTCGATTTAATGAACTAAACGTATTGAAATACGTTATTCGGATACAATTATTAACTTAAAACTCGCTTTATGCTTTTCGGCTTAGGATGAAAAATTACATTGACTTAATTGATCAGACGATCATATTTCCAACTCAGGAATTCAACATTGATGAAAATAATGAATTGATGTTCAACAATGTGCCTTTGATGGAAATTATCAAAGAATATGGTACACCTTTGAAAATCACGTACTTGCCAAAAATTGGCGAACATATCGAAAATGCAAAACGATTGTTCAAAAAGGCCATTGCAAAGTACAATTATAAAGGGAATTATACCTATTGCTATTGTACAAAATCTTCCCACTTTCGTTTTGTGGTAGAAGAAGTGTTAAGTCATAATGTACACCTTGAAACATCTTCAGCTTTTGATATTCCGATTATCCGTAATTTATACGAAGAAGGAAAGATTTCGAAGTCAACCTATATTTTGTGTAATGGCTATAAATTGCCTTCTTATACCCAGAATATCAGCGATTTAATTAACGATGGCTTCAACTGTATTCCGATTCTGGATAACTTAAAAGAGATTGATTTCTATGACAAAACGGTAACGGCAGAAACCGTTAATTTGGGTATTCGTATTGCCACAGACGAAGAGCCAGATTTCTCTTTCTATACTTCTCGTTTGGGTATTCGTTATTCGGATGTCATGGATTTGTACAAAAACAAGATTGAGAATAGCTCTCGTTATAAATTAAAAATGTTACACTTCTTTATCAATACAGGGATTAAAGATAGTGCTTATTATTGGTCAGAATTGAGCCGTTTCATTTACAAATATTGCGAAATGAAAAAGGTATGTCCAGAACTAGATTCGATTGATTTGGGCGGTGGACTTCCAATTCAAACATCGTTACAATTCAATTACGATTATCAGTCAATGATTGACGAAATTGTAGAGTCTATCTCATGGATTTGTAACAAAAGTAATGTACCAGTACCGAATATCTTTACTGAATTTGGTTCTTATACGGTTGGAGAAAGTGGTGCAGTTTTATACGAAATCATTGACCAGAAGTTGCAGAATGATAAGGAGTTATGGTATATGATTGATGGTTCATTCATCACACAATTGCCAGATTCATGGGGTATGAACCAAAAGTATATCATGTTGCCTGTGAACAACTGGAACTTCCCTTATCAGAAAGTAAACTTAGGAGGCTTAACCTGTGACTCGATGGATTTCTATAATACAGAAGCCCATAGTTCGGACTTGTACTTACCAATTTTTGAAGAAAATCAAGAGCGTCAATTTGTTGGATTCTTCCATACAGGAGCTTATCAAGAATCCTTGGGTGGTTATGGTGGAATTCAGCACTGTTTAATCCCTGCTCCGAAGCACGTATTGGTTGATCGTTTAGAAGATGGAACAATCACGACACGCTTATTCTCAGAAGCCCAAGGCAGCGACAGCATGTTGAAAATCTTAGGTTATCAGAAAGAACAAGATAAAAAAGCAACGCCAGAAGTATTGACAATTGCAGCTCCCGTTACCAATGTAGCTGAAAATGTGGGAGTTGAGAACAATAAAATGCAGCTTTTATCGTAATTTTGTAGAATATATTAATTAGACAGATATGAAAAAAGCATCTATCGCCTTAGGGTTTTTGGCTGTAATGGCCTTAGCTTCTTGTGGAAGAAGAAATAATTGCCCTGCTTATGGTACAACAAGTATTGATAAGCCAGCGTACAAAGGACGTAATTAAGTTAAGTTAGCGTATTAAAAAAGGGCTGAGAAAAATGTTTCTCAGCCCTTTTTTAGTGGATTGACATTAACTACCCTCTATTCCAAGGAATACCTGCCAAAATCAATAAGATACCCAATCCGAAGAAAAGGAAGGCGTTTTTGTGTTTTTGCAAAGCAGGAATATCTTTCTTGTTTTTTGAATACCCCATCGTAATCAATACCAAGGCGATAACCATCACAAAAACGTGTTCTACTGCAATTTTACGATAAATCGCATTGCCCATTACTTCTTTCATACCCAACGAAAACGCTTGAATACCGAATGGACTTACGAAAAAGTAAAGGATAAGTCCGATTAATAATTGCGTGTGGCATGAAATCATGAAAAATAAACCAATTTTGCGGTCACTTTCCGTAAAAGGAGATTTTGCAGTCTTTCCTTTTGATGCTTTGAACAAAGCAATGATTCCTAATACTAAAACGACCCAACGAAGGTACGAGTGAATGGTAACTAAAATATCCATAATGCTGGTTGGTTGATTCGGACAAATTCCGATAAGTGATTTTTATTCAAAGATAGTTAACAAAGTAACCGAACGAATCGTCTTTGTGTTGTAAATTGTGTAAAATTTTTTCTAAATATGAAAGTTCTAACTGGAATAAGCCTGATTTTATGCACCTCGTGGATGAGCATTGCTCAAGATTCCTTGGTCAACAAGGCTTCTAAACAATTATACGAAGCCGAACTTAACTTTGCTAAAATGGCTAGTGAGCAGGGAGTAAAGAATGCTTTCTCGACGTTTCTAGCACCAGAGAGCATTGGATTTGATGCCACAACGGGAATGCCAACCAATGCAAAAGAGGAG
Organism: Spirosomataceae bacterium; assembly: GCA_049241065.1. Lineage (GTDB taxonomy): Bacteria > Bacteroidota > Bacteroidia > Cytophagales > Spirosomataceae > JALRIJ01. The sequence continues at coordinate 13,863 of JBMLRK010000335.1, forward strand.
TGGAGTAAAAAAGAAATAAAAGGTGTGCTGGCTTGGAAACCATTCGCCACTGAAATAACTGCCTCTGCTGATTTGGGTGTAACGACAAGAACCTGGAAATTATTTACAGATTCTACTCAAACGACTGTTCAGGAAGGAGGAAGTCATTTATGTCTTTGGCAAAAAACGCCATCAAACACTTGGCAGGTTTTATTAGACATTGGGGTAAATCATACGGCAATAAATCCAGAAAATTGCGAAGAATATTTTCCTGTTTTTAAACCAGAAGCATTAACAAATGGTCAAGTATTAGCGGAACGTTTTGCTTTTATGAACGATCACTTTTATTGGAAAAATGCGAAAACGTCCACGAATCCCTACGAACCGCATTTGGATGAAAAAGTGGTACTTTTTAGAGATGGTGTAATTCCCATTATTGGTAAAAAGAAAGCATTGGCGTTTTTAGAGAAGAATCAAGATAAAAGCCTTGTTTATACAGGTTTAAAAGCCATTGCGTCAAAAGCGGGTGATTTAGCCTGTGTGTATGGGATTGTTTCTGGAAAAACGAAGCAAGGAGAACCCATTGCTGGAACGTATGTGCGTATCTGGAAACAAGAAGCAAAAGGTGTTTGGAAAATTACTCAAGAGGTTGTAAAGATTGCTAAATAAGAACAGGTTTAATAATGTTGGATTTTGAATGTTAAATTTTGAATTTATACTAAAGCAGAATCTTTTTTCAAAAATATCTTCGCTTTACTGAAAGTCATGCTTCACGAATAGGTTTTTGAACGAGTATAATGGACTAACAATTAGTTTATTACAATAAAAAAAGAGTTATAATAAATTGAACGGGTTAAAACCCGTTGACCCTATAAACAATGTTGATACGTTCAAAACAGCCAGATACGGGGACGACTATTTTCTCGGT
>JBMLRK010000335.1:14869-16376 GCA_049241065.1 Spirosomataceae bacterium
TTGTATGCGGCTTTAACGGCCATTGTACATCAGGGTGACGAAGTGATTGTGTTTGAACCCAATTATGATTCGTATCTGCCTGCGATAACGCTTAATGGGGGAGTTCCTGTTTATGTGACACTCAGTCCTGCGAACGAATACAAGATTGATTGGGAAGTTGTAAAAACAACGATTACTTCCAAAACAAGGGCGATGATTATCAATACGCCTCATAATCCGACAGGGGTGGTTTTAGGCGAAGAGGATTTAAACCAATTAGCCTCACTGGTTCGAGATACGGATATACTGTTGATTAGCGATGAAGTATATGAACATATCCTTTTTGATGGCTTGGCTCATTGGTCTTTATGCCGTCATCCCGAATTAAAAGAGCGTACCTTTATTTGTGGTTCTTTCGGGAAAACCTTTCATGTAACGGGCTGGAAAGTAGGCTATTGCCTTGCCCCAGAAGTGTTATCAACCGAATTCAGAAAAGTGCATCAGTGGTTAACCTTTTCAACGGTAACACCGATTCAATATGCGTTGGCTGATTTTCTGAAAGACCCCAATAATTATTTATCTATTCCTGCCTTTTATGAAGCCAAAAGAGATACCTTTTTGGCAAGTTTAGCGGGTTCTCGTTTTCGTTATGTGCCTGCTCAAGGAAGCTTTTTTCAGTGCCTTGATTATTCGGCGATTAGCGAGGAAAATGATTTTGAACTGGCAGTTCGATTGACCAAGGAAATAGGGGTAGCCAGTATTCCCATCTCCGTATTTTATCATCAAAAAAACGATTTTAAACGATTACGATTCTGTTTTGCCAAAGACGATGAAACGTTACAAGAAGCAGGGCGACGATTAGTGGAGTGGAGTAATCTTAGTGTTAGTTAAAACAAAACCATCAGGAAATGAAATATAGTTTTTATGTAGCCATCCTTGTATTATGGATGAGTGCGTGTACGAAAGACCCCAAATTGGAGGGTTTAGATATTGAACAATGGAAGGCTGACAGAGGTGCTTGTACGGGAATGCGAACCAAACATATTGATTTGTTGAAAAGACAAAAGGAAAACCTAAGAGGAGCAACCGCCAACGCTCTTGGCGAGTATTTAGGTAAACCCGATATTCACCAATTGACCGACCGTAACCAGAAGTATTACGTTTACTTCTTGGAAGCAGGAACGCAATGTCAGGATATTAAATCGGCTTCTAAATCGTTAACGATGGCCATTCGTTTTAGTGCTATGGGAATGGCAACCGAGGTGACTTTTCAACATGGAATGCCTTAATGGATTAAACAACCACCCTGAAAGCGGTCGAAGATGTTGTTCAGGGATTAAAATCCCTGCTTACGAACTCGGTCGTCCCGATGGGACTTGGAGCAGAGCTATTTATCACCTTTCTGCTCACCCTGACAGCGGCTTTTTTGCCCTGTCAGGGTGAGCAGAAAGAGATTAGGCATCCGCTCACCCCGATTTGCAATCGGGCGTGGTGTGGGCTTGCGTTTGTAACGCTCTTTAATGATAGT
>JBMLRK010000336.1:0-5282 GCA_049241065.1 Spirosomataceae bacterium
TCTTACAAAAAAATCCCGCAGAAAGTGATTTCTGCGGGATTTTTTTGTTGAATGTTCATAACATGTCAAATCCGAAATTCATCATTCAAAATTTAACATTATCACTTACTTACCAAATATGCTCTAAATCTTTACTACTGTATTTTTGATTCCGTTCAGTATAATTAGAGGTTCCTGGGTCTTTTAAGCCCAATAAGTTTCGGTTAAATAATTTCGCTAAACTTGCCACTGGTAGCAAGAACACAAAGAAGACAACTGAAAGTAACACTTTTGACATTACGCCTCCAATCAACTCTGCCAATTTGAACCAACCTTTAGCAACCAGATTTCCTAGTGAGGGAAATAACAAAAATGCTAAGCCAAGTAATAGAACTCCTTGTAGGAAGTACGTATTTTTTGAGTAATAGGCTATGAGACCAAATCCAACTACAATAGCCAGTTGAGCTTCGAGTGCCTTCACTTTTTCATTTTTCATATTTTTGTTGTTGATTTTGGTGTAGGGTAAGTTTATTAGATTATCGGAATCCGAAGTATTTTCAGTTATGCTACAGGTGATGTAATTTCTCTGATTAGTACTTCTGAGAACTTGAATGATTCTAAACTTACCCTACGTTTTAACTAGAATAACGTATAGATAAACGGTGCAATTGCAGAGCCACCACCAATTACTACGATTATTCCGACCAGTAATAATATTAGAATAATGGGCATTAACCACCATTTTTTTCTCTCCGTCATAAAGGAGAATAAGTCTTTAATAAAATCCATTTTAAAATTCGTTTTATGTTTTGATAGATATTGCTATTTGTTGGTTTGCCTATGATAGAATTACCTCTTAATCTAAGACAAACTCCTCTTGCCAGTTATCTTTTTCCTGCCATTCAGGTTGTTCTACTTTACTAAAAAGGTAATTACCGACTACAAGATAGTCCATTTCAGTACGCATAAAACAACGATAAGAGTCATTTGGAGTACATACAATAGGTTCACCTCTTACATTGAAACTGGTGTTCACTACCACGCCGTACCCTGTTAGTTTTTTGAAAGCATTAATCAATGTCCAATATCTCGGATTGGTATCTTTTTGAACGGTCTGAATTCTTGCAGAGAAATCAATGTGGGTAATTGATGGCAACTCCGAACGGACATGATAAAGTTTGTTTCTCAAGTCAAAATTGGCATAATCTGCTGGTAAAGATTTACGGATGGCTTCCTTCACTGGATGTACCAATAGCATATAAGGCGAACGACCTTCGTATTCGAAATAATCGCCAACACATTCTTCCATCACAGAAGGAGCAAAAGGTCTAAACGATTCTCTGTACTTAATTTTGAGGTTTAGCTTTTTCTGCATGGCCTCACTGCGTGGATCACCTAAAATACTTCTTCCTCCTAACGCTCTTGGGCCAAACTCCATTCTTCCTTGTACCCATCCAACAACGTTTTCGGATGCAAGTAAAGCAGCTGTTTTTTCAGCTAATTCTTCAAAATTATCGAATTTATGATAAACGGCTTTGTATTTTTTAGCAACAAGTTCAACGTCTAAATCCGAGAATGTTGATCCTAAATACGAACCACTCATTGCATCAGTCTTGTAATCAACCACACGCTCTTTGGCATAGTAGATATAGTGAGCAGCCAATGCAGCCCCTAATGCTCCACCAGCATCACCTGCTGCGGGTTGGATAAATATATCATCAAAGACACCTGATTTTTGTAGTTTCCCGTTAGACACACAGTTGAGTGCAACGCCACCAGCCAAACATAGGTAAGAAGCTCCCGTCAAGCGTTTGGCTTCTTTCGCCATCATCACAACTACTTCTTCTGTTAAAATCTGAATCGCTAGTCCCAAATTACAATGATGAGTTTCCAAAGTATCTTCGGGTTTGCGGGTTTTCATCCCAAACAAGGCTTCCCATTTGCTTTCATTGACCATTTTCAAGCCTGTGGCATAGTCGAAATAGTCTTGGTCTAGCCAGATAGAACCGTCCTCTTTAATACTTACCAAATGCTTCTTGATGAGCTCAATGTACTTTGTTACCTCTGGCGAATCAGGGTTTCCATAAGGGGCAAGTCCCATTAGTTTATATTCGCCTGAGTTTACTCGGAAGCCTAAAAAGTACGTAAACGCAGAATATAATAGCCCTAAGGAATGCGGAAAACGAAGTTCTTTTAGAATGCTAATATCTTTACCTTCGCCCAAACAGATAGATGCTGTAGCCCATTCACCAACTCCATCGATGGTTAAAATAGCAGCTTTATCGTAAGGGGATGGATAATACGCACTAGCCGCATGAGAAAGGTGATGTTCAGGGAATAGCATTTTCGCTGCTGACTTCTTAGCATCAAAACCAATACTTTCTAATTCTTCTTTGATGATGCGTTTGAGGAACATCTTCTCTTTAATCCAAACGGGCATTGACGTAATAAATGACCTTACCCCCTTTGGTACAAAAGCATAATACGTCTCAAGTAGTCGTTCGAACTTTAATAGGGGTTTATCGTAAAATACAATGGCATCAAGCTGGTTGATGTCGATTCCTCCATATTCTAAACAAAAATTTATGGCATTTATAGGGAAGTTAGGGTCGTGTTTTTTACGGGTAAAACGTTCTTCTTGAGCCGCTGCAATGATAGTTCCATTTTCTATAAGACAGGCGGCTGAGTCATGGTAAAAGGCGGAGATTCCGAGAATATACATCTATTTCTTTGTTAGTTCAACTAATTATGGAAGAGTGATAAACTCATCAAATATACTTGGTTTTGCTTACATATCAAAAATCAGTCGCTATCCTTGAGCTAAGTTCTTGATTTCGATAGGTATAAAAAAAGTATTTAATGGTAATCAAACTTTGGCTTTTGTTGGCATCAAATTGAAAGTATTGTGTTTTATGGAACAAGTGTTAACTTTTCAAGAAAGTTGAGAGAGACCGATATATAAGCAACAAGACGATATTCGTTAAGAGTATATCTGTATAAAATAAAGTGCAGCACAGCTTCTTACTAAAAACTGTTTAAGTGTGTCAATGGGAAAAATGTAAAAAATGAATTTATGGCAGTTCTTAGCTCTATAAACTACTATTCAATAATAACCTTCATACTAGTTATCTTTTCATTTTTTGTGATTTTCAATACGTATGTACCTGCTGGTAGCGAATTGCTTGTATTAATAGTTTCATGGTTAACCATGCTGTCTATTTTCTTTCCTAAACCATCGAATAATTCAAGGTTAGCTCCAATAAGATACTCTGGTAACGTAACCGAAAACTGACCATTTGACGGATTAGGATATACCTTAATTTGGGTTTCTGCTTCTTCTTTTTCGTTTGCAAGTGGAACAAAAATATTTATTTCTAAGGGTTTAGATGTTTGCGTACATCCATTCTGAGTGAGGTTTACTTTATATACGCCACTAACATAGGATTCATAGTAAGACCTCGTTGCATTCGGAATTATTACATCGTCCTTATACCATTGATAGCCGATTCCGTTACCTGTTTTTGCAGTTAATTTTACGCTTGGTTTGTTGAAAACATTTCCTTTTGCTTCCATTTCAACAGTGGCATCGGGTAATGGCTTAATCGTAATCGCTATGGTATTAGAGAAAGTAGAATCTTTACACTGTTCATTGTAACTAGCCAAACGATAAAACCCCGAACTTGTAGGTTCTAATACGGGGCTTGTACTTGCGATAAATTGACTGTCTTTTTGCCAAAAGTAGGAATTTTCAGTAGTTTTTGCTGCTAAGGTGATTTTTTCGCCCTCACAAACACTGGTGCTTGGGGCATCAATAGCAAGGCTTGCCTTTTTCTGGATGGTGAACTTCAATGCGTTCGAAAGGTCCGAATATAAACAAAGGGTATCTTTTATTGCAACTTGATAGGTGCCAGACTGATTGACTTCTTGCGTAGAGCTATTGCCTGAGGCAAATACCTGTCCATCACGTCGCCATTCGTACATTGCACCGTCATATTTTGGAGCGGTCAAACTAACTTTCTCATTGTTACAAAGTATGCGTTGGCTACTATTTGCTACCAGCGTGGTTACCCCCGAATCTGGAAAGGCAACCTTATCCGAAAAGTTGTAGGAGCATGGAGTTATTTTTCTTAAAACTTGTTGATACTGATTGCCTACGAGTTCAAGGGTATTAATGATGATATTATCGTTATCTGCTATAAAATCAGTGCTTCTTTCATTAATTCCTTTTTTAAAGGCATATTTCCATTCTTCTTTACCCTCTGAGTTAAGTACCGAGAGATATTGTTTGGTTATACCAATCGAATCTACGGCAGAGTATAGAATAATTTCACCGCCATTTGATTTTGGAATAATATGTTTACTCATATCAAGCACGTTATATTGCTTTTGCCAAATTACCTTTCCCGTTTGATAATCTATCTTAACGATAGTACGAGGTGAATTGATTAATGTTAGATATAAAAAAGAATCAGTTTTTTTATATCTATAATAAGAGGAATAGTCAGCATAAAATGGTGTTTCCCATTTGATCTTACCTTTAATATCATAAATAATATTTTTTTGAAATGTTGCGTTGTCAATAGCTGTTTGTCGTGTGAGGAATGTCGAATCGTTCTCTAGTGAAATTAAACTACTAGAACTCTTTCCTATATCAATAGTATTTTGCCATTTGATTTCAAAACTAGCTAAGTTAATCGAACCAATTTTGAAGTTTGTATGACCGTAAGGAGGGATGTTCTCCTGATTCTTAATTGCATACATAAGACTTTGCGATTGATTAATTACTTTGAATGTTACTATGTCAAATGGAGAGGTATTTGCTGGAACATTGAATAGTGTGGGTACGCTAACTCGTTGAACATCGCCTGATGGAGATATTTTGATGAAGACGATGTTATTGGTATTAACCTGATAAAGGATAAGTGAATTATCTTGCAACACTGATTCTTGCTTAATGTAGCTGTAATTATTTGCCAATTCAGAGAACTTAGCTGTTTGATGTCCTGTAGAGTCAAATTTGAGATAATTAAAGTCTCTATCCACTAGCCAAAAACCGTTGTCATTCGATTGAAAAACGGATCTAAAAGAGAGTTCAGCAGTTTCCCCCATTTTTTTTCCATTTTTATCCAAAATGAGAATAATCGACTGATTACTATTGTTCGTTGTCAAGCCAAGGAAAGGAGGTGTTGATGTTAAAATTGTAGTTTTTCTTTCGGGTTGAAAAGTCCATTCAACCTTACCATTGGTATCAAATTTTGTTATTTTATTTTGTAAATCACATTGTATTAATCCGCTATCAAATT
>JBMLRK010000337.1:0-1203 GCA_049241065.1 Spirosomataceae bacterium
AATTCTTCGTCTTACTTTTTGTCTTGAAACAAAAAGTAACAAAAAATTCAAGAATATATAATCGGAGTGGCGTACCACCTCGCTGCGCTCAAACAGTATATATTCATTGCTTACGCCAGTGGTTCTACGAAATTTTAGACAGGTTTATCAAATATATTCTATTTAAGGTTATAAAAAATAAAAAATCGCTGATTTAGAAAATATTTTCTAAATCAGCGATTTTGCTTCAAAAAGTGGCTTTTTTTACAGTACTTGTGCCAATTCTTCTAATTTTGAGAGATGTATTTGTGCTTCGGCTAATAGCTTTTCGTCATCTACTAATTTCTTGATTTCTTCTGCCTTATTGAACATATCTTCAAACAAGATTTTTTGCTTGTTGGCATCGTCTTCGTGTAGTTGCCAGCAGGCTTCCAAATAATTGAGTAGCGTTAATGTTCGCTCGTAAGGGTATTCATAAGCAGTACGGACGTTCAAGGCTTCGTTGTAAAAGTCCAGTGCTTTTCGGTAGTTGTCGGTTAATTTCGCTTCTGGATATTTGGTTAGGGCATTGGCATAGTGATTACAGATACTTGCGTATTCGTAAGGATAAGCCTCTAAGGTAAAATAGGATAAGGCCTTTTTGAAAGAACCCACCGACACTGCCGCCCAGATACTTTTCTTCTTGGCTTCGTCTGGAATTTCACTATAAATTACGCCTAAATGATGCTGAATTTCGGCAAAAACATCGGGTGTCGCTTCTTGCGTAAAGGTTTTGAGAGCTTCCTGATACGCTTCCATTGCTCCTTTATAGAACTGAATATTGCCGTTTTGAGCCCATGTAAATAACAAAACTCCTTTTCGATAATGGGCATTTGCTTCCAATTCTGGCGTGTCTTCGTCTCTGAAAATTCGTATCGCACGGTTGATGTATCCTAAGGACTCGGCAAAACTATCCGTGAAATTGGCCACCTGAGCCGCATCAATCAGTAAGATACCCGTTTGTAGGATACGCCCTTGATTTTCATAATGTTGGAGTACCTCCCAAATGGTTTGCTTTGTTTTTTCTAGTAAGGCATAGTCGTACGGAACGGTTAAATTTTGTAACCATATATCGTACAAAATGGCATTTAGCTCTGCTTGAACTTCCGAATTGTTTATTGCTATGAGCGTATGCGATAGTACCTCTTCTGCTTCTGTCAACAAACCTGAGTCTAGGAGGAATGA
>JBMLRK010000338.1:0-2849 GCA_049241065.1 Spirosomataceae bacterium
CTAAAGCATCCCAAGGGTGAGCTTGTAATTGTTTCATACCCAATGAAATACGTTTCTTGTTCTCATCGAAGTCCAAAACAACCACTTGGATTTTCTGATCAAGTTTAAGTAATTCTTGTGGGTGGTTGATACGACCCCATGAAATGTCTGTAATGTGAAGTAAACCGTCAACACCACCTAAGTCGATGAACACACCGAAGTTAGTCATGTTTTTGATTACACCTTCTAATACTTGACCTTTCTCTAAGTTCGTCAAGATTGTCTGACGTTGTTCTTCAAGGTCTTTTTCGATCAAGACTTTGTGAGAAACTACTACGTTATCGTTAGCGTGGTTGATTTTAACCACTTTCACTTCCATTTTCTTACCTACGAAGATGTCAAAGTCACGAATTGGCTTAACGTCAATTTGAGAACCTGGCAAGAACGCCTCAACACCAAAGATGTCCACAATAAGACCACCTTTCGTACGACGCTTAACGAAACCATCAATAACGATGTCTTGTTCAAGAGCATCTTCGATGTTTTTCCAAGCAGTCATTACTTTCGCTAATTTACGAGAAAGAATCAATTGACCTGATTTGTCTTCTTGGTTCTCAACGTAAACGTCAACAACGTCTCCAACTTTCAATTCAGGCATATCTCTGAATTCAGATGTTGGAACCATACCGTCTGATTTGAAACCGATGTTCAAAATCACTTCACGGTCTGTGATACCTACTACAGTACCTTTTACTACTTCTTTCTCCGTAACAACGTTTAATGTTCCTTCGATTAAAGCTTCTAATCTTGCTCTTTCTTCAGTAGAATAACCTCCACCGATACCTTTTGTGCCGACTGATTCCCAGTCAAAATCTGCTAATGGATTAGCCATGTGTTAAATACCCTATGTACATCAATGCGGCGGGATGACGCAAAGAAATTAAGTTTGAATCGCCAATGTAATCGCTTACAATTGGGGTGCAAAGGTATAAAAAAAAGATAATATTCTGATAATGAGGAAGCAATATTTTTTTAGATTATTTTTTTTACTACCCAGCCCAAACCAAATACCGATATGAGAATAAGACCGATGAAGGCATATTGACTCACGGCTCCTTCGCTTGGGTGTTCAATAAGCCGTTTGATTTCCTTTGCCTGCGAGCCTAACCATACCGATAATAAGGTACGAGGAAGCATTCCGATAAAACCTGCCGTAAGAAAATTACGCATCTTCGTTTTTGAAAAAGAAAACAAGACATTCGTTACAGCAAAAGGCAACACAGGCGAAAGTCGTGCAAAAAGAATAATTTTAAATTCGTCTTGTTTTAATTTTTCAATTAGCTCCCCTGCCTTGGGCTTTTGCTGTAAGAGGTTTTTCATAAAGTTTCCTCCATCTATAAAACCCGCTGCACGATAGCCAATAAAAGAAGCTACAAAATAACTGATTGCCAAAGGCACTACCGAAGCCCATCCCCAAAAATATCCTCCCAAAAGGGCAACAAAGGTCGTTGGCGTAAACGCAAAAGCCATCGTTAAACAACTGAGTACGACCAAGCCCATGCAGGTAGTGAGTGAATAGGAATGTATTTCGGCTTCGTGAAGGATAACCCAATAACTAATGGAAGAACTAGCCACCAAAGGCACTAGCCCCAAAAAGAAAGTGTAAAGGAGTATAAACGAATTTTTTTTGATGAAATCTAGCATAAGACAAAGGTAAGGCTTTTCGTTTGAGTGGCATGAGTGTAGGGTCAACAAAAAGGATAGTCAGTTTCACCTGACCTATTGCCGTTTTCGCTATTTTTCACAAACTTGCGAACATAACCATAACTATGAAATGTCTGTACATGCTGCTCAAACGTTTCAATTTATCCCCCACTATACCCAAAGGCATCAAGTTTGAAAAGGCACATAGGCACAACGCTCTATTTGTCAGAAGAATACAATCGGTATTTTTTACAAGCCAAAATCGGTTCAGTGTAGAAGCTTATCAACATTGATAGTTAGGTAGCCTTGTGTCTAAATGGCAACTCTTAGTTAAGGATTAATCATTCAAAATCTATTAAATAAACCCCAAATGAAACAAAAAGTACACTCTTATATTTACCTCCTATTGTTTATAGGTTTAAACACTTCTTCGTTTGCGACTGACATACCTGCTGATAGTCTCATTAATAAATACATCAAAGCCATTGGCGGTGTTGAGAATTGGGAGAAGATAAAAACGATTCGAATACTGAAACATTCCAACTTCTCAACCGACAATTTATTACTCTGGAGTAATACGGAACTCGTTAGGGATAAAGGGATGCAAATTGCCTCCTACATCAACGAAGGAGTTCCAACCATTAAAGCAATAAACAATGAAGAAGGTTGGAAGATTGTAAACGGGCATAGAGATATGAATACCAAAGAAGAAATCCTTTGGCATTCTGGACAGAGTAGCCAGATTTCAACATTACCCGATAGTACTTATCAGGAATTAAAATTTATCTCGTCGATTCCTTGGAAACTATTCGACGTAGCAAAACATAACATTAAACTGTCTTACAAAGGCACTATTGAGATTAATGATGAAGCCTTTGAACAGCTTGATGTAAAAATGAAAGGAATGAAAGCAGTTTCATGCTTTTTTTCGACTAAGGATGCTTACCTCGAAAAAGTTTTAATTGGACGAAAATTAATCACCTTTTCCGATTTCAAGGTGGTGGAAGGTGTTGTTTTTCCCTTTAAAGAAAGTATTAAGTTTATTAAAAACAAAAGCTCATTGAGTCGCTATGAAGTTACACGCATTTCTACCATTGATTTTATAACGGATAAGGTTATTTTGAATCCTAAAATAGCGAATGAAAATATGGTAAAACCTACGAATT
>JBMLRK010000339.1:0-5088 GCA_049241065.1 Spirosomataceae bacterium
TATACAGCCAAAAAGTGAAAGCATTAGTGCAGGCAGCACACTTAAATAAGCAGCAAAAGATAAATCCATTTTTAAGCCGTGGATGATTATCAGTGCAATTGTTTTTACAGGAAGCGTTGCCGTTTTTTCAAAATGGTATGCAAGAAATAATAGCTTTGCGATCAAGAAATGGGCAACCCAAAGTATATAGTAATTCCGATAAAATTTCAGATTTGTTTTGAAGAGATACACGATAGATTTATTGTTAAGTGAATATTATTGATCTTGTGTAAAATATAACATTCAATTAATCTAAAGTAGTTCATTCTTCTTAATAGATTTTTTAAGGTAGGAGAAAAGCAAAAGCCCATCATTTCTGACGGGCTTTTGTATATTCTTAATCAAGAAAACGGAATTAGAACTTTGCAGTTTTAACAGTTTTGATGATACGAGCAGCAACTTTGTATGGATCTGCAGCAGAGTTTGGACGACGATCTTCCAACCATCCTTTCCATCCTTTTTGTACCGCTGCGATAGGGATACGGATAGAAGCACCACGGTCAGATACACCGTAAGAGAATGAGTCGATTGATTGAGTTTCGTGTTTACCAGTTAAACGTAAGTGGTTATCTGGACCGTAAACTTCAATGTGTTCTTTTACAACTGGAGCAAATGCTTCACAGATAGCGTCATAAACTTCTTTGTTACCTGCTGTTCTTAAAGCAGTGTTAGAGAAGTTAGCGTGCATACCTGAACCATTCCAGTCAGTATCGCCAAGTGGCTTACAGTGGTAGTTAACCCATAAACCGTATTTTTCACACGTTCTTTCCAATAAGTAACGAGCAACCCAGATTTCATCACCTGCTTGTTTCGCTCCTTTTGCAAAACATTGGAATTCCCACTGACCAGCAGCAACCTCAGCGTTGATACCTTCAACGTTTAAGCCAGCTTGTAAGCAGTATTCTAAATGTTCTTCGATAATGTTACGACCGTAAGCATTTTTAGCACCTACTGAACAGTAGTATGGACCTTGTGGACGTGGATACCCGTTTGCTGGGAAACCAAGAGGAAGGTTTGTAGCTAAGTCATACAAGAAATATTCTTGTTCGAAACCAAACCAGAAATCATTGTCATCATCTTCGATAGTAGCACGACCATTTGATTCGTGAGCATTACCGTTAGAATCTAAAACTTCGCACATTACAAGGTATGCAGGAGTTCCTAATAAAGAACGTTCTGGATCCTTACAGATATAAACTGGCTTCAACTGACAGTCAGAAGAACCACCTGGAGCTTGCTCAGTAGAAGAACCATCAAAAGACCACATATCACAGTCTTCTAATTTACCGCTGAAATCGTTTTCGATTTTAGTTTTGCTTCTAAGGCTTTGAACTGGTTTATAACCATCGAGCCAAATGTACTCAAGTTTAGCTTTTGCCATGATAATTAACAGAGATTTTATTATTTAGTAACGATTTTCTTAATTATGACACAAATATAAACGCATTTATGAGAATAATCCAAAAAAAAACGAAGAATTAGTTTAAAATTTATCCTCTTTTTTTTTGTTTTTCATTTAGTGTTAAAATAACGTAAAATAATAGTACTATACCGTTAAATGGCGAATTATATTTTGTCTATCTCAAAAATACGAGATATAATTTTGGTATTGCAAGGAGATGCCAAATATTTCTCGAAGTTCTGATTTTTATTATATTTTTTCTTTGATGTGTTAAGTAAATTTTAAAATTCTAGGTTTTGTATTAAATTGGTTTCAGTCTTTTGTTTGTAAATACTTGAATTAGAGGTCTGAAAACATACGGATTGTTAAGTAATTATACTTAATAATGCTTTTTCTACTTCTTTTTTTGCCTTCTTATGCCTTTTTTTCTGTTTTTAGCTAGTAGGACACATTTAGTTATTTGTTTTTGAATGCTTGTTTTTTGAAAATCTTCCTTATATTTTTGGAAACGGGTATTTACAATGCGTTATTCTTTGTATTGTTCTAACCCAATAGTCAATATAGTTAAATGTTGTTTTGCCAATCTGTTTTCAACGTAAATAGTATAGATTTGATAAAGTTTACTACATTACTTTGTCCGTTTCGCTTATAGGGTAGTTAATCAAAACACTTCATTAATAAAGGTTACGTTGAGCCATCAGGTGGGTGACGTATTTAAATTTACGTTGTTTTATTATTTCACAGTCCTGATTGTAGGACTCTCAAAATTTTCACAGTTTAATTTTAGCAAGTTTTATGGCAATAGCAAGATTTAAAGCACTGGAACTGGCTCAGAATCGTCAGCCAGTCTCTGTTAAACTGCCTACTGAAAAAGTTACCGACTTTTATGGTAGTAATACATTTAATGACGAAGTAATGCGTTCGTTATTGAGTCCAGAGGCTTATTCAAAAATTACCAATGCAATTCAAGATGGTAAAAAGATAGATCGTGAAGCAGCAGATGAGGTAGCAGCAGCTATGAAATCGTGGGCTTTAACGAAAGGAGTTACTCATTATACGCACTGGTTTCAACCTTTGACAGGAACAACAGCCGAAAAGCACGATGCGTTTTTTGATATTACTCCTAAAGGAAAAGCCTTAGAGAAATTCAAAGGTTCAGCTTTGGTTCAACAAGAACCTGATGCTTCTTCTTTCCCAAATGGTGGTATTCGTTCTACATTCGAGGCTAGAGGATATACCGCTTGGGATCCGTCTTCTCCAGCCTTTATTATGGAAAATACGGCAGGAACAGCTACATTATGTATTCCTTCTGTTTTTGTATCTTATACTGGCGAAGCCCTAGATTACAAAACTCCTTTGTTGCGTTCAATTGAGCTGATTGACAAAGCAGCATCGAAAGTAATGACGGAATATTTCAGTCGTGAAGTTTCTAAGGTGACTCCAACGTTAGGAGCAGAACAAGAATATTTCTTAGTAGATGAAGCCTTATATAATGCTCGTCCAGATTTATTGATGGCTGGTCGTACCGTATTTGGACACTCGCCTGCCAAAGGACAACAATTGGAAGACCACTATTTTGGTTCTATTCCGACTCGTGTGAATGCGTTTATGGTAGATTTTGAATTGGAAGCCTTGAAATTAGGTTTACCAGTACGTACTCGTCATAACGAAGTTGCACCTGCTCAATTTGAAGTTGCTCCAACCTTTGAAGAGGTTAATCTGGCTTGTGACCATAATGCGTTATTAATGGATTTAATGACGAAGGTGGCTGGTAAACACAAGTTGAAAGTGTTGTTCCACGAAAAGCCTTTTGCAGGAATTAATGGTTCGGGTAAGCATAATAACTGGTCGTTAAGTACGGATACAGGTATTAACTTATTAGCTCCTTCGACCAAACCAAAAGAAAATTTGCGTTTCTTGGTGTTCTTTGTGAATACCATTAAAGCGGTACATGATTATGCTGATTTATTGAGAGCGTCTATTGCTACGGCAGGAAACGACCACCGTTTAGGTGCGAATGAAGCTCCTCCTGCGATTGTCTCTATCTTTATTGGTACAGAGTTAACACGTGTATTGAACGATTTGGAAAACCTTTCTGAAATCAACGATATTAAGTTAGAAAAAGGAGATAACGTGTATTTACGTTTAGGAATCAACAAAATTCCTGCCTTATTGCTAGATAATACAGACCGTAATCGTACGTCTCCTTTTGCATTTACAGGGAATAAATTTGAGTTCAGAGCCGTTGGTTCTTCTGCAAATTCAGCAGCTCCAATGACCATTTTGAATACAATTGTTGCCAATCAATTATTCAAGTTTAGAGAAGAAGTTGATGCGATTTTAGAGAAAGATATTAAGAAAGAATTAGCAATTGTAGAAGTCTTGAAACGTTATATCAAGGACTCAAGAAATATTCTTTTTGAAGGAAACGGTTATTCTGATAGTTGGGTTGAAGAGGCTGAAAAAAGAGGTTTATCTAACCTAAAAACCACCCCAGAAGCCTTAGTGAAATACATCGAGCCTTCTGCTATTGAATTGTTTGGTAAATATGGTATTTTGAATGAAATCGAAATGCACGCTCGTTATGAAATTGAACTTGAAAACTATGTGAAGAAAGTTCAAATTGAATCACGTGTAATAGGAGATTTAGCAATTAATCATGTTGTTTCTACGTCACTAAAATACCAAACACAGTTGGTTGATAATGTTAGAGGACAAAAAGAAATTGGTATTGATCCTCAATATTTTGCTCCGACAATTGAAATGATTAAGAAAATTTCGGTTTATACTTCTAAAATCACTACCCTTGTAGATGAGATGACAGAGGCAAGAAAGGATGCAAATAATATCGAAGATGCTTTGGATCGTGCCTTAATGTATAGTTCGAAAGTGAAATCGTATTTTGATGAAATCCGTTACTGCGTAGATAAGCTAGAGCTTATCGTTGACGACGACGAATGGCCATTACCGAAGTATAGAGAATTATTATTGATTCGATAAATTTTAGCCCCTCAATAAAATTGGGGGGCATTTTTATTATCTTTGTTGCAGTTCTTGAACTAAATAAGGCGGTTTAAATCCTAATTATTTGGAACAAAGGACTATCAACTTTTTAGAAATCAGCTTACACAAACAAAAGCATGGCTAAGAATTTAGGATTTGATCCAGCAGAAATCGAACAATTAAAAAATGAGTGTCAAGAGGCAGAACAAGATTTTGTCTATTTTGAAGATGAGTTAGAAGAAGGCAATGAGGCCGCAGACGAATTTGTTCATATTCAGTTTGTTGGTGAGCATAAAGGTCAAGAAGTTATTTTTGATGCCGTTCTTTATACCTTAACGTTACACTTCAGTAGCCTTGTATTTGAGAAGGCAGAGAAAAAAGCTGCAACAGCATTCCCTGCTTATGTACCTCAGGACGAACGTGGTGAAAACTTCGTGGCTAATGATGCGTTGGATGAAGAAGTAGAATTGATGATTACGGAATTAATCGAAGAAATCGAAGAAAATGAAGAGGTGAAAGTCTCTGAACACGTTGAAATTGACGAAGATTTTGAATATGGAATTGGCTTAGACGTTTGCTTAAACGTTGACGAAATTACAGACGAAGTAGTAGAGAAATTTGTAGCAGATTTCAAAGCTGGTACT
>JBMLRK010000340.1:0-2280 GCA_049241065.1 Spirosomataceae bacterium
CCTGTACCGCTTAGTCGGGTATGGGCAAAACCGATGATGGTAGAATCAGAATCATTATAGCCCGAACACCAGTCCCAACCTTGCGAGAGGTTTACAGGGCCAAGTTGAACCGCTCCAAAAGGAACGTTTGCTCCTAAAAATACGTGACCGTGTAAGCCCGTTCCAATAGGTGGTTTTACATAGTCGATGGGGCGTTGTGCCTGTACTTTTGTGGCAATAAAACAGACAACTACTAAAATAAGTAGGCTTAGTTTATGATAGAAATTTTTTATCATCTCTTATGAACGTAAAAGGTTGTAAATAATCGAACGTGTAAGTATTAAAATCTTTTTTAGGTATGAGGTGTTTTTTAGGTATGAGTTTTTAGGTCGTAGGTATTTGTTAGGTATGAGGTCGTAGGTATTTTTAGGTATGAGGTCGTAGGTATTAAGTAGAACTCCATATTTAAACCTTCTACCTATAACCTCATACCCACGATCTAAAAACACCTTCTACCTCATACCTATGACCTAAAACCTACGACCTAAAAATACCTCATACCTTCTACCTAAAATCCTCCTAGTGCTTTAACCAAGTTGCTGGGATTTCTTCAATGTTGGTGCTGTTGGGTTTGCGGTATTTTAATTTTAAGGTGAAACCGCCACCGCCTTCAATAAAGCGAAGTTTGAACGGCTGAAAACCTTGTTGTAATGCGACTTGACCTGTTTTTTCAATTGGGCCATGTAGTCCGTCGTTGTCAATGACATCTTTACCGCCAATGCTTAAAATACCACCGTCGTCACAGGTTAGGTAGAAGGTATAAATGCCTGTTTCTGGAATTTGAATGTAACCATCATAGACCAAACCAAACGAAGGAGCATTAACGCTAGTAGGAACATTGAAACTGCTGATGGTGAAGGTACTATCGGCTTTTTCTTTGTCTAAGAGCGTACTGGTTTTGTAGAATTTCTTGAAATAAGAAACTCGTAATCCCTCATTTGCCACTAACAGATTAACAGGTACAGAATAGCTTTCTTTTTTGTAGTTAAGGGTATAAATTTCACCTCCTAATCCTTTTTTATTGAAAGCTGCTAATTTGATTTTAGTTGCCTTGTTAATTTCCAAAGGTTGTGTCAACGATGGTGAAGTAAGCGTTGGCAAAGTTCCATCGGTGGTATAATGAATCGTTAAGCCTTCGAGTGGAAGTTTAGGATTCAAAGTTGTTTTGTCAGTGAATACATTTTCCCCTGCAATGCCTTCTACGTCGGGTAAGCGGTAGTGAATATTTAGGGCATCTAAACGAGGATAATGTGTTATTAAGCGTTTACTAAACTTGTCAAAATCTAAGTTTTTAGTCCATAAACGTTCCGCTAAAGCCATCATTCTTGGAAAATACATATAATCTGCTCTGTTTTCAGTAGGAACATATTCTGTCCATAAATTTGCCTGAGCTCCTACAATTGCCTTGCCTTCTTCTGGTGTCAATTTAGTAGGAATGACATGGAATTGATAGATGTTTTCTAAGGAATGAGCATCGGGTGCATAGTCAAAATAAAGGGGATTTCCCGGACTCATAATGACTTTATTACCATTTTTTGCCGCATGAATGGGAGCGTCAGGAACCCATGCTCTCCAGTACATTACGTTGGCAGTTGGACTGATTCCTCCTTCTAAAATTTCGTCCCAACCAATGAGTTTTCTACCTTTAGATTTAAAGAATTTTTCCATTCGTAACACAAAATAACTCTGTAATTCGGCTAGGGTTTTAATCCCTTCTTTTGCCATTAACTCCTTACAGGCAGGTGTTTCTCCCCACGACTTACGATCCACTTCATCAGCACCTAAGTGGATAAATTCAGATGGGAAAATCTCCATGATTTCACTGAAAACATTTTCGGCAAATTCATAGGTACTCTCGTTACAAGGGCAGATGGGAGTCGTAAATACCTCACCCCATTTGCTGCCGCCTGCACAACTTAGGTACGGATAGGAATGAATTGCTGCCATCATGTGACCGGGCATATCGATTTCTGGGATGATGTCGATATGCTTTGTGGCTGCATAAGCTACAAATTCCTTCATTTGTTGTTGGGTATAAAAACCTCCGTAACGCTGTTCTCCGTCTTTTTGAACAATGTATCTTGGGTCAATCGCCATATCAGGATTTTCCTTCGATGCCTTAATGCAGCTTGAATCTTGATTATTGAAGCGTCTCCAAGCTCCTTCTTCGGTTAATTTAGGGTATTTTTTGATTTCAATACGCCAGCCTTGGTCGTCGGTTAGGTGCAAATGTAATTTGTT
>JBMLRK010000341.1:0-1955 GCA_049241065.1 Spirosomataceae bacterium
ACACTTCTGGTTTTATTCTGATAATTTCCTGCATTATCCATCAACAAATCCAATCAAATGAAAATAACACTCCTCCCAATGGCACTGCTTGCCTTATGTATTTCTTGTAAAAATGATGCGAAAGACACGAATCAACTGGCTATTCAAGGCACGTGGAAGCTGATTTCTGGAATGACTATCGAAAAAGGAGATACTATTCTGACAGATTATACGCAGAAACAAGAGTTTATCAAACTGATTAATGCGACGCATTTTTCTTTTTTACGTCATGATTTGACGAAAGGAAAAGGAAAGGATGCCGTTTTTTCAGCAGGAGGAGGGACATACACCTTGCAGGGAAACAAGTATAGCGAATTCCTTCAATATTGTAATTACCGAGAATGGGAAAATAATCACTTCGACTTTACGCTAAAATTGGAGAACGATACGCTTACGCAAGAAGGGCGAGAGAAGATTGATAGCTTGGGAGTTGACCGCCTAAATGTAGAAAAGTATATTCGGGTTAAATAAAAAAGCGGGTTGCTCTATGAAAAAGCAACCCTCTTTTATTATTTGCTGCTAGTACCTTCTTTTTGAAAATACCAATAAGATAGTGCCACAGGCACAACAACTATCGTAAATAGAATAACTCCTAAGATACTCAACAAGACCGTGTTTAATTCCATTGTTAAAGCAAGGACAAGTGAGAGTAAACCGCCTGCTAACCATAATCGTCCTGCAAGTAAATGGGTTTGCTTCCAGACGTTTTCGCTGCTCATTGTCCATGGGGTACGGATACCAATAAAATAATTTGGTCGTAATGTCTGGAAGTAATTTCCCATCATCGCCAATAAGGCTGCCACAATGGCAATTAAATATTGTGGTTTACTAAGTTCGCCTGCTTTTGCGGCGTAAAGAATATAGATACCGAGTAGCATCATAAAAAAAATGATGATGTGACGAAGCGAATCATACTTTTGTCCCATTTCATTTATGCGTTTTGACGGGTCTATTTTTGGAAGTATCAGCATCAAAAGATAAGTCCCAATTGACATTCCTCCCACTAGAAAAAATAAGGTGCTTTTAGATGACCAATCATTGGGCTTCCCATCCATTCCAAAGTGGGTAGGTACTAAATCTGGTAGTTCGTGCCAGATTCCGATTAAATACAGCATTGGGGTAAGTGTCCATACCCATAAAATTGCTTCTTTTAGATACTTGTTCATAGTGCTATTTTTTTAAGGAAAGAATGTATTGGACTAAATCATCAATGACTGTTGTGTTGATTGAGTAGTGAATAAACTGCCCTTTCTTTACAGTCGTTACTAAGTCTGCTCGTTTGAGTTTGTCGAGATGATGTGAGATACTTGGAGCGGTCATGTCAAACCTGCTGGCAATATCTCCTGCCGTCATATCTTGCTCTCGGAGGAGGTTCAGAATTTCCCTGCGTACAGGGTCATTCATGGCTTTGAAAACATCGTTCATAAATGAGTATTTAAATAATTAGATAAATGTCTAAATATTTAAATTGAAATGCTAATGAAAGTTGATTTTTTCTGATGGAACTAGAAGAAAAGAAAACTGGTGAAAAGTGCTTTGTGAAGAATTTTCTGGGACTTAAAAGAAGTTCGAAATCAAAAAAAAGAGCAATTATGCCGCCACATAATTGCTCTTTGAGATAAAGCTTAGAGAAGTACTTTTCTCTAAACGGTAATGAAATATAGCGTTTGTATAAAACGTAATTATAGTGGTTAAATAATTTGATTCAAATATAGCCTGTTATGATAATCAAACGACGTTTTATAGGGTGACAAAAGGTGGACTCAGAATAACTTTATGTGTTTAACCGTTTATTTCTGTAAATATCACCAATATTATGACATAGATGGACTATTTATTTATAGTTGAATGGAATATTATTAAATAAAGAATAGGTTGATTTATTTTAAGTTATTTGTATATTTAAAGATGTAATT
>JBMLRK010000341.1:2055-15597 GCA_049241065.1 Spirosomataceae bacterium
AAATTAATTCATGGATTTTAATGTGGAGAATTGACATCTCTCACTGAAGATTATTGTTTGTTGATGAAGTTAAATTCAGAAGTTTTTTGAAAGATGCAAGTACGAATTATCTTGGAAATAGTTTAGATTTCAATAATTGGTTTGACAATCAACTCCTTGTGATATATGAGCTATTCGTTAAAAATAACGTATAACAACTAGGTAAATTCAAAATTCAAAAAGCAACTATGCCGCCACATAATTGCTTTTATAGGATACGTTTAAGAACCGCCATTCTTTAACGTATCCTGAAATTCTTAATCATAAGTTGGTAACGATTAATTGAATCAAAAGTACCAATTTTATTCAAGAAACCTAAAATTGAGGGGGAGACAAAAGGGGGACTATCCATGTTTTTCTGCATATTTAGCCCTTTTCTCAAATTTTTAAGAATCAACACCCATAAATTACCGATATGAACAAGCTACTATTCTTAATCCTTATTTTGTGTAATAGTTCATATAGTTGGAGTAATCAACTACGACTAGATAGTTTACAAAGCGTCTATCTGACAGCTCGAGGAACGGCTAAAGTGGATGCTGCGATTCTATATGCTCTAAAATTACCGCCGTCAGATTCGGTAAAGACAATTGCTATTTTGAAGGATGCACTTCGTATAGCTAAGGAAGAAAGTTATAGCTATGGTCAAATTCGAGCGAATCATTTTTTAGGTTGGTACTATGTTGAGGTACTCAATAATCGAAACAAAGGAATCCCGTTATACAAAACGGCTATTGACTTAGCTACGAAGCATAACAATTATGATGAATTATTTTGGGTTTATGTACTGCTAAAAGATGCCTACATATTTGTAGGAGATTATATTTCTGCCATTAATCTGTTAAATGAGGCGATGAGTACCGCTGAAAATATTACTAGAGGGAATAAGTATTTAGTGAGTGTTTACGCAGGTTTATTCCAGTGTTATGGCGGCTTGGGGAATTTTGACAGGGCGAATGAAGCCTTTAAAAAGGGAGTGAAACTCGCTATTGAAGTAGATGATATGCATGAGCTTTGGTTTCTATATTCGGCTATGGCGGATATAAGAATGTTAGAAAATAAACCAAAAGTGGCACTTGCCTATCTAAATAAAGCTATCGAGATAGGGGACAAAACAAAGGAATCTTATAACGTGTTGAATTTGCAGACAAAAGTCGATTTATTAATTCAGCTTAATCGGATAAGGGAAGCGGAAACTTTATGTTGGAAAATCAGAGATACCATGGCAACGATGGCAGCATACGATTTTGTTGGGAGTAATAATGCCTCACTGAGTTACATTTATTTAGCTCATAAAAAGTATGAAAAGGCATTGGAATACGCTTTACGCTCTTACGAAGAAACTAAAGCGACGGGAGATATTGAGAATTTGGTGGAATTAGATACTACGTTGGCTAAAATTTATGAATTAAAGGGTGATTTTCAACGTAGTAACTATTACAATAAGCATTATATCCAGCAGCATAGTCAAATTCTAAAAAAGGAAAGGATTCTGGAGTATCAAAGTAAGCAATACGATAAGTATATCAAGGGGATTGAAAGTGCCAAGAAAAGTAAGCAAATCTATGTATTTCTATCCTTATTCCTTTTCCTAATTCTCTTGCTTGGTATTGCCTTTTTTGTCATTAAACATAGAAATACGCAACTGGAAGTAAGACTATTGGATGAAATTGCGAAAGCAGAAGAGGAAAAACGTTTGAAGATGCAGATTGAAATGGATAGTAAGGCGAGAGAGCTGACTATGATGGCTATGGCTGCTGATCAAAAGAATGCACTGTGGCAAAGTGTTCAACAAAAACTCAAAGAGAAGTTAAATGATTTGCCAAGCGTTTCTGAAAAAGAGGTAAGAGATGTATTTAAAATTATCGCTCAAAACAGTGACACAAATGATGAATGGGGGACATTTAAAGTTCATTTTGAAAGTGTTCATCCTCAGTTTTTTACAATATTGAGTCAGATAAACGCCAATCTAACGCATTTAGAATTACGTCAATGTGCGTATATTAAAATCAATTTGTCACCCAAACAGGTTTCTAATTTATTGAACATCACCCCCGATTCTGTTAAAAAAGCTCGCCTACGTATTAAGAAAAAGTTGAATCTAAGTACAGAAGATAGTTTGACAAAGTTTATTGCAACGATACAGGGGTAAGCTGCCAATCGAACTCGCTATTTTTGTTCGACAGTACATAGAGGAATAAAAGGAGCTGAGTGAACTTAAAGAATGATTAACACACACCATAATGAAATCGTCAGTATTATTATTAGTTATGCTTTTTTATAGCGTATTCGGCTTTTCCAATGATGGTCATTTACGCAATGCTTATTTGACAGAAAAGGGTAATAAGAAAATTGATGCAGCCCTAGAATATGCTTGTTCTTTAGCTCCATCAGATTCTGTTCTTGCGATTCGCATTTTACAAGAGTCATTAAAAGAAGCGAGCCTGAGTCATTATCAAAATGGGCAAATCAAAGCATATAGTTGCTGGGGCTGGTATTATTTTGAAAAATTGCATAATCGTGCGAAAGCCATTCCTCTTTTCGAAAAAGCAAAGGAGTTGGCTAAAGCGTATAAAAATGATAGAGAATTATTTTCTGCTTATCGGAGATTGACGGATGTTTACGTTTTCACAGGAGATTTTATTGAGGCAATAGAACTACTGAAAGAGGCTGAAAAAGTGGCAAAAGAAACCAATAATCAACGATACCTACTAAGTATTTACATTACATCTATTTCTTGTTACGCAGGCATTGGGGATTTTGCACAAGCTGATTCCCTATTTAAAGAAAGTCTTAAACAAATTCCTATATCCAAAAATCAGGAGGAAGTTTGGTATTTATATAGCATTATGGCAGATGTTAAACGTCAGGAACGAAAGCCTAAAGAGTCGTTGTATTATCTGAACAAGTCCATTGAAATTGGTACTAAAATAAAAGCCTATTACAATGTGTTGAATCTACAGTCTAAAGTCGATTTATTGATACAATTTAATCGAATAAAGGAGGCAGAAGATTTGTGTAAATCCATCAGGAAAGAAATGGCAACAATGCCTGCGTATGCCTTTGTAGGAAGCAATAATAAATCATTTAGCATGATTTATGTCGCTAAAAAAGACTATGATAAAGCCTTAGCGTATGCCCTTCTTGCGTATAAAGAAATTACTGCTACAGGAAATGAGAATAATTTGATAGAGGTAGATACCCTTTTGTCAAGTATTTATGAAAAATTAGGCAATCATCGCCAAGCACTTTACTACCTCAAAGAGTATAATACACTGTATGGAAAAATTTTGTTAAACGATAAAATTAGAAATTTTCATACCATTCAATATCGCATAGGCTTGGAGCGAAAGCAATTTGAGATAAATCATGCTGAACAAAGTAAAAAAGTGTATGTTTTCCTATCGCTGGGGTTGGTAATTGTATTGGTGCTGATGGTGGTGTTATTCGTTAGTAAACAAAAAAATAATGAACTCAAGGTAAGACTATTGGACGAAGCGGCTAAAAACGAAGAACAAAAGCTTGCCAAAATTCAATTTGAAATGGATAGTAAAACCAGAGAGTTAGCTCTAATGGCGATGGCGGCAGATCAAAAAAATGTACTTTGGCAAAATCTAGAACAAGAATTGAAGGATAAGCTTAAAGAAATCCCTGCCGTTTCTGAAAGTGATATGAAGGGTATTTTCAAAATTATCAACCAAAATGTAAATGAGCATGACGAATGGGGGACTTTTAAAGTTCATTTTGAAAGTGTTCATCCTCAATTTTTTACAACGCTTAGCCAACTCATGCCCTCGTTGACTCCCTTAGAATTGCGTCAATGTGCTTATATCAAAATCAATTTATCGCCCAAACAGGTAGGGAATCTCTTAAATATTACACCTGACTCGGTGAAAAAAGCTCGAATGCGTATCAAGAAAAAGCTAAATCTGAGTCCCGAAGATAGTTTAACAAAGTTTATTGCTACCATTCAAGAAGGAGGGATTTATTCATAATCAGAAAGTTTATGTTGGGCTTGCCAACTGTCACTACTCTGTGTGACCGAGTGACAGCCCTTTTTCTATATAGCAGACTTACCCGTCTTATTCCTCCTAGACAAGGATAATTAACGACTGTACTTATCGTAACTTGTTACCCATTTAAAGATTTATTTCAAGACTATTCATGACTATCTCGTAGGATACTTTTTAGTAGGTTATTTGCCCTTGATTAATTCCCTCATCTGAGTAAAAATCTAAATTAAAAGAAATATAAAATAGGGTTAGTTATATTTTTCAAAAAATAGACAACAAAATTGACTAATTTTTTAAAAATAGGAACGAATATCATTTTTCAGAGGTTATTAAATCATAGGATTATCCAAAAATCCCCTACAGTTAATTAAATACAATCAACAAATTTGTTTTACCTAGCAATGCCCATGTTCCAGATTAGAAAACTATTACCAGTAATGTCGCTTGCTGCATTATTGGTTTTAAAAATTCCCACGAGTGTAGATGCCCAGAATTTGGCACAAGATAATTCGTCGGAAAAGCTTGGGACAACATCCCTTTTAACGGATGCCACGCTTGATAATGTAGTGCAATATGCCCTCAAAAATCATCCACAAATTCAGCAATCACAAATTGACCAGCGTATTGTGGAAAATACCATCAAGAGTAAATTAGCTGATTGGTATCCACAGCTCAACTTCAACTACAATTTACAGCATAACTTTTTGGTTCAAACGAGTATTATCGGAGGGAATCCTGTAAAGTTGGGCGTTGATAATACCTCTGCCGCTCAGTTTTCTGTTTCGCAAAATATCTTCAATCGAGATGCCCTTTTGGCGAATAGAAGTCAAAACGATGTACGCTTACAAGCTACTCAGACAACCACCAACCTTAAAATTGCCTTAGTTGCCAATGTTTCTAAGGCGTTTTATGCGGTTTTAGCAACCAAACAGCAAATCAAAGTAAGCGAAGGAGATATTGCTCGTTTGCAACGAAGTTTGAAAGACGCTAAAAATCAATACAATGCAGGAACGACTGATAAGATTGATTTTAAGCGAGTAAGCATTACCTTAAACAATACGCTTGCTTTGAAAAAGAGCAATGAAGAATTGTTAAAAGCTCGTTTACAAACCTTGAAATCCTTGATGTCTTATCCAGAAAAAGAGGATTTAGCCATTGTGTATGATACCCTACAAATGGAAAAAGACATGGTGCTTGACACCCTTCAACAAGCCGATGTTACCTCACGTATTGAATATAAGCAATTGGCGACCTTGAAAAAACTGCGTGAAGCCGATTTGAAGTATAATCAATGGAGTTATTTGCCAACAGTAGCATTCAATGGGGCGTATAATTTAAACTTCTTAAATAACTCATTTGCTGATTTATACGCTAAAAATTATCCCAACTCTTTTGCAGCCTTAACCCTGAGTTTACCCATTTTTCAAGGAGGAAAACGCAAGGCTAATGTTAACTCGGCTGAGTGGCAACTCAAGCGTTTGGACTTAGATGTCACGAACTTGAAATTGACGGTAAACAACGAATATCAGCAAGCATTGGCGAGTTATAAAAGTAACCTAGCCGTGTTTCTTTCTCAAAAAGAAAACATGGAACTTGCCAAGGAGGTCTATGACCTGATTCAGTTGCAATACCGTTCGGGAATTAAAACGTACTTAGAAGTTATCACGTCCGAAACCGACCTTCGTACCGCCAGAATCAATTATTATAACGCTTTATACTTAGTACTTTCGAGTAAAGTAGATGTGCAAAAAGCATTGGGGCAATTGAACTAAAAGATTTTGAATTTTGGATTTTGAATGTTGGATGTTCGGGTCAGTGAACAGTTTGTAAGAATATAGTAAACACAAGTAATTGATTACTAAGCGTTAAATAACTATGTTTTCTATGAGACTATGTGGTTAAACATAAATTCAAAATTCAACATCCAACATCTCAAAGAATTAATAGACATTTTAAAATAGAAGCAATATGTTTTTCAATAGATCAATACAATTTTCAATTATCGCAGGAGTATTCTTACTTAGCTCATGCGGCGACAAAAAGGCACAGCAAGTACCTACGACTCCCCCTGTTTATGTAAGTATCGAGGAGGTACAAGCAACCGATGCGGCTTATCATGACGAATACCCTGCTACGGTAACAGCCTTAGATGTCGTAGAACTTCGTCCACAAGTAAGTGGCTTTATTACGGGAGTACATTTCAAAGACGGTTCACGAGTACGCAAGGGACAATTATTGTACTCGATTGACACGCAATTGTATGAAGCAAACTACGACCAAGCAGTAGCTAACTTGAGCGTACAAGAAGCCAATTTGGTGAAAGCTCAAAAAGATGCGAACCGTTACCATGAACTAGCTAAAAACGATGCCGTTGCCAAGCAATTAGTTGACAATGCAGACGCAGCATTGGAAGTAGCTAAAAAACAAGTAGATGCCCTAAAAGCAAATATTAAAGGAGTACAAACCAATGTGCGTTATACCAAAGTATATGCTCCATTCGACGGAACAATTGGAATTTCTTTAGTAAAAAAAGGAGCAGCGGTTACGGCTGGTCAAACGGTGTTGAATACGGTTTCGACAGACAACCAACTGGCGGTAGATTTTAATGTTGACCAGAGCGATATTTACTATTTTGCGAATTTAATCCAAAAAGGAAAAGCCAATAATGATTCCACTTTTACCCTTGCTTTCGGAAATGATATTTACCCGTATAACGGAAGAATTTTATTGATGGATAGAGCGGTTGACCCGCAAACAGGAACGATTAAAACACGTTTAGCTTTCCCGAATCCGAAAAACTTATTGCGTTCGGGTATGACAGGAACGGTACGAGTATTGACGACTTCAAAACGTGCAGTCATTATTCCTTACAAAGCAATTACCGAACAATTGGGTGAGTTCTTTGTCTATGTTCCTGGCGATAGCAGTAAAGCAACGCAAAAAAGAGTGCAGTTAGGCAAAGCTTTGGGAACAAAGGTGATGATAAAAGACGGCTTGAAAGAAGGGGATAAAGTAATCGTAGAAGGTATTCAAAACCTACGAGAAGGCTCGGTATTTACCACGGTAATGCCTGAACCAGCTAAAAAATAAGTCTAGAAGTTGAAATGGAGTTGAAAGTTAAAAGTTTAGGAGTTACAGAGTGCGACATAACTTAGTAGAATTTAAATCCGTAAAAAACCTTATAGGTTTTCAAAACCTATAAGGTTTCGTTCCAAGAAGTTATGTCATAGTCTATAAAAGTTGGAAAGATAAACCTATTTATTTTTCTGATAACTAGCACTTTGTGCCTACGTCCCTTTATAAACTTGATACCTCGTTCCTACCAATAGACAAATTATTAATTCATCGCATTTAAAAAATATACATCATGATAGCAGATGTTTTTATAAAAAGACCCATTACGGCAATCGTTACCTCGTTGGTATTGGTGATTGTCGGGTTGATTGCCGTTTCGACATTACCTATTTCTCAATATCCTAACATTACTCCCCCAACCATTACGGTATCAGGGAATTTTACGGGGGCAGATGCACAAACGGTAGAACAAACGACTACCACACCAATTGAAACCCAAATTAATGGTACGCCCGGCATGACCTACATGTCGAGTAACAGTACCAGTAGCGGACAAAGTTCGATTAACGTCACCTTCGATATTGGTACGGACGTGAACATTGCTGCGATGGACGTTCAAAACCGTGTAAGTGTGGCTCAACCGACCTTGCCCGATGCCGTAAAACGTTTAGGGTTAACGGTTCGTAAACGTAACCCAAGTATTATGATGGCCATCGCCTTGTACTCGCCAAATGGTACACACGATGCTAAATTTATTGGAAACTTTGCCAACATTTATGTAAAAGATGCCCTTCAACGGGTGAAAGGAGTAGGGGATATTGTCTCTCGTGCCGATGATTTTGGAATGAGAATTTGGTTGAATCCTGAGAAATTGGCAGCCTTAAAAATGACTCCCGCTGATATTTCGGCCGCTTTGGCGGAGCAAAACCTACAAGTTGCCGCAGGGATTGTAGGGGGAAATCCGCAGCCTTCGAGCCAAGCATTTGAATATAGTGTGTTAACAAACAGTCGTATCAATACAAAAGATCAGTTTGAAAATGTCATTGTACGTACAGTCCCAACTACAGGGAGTGTCGTGTATTTAAAAGATGTGGCACGAGTAGAATTAGGACGTTTTGATTATGGCTTAAATGCCTTCGTAGCAGGGAAACCAGCTGCTTTCGTGATTCTTTATTTAGCACCAGGAGCAAACGCCTTGAGTACCTATGAAGGAGTTAACAAAGCATTGGACGAAATGAGAAAGACCTTCCCTAAAGATATTGACTATGTCGTTCCGTTGGAATCGGCATCAGTCGTGAAAGTATCGATCGAAGAAGTAATTCATACCTTGATAGAAGCCTTGATTTTGGTGATTTTGGTGGTATTCTTATTCCTACAAAACTGGAGAGCGACCTTAATTCCGATTTTGGCAATTCCTGTATCCTTAATCGGAACCTTTATCTTCTTTATTCCTTTTGGATTTACGATAAATACCCTGACCTTATTTGCCTTTGTATTGGCCATCGGGATTGTAGTGGATGATGCCATTGTGGTCGTAGAAGCTGTGCAACATAACATGGACGAATACGGAATGACTCCTAAAGAAGCAACGGTAAAAGCCATGAAAGAAATTTCTGGGCCAGTAATTGCCATTGCCTTGATTCTAGCCGCAGTATTTGTACCCGTAAGTTTTGTACCAGGGATTGTGGGGCAGTTGTATCAACAATTTGCCATTACGATTGCCGTTTCGGTAATGCTTTCAGCATTTGTAGCCTTGTCCTTAACACCAGCCTTATGTACCTTGATGTTAAGACCGTCGAAAGATAAAGATGCAAAGAAAAACCTGTTAGAGAAATTCTTCTATGTGTTCAATACCAAATTCGATAGCCTTGCACATTCTTATACGAGAGGGGTTGCGAAGTGGATAAAAGCCACTCCGTTAGTGATGGTGATGATGGTGTGTTTGTTTGTAGGCTTGATTTTCTTGTTTAAATCAAAACCAACAGGATTTATTCCGACGGAAGATGAAGGGCGTTTGTATGTAACCTACGAAATGCCAGAAGCAACGTCAACAAGCAGAAATGTAGCCTTGTTCAAAACCATTATGGGACGTTTGGAAAAACTACCAGAAGTGCGTGTATTGGGCGGTATTGCGGGGTTGAACATTGTAAGTTTCTCGAACAAAACCAACGTCGGTACGTTCTTTGTCAACTTAAAACCTTGGTCGCAACGAGAAGGAAAAGAACACAGTGTACAAGCGGTAATTGATAAAATCAAGAAAAGTACAGCCGATATTCGGGAAGCAAGAATCCTTGCGATTGCCCCTCCTGCGATTCCGGGGTTAGGGCAAACGGCTGGTTTTACCTTTGAATTATTGCAAACGACAAGTCCAGACAATGTACAACAATTTGAAAAAGTAGCCCGTAAATTCTTAGCGGAGGTAAACAAACGTCCAGAAATCGGGATGGCCTATACCTTCTTTAGTTCAAGAACACCGGGGTATCAAATTGATGTCGATAGAGATCAAGCCAAAAAACAAGGAGTTGCCGTGTCAGACGTATTCGGAACGCTTTCGACCTTATTGGGTAGTTCGTACATCAATGACTTTACTTTATACGGTAGAAACTTTAGGGTAATGGTACAAGCGGATAGCAGTTTCCGTTCGTCGCTCGATAAAATCGAACATTTCTACGTCAGAAATAACGTTGGGAATATGGTTCCATTAAAAGCCTTAGTAACGGCAAAGGTTGTTGAAAATGCCGCCATGATTTCACACTATAACGTTTATCGTTCGATTGAAATCAACGGTTCTCCTAAACCAGGGTTCAGTAGTGGACAAGCAATTGATGCCCTGAAAGAAGTAGCAGCTACCACCTTACCAACAGGATATAGCTACGAATTTTCGGGTATGAGTGCCGAGGAATTAAAAGCAGGAAGTAGCACTACCTTGATTTTTGGTATATCCATCGTCTTTGTATTCTTATTCCTTGCAGCCTTATACGAAAGCTGGTCGATTCCGTTTTCAGTCTTGTTTGCCGTACCAATTGGAGCATTTGGGTCAATCTTAACCTTGACCTTATTACCCAATTTGTCCAACAACATTTACGCTCAAATCGGTTTGATTACCCTTATCGGATTAGCCGCCAAAAATGCCATTTTGATTGTCGAGTTTGCCAAAGAACGGGTAGATAAAGGCATGGATTTAGTCCCTGCCACCTTAGAAGCCGTTCAATTACGTTTACGCCCCATCATTATGACCTCCCTAGCCTTTATTTTAGGGGTGTTACCTTTAGCATTTGCGAGTGGAGCAGCCGCAGAATCTCGTAAAACCATTGGTTGGACCGTATTTGGAGGGATGTTATCAGCTACGACCCTAGCCATTTTTGTCGTTCCTGTACTCTTTGTCTTAATTGAAAAAATTGCAGGAGGAAACAAAAAACACCCTGTTTCGGTAGAGGAATAAATAGCTAATTTCATAAAAAAAGCCGACTATACAGATTTGTTGTATGGTCGGCTTTTTTGTTTATGCTCTTGTCAGTGGATTGGAAATCCTGTGAATCAAAGGTTCGACTATGCGTCCCAGAGATGCCCTTCGGAATGTTTTGGGCAGCGTAGTTGGTACTGGATAGAAATCCAGCACCAGTTAATAATGTTTCCAAAGCCGACTATGTTGTTCATACGAAAAGAAATTAATCAAATAATAAAATGAAAACTTTATTTACTCTTACGAAATATCTTGTTCACCCTTTTATAAGTACTTTTTTTATTTTATTGATGAACCCTTACACCAGTGAATTTGATCGAAAATTTATAGGAAATACAACAATATTTTACTGTTTCTATACTTTTTTACCATTTATTTTTCATTTATATTGTTGTGATTTGATAATAAGATATAAAAAATCATGGTTAAAAAGATTGGGATTTATTTTGCCAATTTCAATAGGATATTTTTATGTCTTTTGGTTAGTTGGTGAAAAAGGACGATTGGAATTGAAACCATTTATACTTTATTTCACAGCTCTTGTAATAGAAACATCTTTTGTATTAAGCTATGCTTTTATAAAGGAAAAATACTTCATAATTTATGAAACCGATTCTGAATAGCATGAAACAAGTAATAATTCCTGCTATTATTCACCGTTATCGGCTGCCAATCTTGCCCTTCGGAACATCTCGAAATAAAATAAAAACATGATAATATATTGTGCTACTGGTCTTAATGTAGAAGTCCCATTTGATAAGTTAAACGGTATTCCACTTGAAAATTTAAATCTTCATAGAGCTGAATTAGAAAATGCAAATTTGATTGGTTCAAGTTTTGTGAATTCTAATTTAAGAGGAATTTTTTAATTAATGCTAAGATGAATAGTTGTAATCTAGAATCGACAAATCTAATTGTAGCTGATCTAAGAAATACTGATTTATCAAATTCAAGTTTAAAGAATAGCATTTCAATTTCGACTTTATTCGAAAATGCAAACCTTCAAAACGCAAATTTTGAAGGAGCGAATATCGAAGGAGCTGATTTTCGAAATGCAAATTTAAGCGGAGCTGATTTGAGTACTGTCTCGGGAATTGAAAAAGCCAAATTTGAAAAAGCCAAATTTGATGTTCAAACAAAATGGCCTATAGATTTTAGTGCGATAGAGTTTGGAGCTGAACAGAAGTAGAATGCCGTTAAAGGGGGGGGGGCAAATCTTTCTACAAGTTCAATGAAGTTCACACATCACATTGTAAATTCTAAAACCTTTTAATGGATGATATTCATGCAAATAGTCCTCTCGATATTCGACCTGTTCCGAAGGGCATCGTTGGTTTCGTTTATATTATTTAGCCTATAAATCTTTTAGTAAAAGTCCAATACTCTTATTTATGTTTATAAAGTTAATCCCAGCCTGATTTATATTATAATTGCGTAATAAATTTTCTGAGATATACTTTTCTGAAATCAATAGTTGTATTTCGGCTAAAAGTGAAAAATTATTATCTATAAAATTAAGTTTTGGTTTGTGTCTTAGAACTTGAAATAGAGCATTGTTTAGCATCTCTAAAGAAGCACCGTCACCTTCGTCAACATTCTTTATTAATAACAATATTAAATAGTTGATTATCTCTTTTTTCGTAAAATTCATATCAATTTTCTTTTGCTATTCGACCTGCCCCGAAGTGTATCTCGAAGTACTGATAATAGGGATTTTTAATCCATTGTTTGCCCTGTTCGACATTTCAGTCTATTAAAATTTTAGTAGATTGAAAATCCTGTGAATAAAAGAAAAAATAATAAAACAAAACTACCCCAGAACAATTAAATGTTTTGGGGTAGTTTTATTTCGTTATGCAACGTACTACAATTTCATCAAGAACGTTAATTCCGCTGGAATTGCCAATAACTCGTCTGCTTTACCAAAAAACTCCTTGATATAAGGGGCATTTGAGTGAAATTCAAAGGCTGTTTGGTCTTGGAATTGTTCGTAAAAAACAAACACATTCGGATTGCTTACATCTTGGTGTAAGACGTACTGAACGCATCCTTCTTCTTTTGTGGTAAGGCTTACTAAGTTGTGTAATCCTTGTTTTACTTCTTCTAATTTCTCTGCTTTTGCAGTTAGTTTTGCGGTAAGTGTAATCATGTTATGGTTGTTGTTTTAGAAGTCTAATGTTTAAGGTAAAAAGTTGGAGACACTGACAATGGCGAATGCCCTCCCTTGCCATTGTCAGTGTCTCCACTGACAATTTCGAGTGATTTAGTTGTTTGTGAAGACACAAACAATGGCGAACATGAAGCCCTAATGATTATTCAAAAATATAGCTCATCAGCATTTCGTCAATAAACCTACCTTCACTCTTTAAATAGGTGAATTTTCTAAGTACTCCTTCCTCTTCAAAACCTACTTTTTTATACAGGTGAATAGCTCTTTCATTGGCAGTTCCAACGCTTAATTCTACTCTTTTGACACCATGTTGTTTAGCTAAATCCAGTACTTCTCTGAGCATTTTTTCGCCAAAACCACGCCCATTATAATTCGGATGAATGCCAACGCCTCCTAAATAAGCAATATGTGCATTACGATATTTGAGTGGAATCAGCTTGAACATTCCCACCATTTGCTGATTATCTTCAAAAATGTATTTGACTTCATCTTTCAACAACTGCTGATAAATAGGTTGAAATTGCTCCAAATCCATTTTTTCATACAGTAAATGAGGATTAACCTGTGGGTGCATATACAGGTCGTAAACAAATGAAAGGTCGTCTTCAGTAGCTTTTCGAGTCATTTTTAAAATAAAATGGATGATTCAACCCTTTTAAAAGTCAGCCATTGTCAGTTGATGCACCGACAATGGCTGGGAAGTATAATGTTTAAAGTGAAAAGTTTTTGCCATTGTCAGTGTCTTCATTGACAATTTCGTGAGTTGTTTGTGAAGACACAAA